>DASYZS010000166.1:0-2237 GCA_035945895.1 Candidatus Dormiibacterota bacterium | reverse complement strand
AAGTTCGCCGACCAGCTGTTCAAGGTCGAAGATCGCGACCTCTGGCTGATACCGACCGCCGAGGTGCCGGTGACGAACTTCCACCGCGAGGAGATCCTCGAGGCAGACGTGCTGCCGCTGAAGTACGTCTCCTACGCGCCGTCGTGGCGGACCGAGGCCGGCGCCGCCGGCAAAGACACGCGCGGCTTTATCCGTTTGCACCAGTTCTCGAAGGTCGAGCTGGTGAAGGTCACGACGCCCGAGACGTCGATGGAGGAGTTCGAGCAGCTGACCCGCGACGCCGAGGACGTCCTGCAGCGACTTGGTCTGCACTACAACGTTATGGCGATGTGCACCGGCGACATGGGATTCGCGCAGTACAAGAAGTACGACCTGAACGCGTGGGCGCCGGGCCTAGACCGCTACCTCGAGGTCTCGTCGTGCTCGGTGTTCAACGACTTCCAGGCGATGCGGGCCAACATCCGCTTCCGGCCAGGCCGGGGATCAGCGCCTCGGTTTGTGCACACGATCAACGGGTCGGGGCTGGCGCTGCCGCGCACGATTGATGCGCTCATCGAGACGTATCAGCGAGCGGACGGAATGATCGCCGTGCCCGAGGTCCTGCGTCCCTACATGGGCGGGGTGGAGCTGATCGGGGCGCGATAATTCGGCGTTGCCCTTGTCGGAGGGGTGGCCGAGCTCGGTTTATGGCGGCGGTCTTGAAAACCGTTAGGGTCGCAAGGCCCTCGGGGGTTCAAATCCCTCCCCCTCCGCCATTTGCCGCGAGTGCCGGCAGTCGCGGGAAATTTCCTTTCTCCAAACCCGCGAGTGCCGGCGTTCGCGACAAGACCGCAAGTTCCCATCGATCTCTGCGTAGACCTGGATGAAGCGACATTTGGGCGGCCCTCCCCCGCATGGCGGGAGAGGGGTGGGACGCGGGCAATCACCACGTCACAAAGAGATCAACGCACGCGGGTTGATATCTGGTCCCCATCAGCCTGGATCGAATTAACACGCACGCAGTGGATGTGTCCTCGGTCCGGCGTTAAGTTCCTCGGCACACATGGCCGTGGGTGCGGATCACGAAGCGTGCGCGCGCGAGCGCGTGCTGCAGAACTTCGTCGACGTCGCGGGCCGGTTGATCAGCATCCCGGTCCAGCACAAAAAGCGCGTCGCCGTCCTGCGCTGGCTGGTCGAGGACTTTCAGCCGTCGCGGCTGTACGCCGAAGCCGAAGTGAACCGGATCATCGGGCGCCGGCACCCCGACTTCGCGTCATTGCGCCGCTTCCTCGTCGATGAGGAGCTGATGCAGCGCCGCCGCGGCGTGTACTGGCGCACGGGCACCGTCCCGAACGTGGGCTGGGATCCACCAGCGTGGCCTGACCCGGAAGACTGACCACCGCGCGTTACGCGCCGCCTTTCCCGGCCGTTGTGTTGGCAAATGCGAACTTTTTACGTTCCGCTCGGCATCGCGGCGGCGTGCGTGGTGGCCGTGGCCGCGATCGTGGTTGCCTCGAATCGCCCGACGTATGTGATCACCGCACCCAGCGCGACCTCCTCCACATCCGTCACGCCAGGCATCGTGACCAGCGGCGACGCCACCGTCTCGGTGAAGCCAGACCTCGCGATCATCGGTGCCGGCATCGACTCGCAAGACGCGACCGCGTCCGGGGCGCAGGCGGACCTCGGCGCCAAGGCGTCCAAGCTCATCTCCCGAATCAAGGCGTTGGGCGTCGCTGACGGCGACCTCAACACGACGGGCTACTGGATCGGTCCCGTCTACAGCCCACAGGGCCAGACCGTCACAGGCTTTCGCGCCGCGGAGCAGCTGCAGCTCAAGTGGCACAACGTCGACTCTGCGGGCAGGGCGCTGGACGCGATCGTTCAGGAAGGGGGCGCCACCAACATCTACGTGAGCTTTTCTTTGAACGACCCCAAGCCTGCGCAAGCACAGGCGCGGTCACTGGCGATCGCTGACGCGAAGGCGAAAGCATCTGCGATGGCTTCAGCAGCGGGAGTGAAGCTGGGCCAGGTCACGCAGGTGAGCGACTTGAACTCGAGCAACCGCGTGCCTTATCCCTACCTGGCGGCGGGCGCGTCGGCTGCGCCGACCCAGGTTCCCGTCGGACAGATCGACGTCCAGGTCTCGGTCGAGGTCGATTTCGCGATCGGATAGGCGCCCGGTGACTTATCGTCCGGGGCGCCATGATGCTGAAGATCTATCCCGATCGGGCCTGGCCCGCGTTTCTTCGCGTGCT
>DASYZS010000165.1:0-2553 GCA_035945895.1 Candidatus Dormiibacterota bacterium | reverse complement strand
TCGACAACCGCATCCTCGGACGCGATTACGGCAAGACCTTCCTGCAGGTGCTGCCGCCGGCGTCGCGATTCGTCGGCCCCGGCGCCCAGGTTGCGGACCGTGTCGGCGCGTGGCTCGACGAGGTTTGAGCAGTCTCTTTGTGGTCGCCACGCCGATCGGCAACCTCGAGGACCTGAGCGGCCGCGCGAGGTCTTTGAGGATCGAAAGCAAGTGGTCGTAGATGTCGGGCTCGGCGCCGACCATCAGGCTGTATCCGAACTCGAGGCCCCAGATGCCTCCCGACACCCCTGCGTCGACGTAGTGCAGACCCTTGGCGTTGACGCGCTTGCTGTCATCGAGCGCCACCTTCCAGTTGGTGTTGCCGCCATCGATGATGATGTCGTCGCGGTCGCCGAGCTCGATGAGCGTGTTGATGGCCTGGGTCGTGGGATCGCCGGCCGGGACCATGATCCACATGATTCGCGGCCGATCCTTGAACTGGTTGACGAAGTCCTTCCAGTCCTTGGCCGGCACCGTGCCCTGGCCCGCGTAGGACTGCACCGCCGCGGGCGACAGGTCGAAGCCGATCACGCGGTGGCCCTTCTTGAGAAGGCGCAGCGACATGTTGCCGCCCATGCGGCCGAGGCCGACGAAGCCGATCTCCACGGCCTACGCCCCTCCCCTTACGCGATATGCCGGCGTAACACGGGTTGGGGTTCGCCAAGTGCTGCGATATGCCGGCGTATCGATCATTTCAGTGCGCCTTTCACGGCCGCCGTCAGCGCCCGCCAACCCGCCGCCGGATGCGATCCCAGCGTCACGCGCAGCACCGGGAGCTTGCGCGACGTGAGCGACTGCAGGTCGCCGATCGCCTGCGCCTGCTTCAGAACGCTGAAGCTGTAAGGCTGGCCCGGAATCGGCACGTCCTTCGTGTCGTCCTGAACGATCTGCAGGAACAGGCCCGTTTTCGGACCGCCCTTGTGCAGCTGCCCGGTCGAGTGCAGGAAGCGAGGGCCGTAGCCGGCGGTGGTCGCGATCTTCGTCTTGTCGCGAATGGCGCCGCGAATCGCGGCGATAGCCGCCTCCGATTGAGGCGTGCGCGCCGTGTAGGCCATGATCGCGAAGTACGCGCCCTTCCTCGCCTTCTTCAGCAGGGCCGCCACGCCGACCTTCGCTTTGGACGCGTCGACGGACTCCGCCGGGGGCAGCTTGCCGCGCGACTTGAATGTCGCGAGGACCTTTTTCGTGTTGTCCTTTGACTCCTGCACGTTGGGCTGGTCGAACGCGTCGATGCCGAGGATCGACCCGGCGATCGCCACCGCGACCTCCCAGCGGAAGAACTCTCCGCCCAGGTCGAGCTTGTCACGCATCGTCAGGGTCACGACGGGTTGGCCCGCGCGCTCGAGGGCCTGCACGGCCCGGTTGGGCGGATCGGCGTCCATTCGGATGTAGACGAACAGCCGGTCATCCCCATAGACCGCCGGCTTGCCCACCGGCTCGCCTTCGATGGGCACGATGCCCTTGCCTTCCTTGCCAGTGCTCTCGGCGATCAGCTGCTCGACCCAGTAGCCGAAGGTAGCGACCTTCGGCGACATGATGAGCGTGAGCTTGTTCCGGCCGTGCGCCGCCAGGCGGCCCATCACGGCACCGAGCCATACGCCGGGGTTCGACTCCACCGGAATCGAGTCGGCGCACGAGTGCTCCATCTCGGTGGCGCGGTCGAGCATCTTCGGCACGTCGACGCCCATGAGTGCTCCTGGGACGAGGCCGAAGTAGGAAAGGGCCGAGTACCGTCCGCCGATGTCTGGCGGGTTCTGGAAGATCCACCGGAACTTGTGATCCTTCGCGAGCTTCTCGAGTGACGTGCCGGGGTCGGTGATGGCCGCGAACTGGTGACCTTTGCCGCCGCTCTGGTCCCAGAAGTACGCGAAATGGGAAAGCGTCTCGGTCGTCTCGCCGGACTTCGACGCGACGACGAAGAGCGAGCTTGGGATCTTGATCTTCGAGCGAACGCTCAGGATCGTCGAGGGATCGGTCGTGTCGAGGACGTGCAGCCTGGGGTGCCCCTTGACGGCGCCGAAGGTGTTGCGCAGCACGTCGGGGCACAGGCTCGAACCACCCATCCCGAGCAGGACCACGTCGGTGTACTCGCGGCCGGCCCTTGCGACCCCTGTGAACTCGGGCGCTTTCTCCAGCATCTTGTCAGAGACGTCGAGCCATCCGAGGCGGTCGTGGATCTCCTGGCGCTTGGCGGGATCGGGACTCCACAGCGTCGAGTCCTTGGCCCATAGGCGGCGCGGCGCGTCGTCTTTCTGCAGCTTCGCCACCTGCGTGTCGACCGCCGGCTGGAGCCGGCCAAGGCTGGACCACTGGCGCGGGCCTTTGCCCGCCTTGATGTCCGCGGCTTTCTTGCGCAGCGTTCCGAGCAGGTTCTCGAACGACTTGACGAACTGGTCGACGCCTTCGACCTCGAGCTCGTACGTGACCTGGCCCATGTCGATGCCGATTTCCGCGAGCTGCTTGAGCTGGCGCCGCGAGAGTTCGACGTTCTCGTCGATGCTGCGGCGTACCTCG
>DASYZS010000164.1:0-40434 GCA_035945895.1 Candidatus Dormiibacterota bacterium | reverse complement strand
TCGACAACCGCATCCTCGGACGCGATTACGGCAAGACCTTCCTGCAGGTGCTGCCGCCGGCGTCGCGATTCGTCGGCCCCGGCGCCCAGGTTGCGGACCGTGTCGGCGCGTGGCTCGACGAGGTTTGAGCAGTCTCTTTGTTGTCGCCACGCCGATCGGCAACCTCGAGGACCTGAGCGGCCGCGCGATCCGCATCCTCGGCGAGGTCTCCGTCATCGCGGCTGAAGACACTCGCGTCACGGCGCGCCTTCTCGCGCGGCACAACATCCGCAAGCCGCTCATCAGCTACCGCGCGCCCGTCGAGCGGCGCGGGCTGCCGCGCGTGCTGGCAGCCCTAGACGAGGGGGACGTGGCGCTCGTCAGCGACGCGGGGACGCCGACCCTTTCGGATCCCGGTCAGGTCCTGGTGACCGCGGCGTGGGCGGCCGGGCACACCGTCATTCCAATCCCGGGACCCAGCTCCGTCACTGCCGCCCTCTCGATCGCCGGCTATGGAGGGCCGGGGTTCACCTTCGTCGGTTACCTGCCGCGCAAGCCGGGTGAGATGCGGCGGCTGCTCGAATCTCTGCGCGGCGATCCGCGACCTGCGGTGGCGTTCGAGTCGCCTTTTCGGATCACGAAGTCGCTCGCGCTCATCGCCGAATCGCTCCCAGAGCGGAGCATCACGGTGACCCGCGAGCTGACGAAGGTGCATGAAGAGGTGCTGCGTGGGACGGCGGCCGAGGTCGCGGCCGCCCTGGGTGACCGTGCGCGCGGCGAGTTTACGCTTGTGATCTCGGGTGCCTGAACGAAGAACAGTCCTGATCGCTCCCGCATGGCCGTACGCCAACGGCCCGCGTCATATCGGTCACGTGGTCGGTCTCGCCGTGCCGGGCGACGTTCTCGCGCGCTTCGAGAGACTGAGGGGATCACGTGTCCTGATGGCGAGCGGCACCGACGAGCACGGCACCCCCATCACGTACGAGGCCGACAAAAGGGGCATTCCGCCGAAACAATTCGCCGATGAGAACAACGCGATCATCGTCGACGACCTCGTGCGCCTGGGCATGACCTACGACATCTTCACGCGCACCACAACTGCCAACCACTACCGCATCACCCAAGAGCTGTTTCTGACGCTCTACGAGAAGGGCTACCTCGTCAGGCAAAAACAGCTCGGTGCGTTCGACCCCGCGTCTGGCCGCACGCTGCCCGACCGCTACATCGAGGGCCAGTGCCCCATTTGCGGCTACATGGAGGCTCGCGGCGACCAGTGTGACAGCTGCGGCAACCAGCTGGACCCGACCGACCTCATCAATCCGCACCAGCGGGGCAGCGACGCGCCGGTGGAGTTCCGCGAGACCGAGCAGTTCTTCTTCGACCTGCCGGCGTTCGGCCGGCAGCTGACCGAATGGATCAAGGCGCACGACGACTGGCGGTCGAACGTGCGCAAGTACTCGCTCGAGTTCGTCAGCAATCTCAAGCCCCGCGCCATCACGCGCGACCTCGACTGGGGCGTGCCGGTACCGCTGCCGGGCTGGGAGGACGATCCGCAGAAGAAGATCTACGTCTGGTTCGATGCGGTCATCGGATACCTCTCAGCGTCCATCGAGTGGGCGGCCATCCAGGGCAGGCCCGAAGCGTGGAAGGAGTGGTGGGAGAACCCCGACTCCCGGCACTACTACACGATGGGCAAGGACAACATCACGTTTCACACCGTGCTCTGGCCGGCGATCCTGATGGGCGCCGGGGACCGTCACCTGCCCGATGAGATCGTCGCCAGCGAGTTCCTGCACATGGAAGGCTCGAAGTTTTCGACGAGTCGCGGCAACGTTATCTACGTGAGGGACGTGCTCGACCGCTATGACGCGGACGCGCTGCGCTACTACCTGATGATCGCAGGCCCGGAGAATCAGGACACCGACTTCACGTGGTCGGAGTTCATTCGGCGCAACAACGACGAGCTCGTCGCCACATGGGGCAACCTGGTGCACCGGACGCTGGTCAACGCGCATCGCAACTTCGGCGCGGTGCCGGAGCCGGAATCGCTCACTCCTGCCGATGAAGCCTTGATCCGAAGGGTCGAGGATGCGCTGGACCATGTGGGTCAACAGCTCGAAGAGGCGCGTTTCCAGAACGCGCTCAAGCACGCGATGAACGTGGCCCGCGACGTCAACCAGTACCTCGGCTCGGAGCAGCCCTGGCAGACGATCAAGACGGACCGCCGGCGGGCGGGTACGGTGCTTTACGTGGCGCTGCGCTGCGTCGACAACCTCAAGACCATGCTCACGCCGTTCCTTCCGTTCTCGTCGCAGCGCCTCCACGCGATGCTGGGTTACGACGACGTCATCGCTCCCCAGCCGCACGTGAAGGACGTGGGCACGCATCGGGTCATAACCGGTGACTATCCGGACGAGGATCGATGGCGTCCCTCTCGGCTCGAGCCGGGACGCAAGCTGCCCGAGCCGCAGCCGCTCTTCAAGCGCCTGGACGAGGTGCTCGAGGAGGCGGCCGACTCTTGAGCGTAGGTCTGGTGGACACCCATCTCCATATCGAGGAGCTGGGGGACGCGACCCAGGTCGTGCAGCAGGCGGTCGCGGCTGGGGTCACCAGGCTGATCGCCGTCGGGGTCGACCTGGAACGCAGCTCCAACGCGGTGTCCCTGTCGCACGCCTACGAAGAGGTCTGGGCTGGGGTGGGGCACTACCCACTCCAGGAGGCAGAGCCCGACCTCGGCGCCCTCGGCCGCCTGGCGCGCGACGAGATGGTGGTCGCGATCGGAGAGATCGGCCTCGATTTCGAGCACACCGGCGGACCGGCCCACGACCTGCAGATCCAGCGACTGGACGAGCTGTTTGGCATCGCGACCTCCCAGGATCTGCCCGTCTCGGTGCACAACCGCGGCGCATCGTCAGAGCTGCTCGCCACGATCAAGCGCCACCCTTCGCTGCGCGGCGTGATGCATTACTTCGCGCTCGACTGGGAGTGGGCGCAGAAGTTCCTCGACGTCGGCTTCTACCTGTCGTTCGCGGGGTTGATCACCCGGCCCAGCCGGAACGAGCTGCGCGAGGTCGTCAAACGCTGCCCGGCCGACCGGATCTTGCTCGAGACCGATTCGCCGTACGGCAACGCCCAGCAGCGGATGGACGTGCCCAACCGGCCCGCTTATCTGCTGGACACCGCGCAGCTGGTCGCGGAGCTGCGCGGCATCAGCCTCGAGCAACTGGCCGACCAGGAGCGGGCCAACGCGATCACGCTCTTCCAAAAGATGAAGTAAGTGATCGATCCGGCCGACCCGAGGCAGCTCGACGAGCTGCTGAGGCGGCACCGCATCACGCCCAAGCACCGGCTCGGCCAGAACTTCCTCATCGATTCGCGGCTGCGCGACGCGATCGCGGAAGCCGCAGGGGCATCCGAAGACGACGATGTCCTCGAGGTAGGTGCGGGCGTCGGGACGCTCACCATCGCGCTTGCACCGCGCGCGCACCGCGTGATCGCGGTCGAGCTCGACCGCGACCTGCTCCCGGCCCTGTGGGAGGTGACGCGCGAATTTCCCGACGTGGAGATCGTCCAGGGCGACATCCTGCGTCTCGACATCGCGGCGCATCTGGTCGCCGGAAACATTCCGTACAACCTCACCGGCGCCCTGATCAGAAACCTATTGGGGCCCCCACGTCGTGGCCGTGGGGAGTTCCCAAGGCCACGACGCCTCTCGTTGGTCGTGCAGAAAGAAGTCGCGGAGCGTTGGACGGCGACCACGGCCGCGAGCCTGGCCACCGTCGCGGTGAAAGTCTTTGCCGAGGCCCGGATGGTTCTGACGATCCCGGCCGCCGCATTTCAGCCGCAGCCGCGCGTCGATTCGGCGCTCGTGGTGCTCGAGGTGAGGCCGAAACCCGCGGTCAACGTCGAGGACTACGACGCGTTCTTTCGCTTCGTCGAGAGCGTCTTTCAGTTTCGCCGCAAACAGCTCGGCGGAATCCTGTCCAGGATGGGGTTCAGCGCCCTGCCCGAGCTCGGCATCGACCCGACACGCAGGCCCCAGACGCTGAGTCTTGCGGAGTGGGAAGCGATGTTTCGCGCAGTTAAAACCCAGGTCTGATCGTTAGTCTCTCCGACCGTGGAACCGATTCGCCTGCCGGTCGAGGCTCCAGGGGGCTTTCGCGGCGCGCTCCGCCACACCGCTTTTCGAAACATCTGGTTCGCTCAGCTTGCCTCGCAGCTCGCGGACAAGTTCCTTCTTTTCTCGCTGATCATCCTCGCCTACAACATCTCGCACGGCAGCACACCTGTTGCGGTGACGCTGCTCGCCTACACCGTGCCCGCGGTGTTCCTTTCGCCGCCGGCAGGAGTGGTCGCCGACCGTCTGAACCGCAAACAGATCATGTTGTGGTGCAACGTCGCTCGAGGCTTGGTAGTGGCCGCAATCCCCATCGCCGCGCTCATTCCCGGCGTGAGGAATGACTTCCTGCATCTGCTGCTGATCGCGTTCTTGTTTTCCGCGGTCGGTCAGCTCTTCGCGCCGGCCGAAGCCGCGGTGATCCCGACAGTGCTCCCGCGATCGATGTTGATCACCGCCAACTCGATGGCGCTCCTCACGTCCGTGTTGACGCTGGTGTTGGGTGGTGTGCTTGCCCCGGTCGTTTCCCGAATCGACCTTTACGCGCCTTACTGGTTCGCGGTGGTGCTGCTGATCGTCGCGGCGACGCTCATCTTCGCCTCGGACATTCCACCGCTCGAGCGGCACACGGAGTCGCCAGTGGGGGAGAGCGCGAGCCGGTTCCGTGTGATGCTGCGCGACCTCAAAGAGGGAGTCGACGCGCTGCGTGCATCGCGAGGCCTGCGCCTCGCGTTCGGGCAGGTCAGCATCGCGATCCTGGTCCTTTTCATGCTGTACACGCTCGCGCCTGCATACGTGAGCAAGGTCATCGGCATCGCGGCGCAGGACACATACGTGATCCTCGGCCCGGCAACCGCCGGCGCGATCCTCAGCGCCGTGCTGCTTGGCCAGTTTCTGCGCAACGTCGACCGGTGGCGATTGCTTGCATTTTCACTGCTCGCCAACGGCGTCACCCTGCTCGCGCTCGCGGCGGTGCCACAAGCGATGCGCCACTTTCCGGACCTGCAGGTCCACAACCGCATCACAGGAGCGACCTTCAGCTTGCTTCTGGGAATGGAGTTCGGAGCGATCCTGATCCCGGCCGTCACGTACTTGATGGAGTCGACGAGCGATGCCATTCGCGGCCGGATCTTCGCGCTGCTCTATATGGTCATCAACGGCGTGTCGGCCCTCCCGGTGCTCATCGCCGCGGCGCTGGCCGACAACATCGGGACGGCCCAGGTGCTGGGCGGGCTTGGCATCCTGCTTCTTGGAGGTGGGCTGGGCGTTATCGCTGGCGGGAGGCGCGCGCCTGTGCCAGGACAAGGACCGCCACTATCAGTGCAATGACGACGATGCCGCCGATGCCGATGTCACGAAGAATCGCCTCGAGCAGCGCGAGGTTGCTGCCCAGGAAGTAACCCGCCAAGCCGATGGCGGTCGCCCACGCCAACCCGCCGATCGCGCTGAACAGCTGAAATCGCCAGAAGGGCATGCGCGCCATGCCGGCCATCATCGAAGCCCAGGTGCGCAGCCCGAGCACGAACCGCCCAACGATGATCGTCTTGTCGCCGTAACGGTTGAAGAACAGCTCCGCCCGCGCCATGTGGTCCGGCCGGACGTGGAAAACATGGCCGAAGCGCTCGACAAAAGGCCTCCCGCCGCGGTAACCGAGGTAGTAGCCGACGTCGGCGCCGATAGTCGCGCCGAGAAACCCAAAAAGGATGACGAGCACGATCGAGTGATGACGCACGGCGGCCCAGCCCGCGGCCAGGAGCAGCAGTGTTTCGCCGGGAAATGGAATGCCGGTGCTTTCGATCAGGATGCCCAGTCCCGCCGATGGGTATCCGAGCGTGTCCACGATCGCGGTCCAGTTCACAGGCGTCCATATACTGGACGACCCGATGCCCGAATACGGCGACCATGAAGTCGCTGACGATCCGCTCCAGGTCCTGCGTCACTCGACCGCGCATCTCCTCGCCGCGGCTGTGACCGAGCTCTATCCCGACGCCAAGTACGCGATCGGTCCGGCGATCAAGGAACCGCCGGGCTTCTATTACGACTTCGATTTCGGCAAGCCGATCTCGGAGGATGATCTGCCGGCGATCGAGTCGCGGATGCGCAGGATCGCGCAGGAGGGGCGCCCCTTCGAGCACCAGATCCTGCCGCGCGACGAGGCGATCGAGGAATTTCGCAAGCGCGGCCAGGACTACAAGCTGGAGCTGATCGATGAGAAGGTCTCGGGTGACGGAGTCAGCGTCTATCGCACCGGTGAATTTCTCGATCTGTGCCTAGGGCCGCACGTGAAGTCGACGCGCGACCTCAAAGCCTTCAAGCTGCAGCGCGTCTCCGGGGCCTACTGGAAGGGGGATGAGCACAACCGCCAGCTGATGCGCATCTACGGCACGGCCTGGGAGACGCAGAGAGCGCTTGATGACTACCTGAAGTTCCTCGAGGACGCGGAGAAGCGCGACCACAAGAAGCTGGGCAAGGAGCTGAAGCTTTTCGCCGTCGACGACCGCGTCGGTCCGGGCCTGCCGCTGTGGCTGCCGGATGGTGCCACCGTGCGCCGCGAGCTGGAGCGCTTCATCGTCGACGAGGAGCTTGCCCGCGGCTACCTGCACGTGCGCACGCCGGACGTCGCGCGACTCGACCTCTACAGGCAGAGCGGGCACGCCGAGCTCTACAAGGACTACATGTACCCGCCGATGAAGTTCGAGGACGGGGAGGAGCTGGAGCTGCGGCCCGTCAACTGTCCGCACCACATCGTCATCTACCAGACCGAGCTGCGCAGCTACCGCGAATTGCCGCTGCGCATCGCCGAGATCGGCAACAACTGGCGATACGAGCGATCGGGCACGCTAGCGGGTCTCAACCGCGTCCGGTCTTTTGCGCTCAACGACGCGCACATCTTCTGCACGCCCGATCAGCTCTTGGAAGAGGTCAGGGGCTCGATCGACATCGCGCTCTACTTCTCGAGGGTCCTGGGCATCGACGATTTCCGATACGAGGTCGCGACGCGCGACAACGTGAAGGACAAGTGGCTCGGGAACGAGGAGCAGTGGGAGGAAGCTCAGGCAGCGCTGCAAGAGGCCCTCGAATCGATGGGCCAGCGCTACACGGTGAAGGCCGGCGAGGCAGCCTTCTATGGTCCAAAGATCGATTTCCAGGTGAAGGACGCGCACGGGCGTGAGTTCACCAACTCGACGGTGCAGGTCGACTTTCAGATGCCTCAGCGCTTCGACCTCGAGTACGTCGCCGAAGATGGCTCGCGCCAGCGACCTGTGATGGTCCACCGCGGCGCCGCCGGAGCCATGGAACGTGTCTTCAGCTACCTGATCGAACGGTGGGCCGGCGCGTTCCCAACCTGGATGCACCCCACGCAAGTCGTCGTCGCTCCGATCGCCGACGCGCACGCTGCGTACGGCGAAGACGTGGCGAAGCGCCTGCGGTCAAGGCGAGTACGAGTTGATCTCGACAAGC
The DNA here is from genome assembly GCA_035945895.1 of Candidatus Dormiibacterota bacterium. Lineage (GTDB taxonomy): Bacteria > Chloroflexota > Dormibacteria > Dormibacterales > Dormibacteraceae > 40CM-4-65-16. The sequence goes on along the minus strand of DASYZS010000164.1, from coordinate 32,876 downwards.
GCTCTGAACGGCTCGACCGAAAGATCCGCGACGCGAAGCTAAAGAAGGTGCCTTACATCGCGGTGGTCGGTGGCAAAGAGGTCGAGGCCGCGCACGTCAACGTGCAGAACCGCGCCGGCGAGAAGGTCGACATGTCAGTGGATGCGTTCGTGGAGATGATCACCGCCGAGATCGCCGAGCGCCGGCGCTCGAGCTAAAGACTTCCGGGAATTCGCCCGCCACAGTCGCCCTGCGCGGCGACAGCCACTATCGCGGCCGTGGTTGTGGTTCCCACTCGTGGCTGATGTTGCGCATCGCCGCCGGACAAGACGTGGTTGTCGTCGATCCAGGTGCACGCCAAAAGACCTGCCATCGCCGACCCACCATTGGTGAAGGTGGTCCCTGTGTTGTCGACGAATGCGACGTTGGCGCCGCTTGGCGAGAGGTACGCGCCGATCGGTCCCTGGATGGGCAGAGTCCGTAGCGTCGCGTCGGTCCAGCTCAAAACAGTGGCATTCGGCGGGTTTTCGCAGATCACGCCGGCCGGCGACGGTCGGTTGACCGGGGGACAGTTCGCGCTGCCTATCGTGAAACGACGAGTCGCCGTCGCCGGGTCGACCACGTGGAGCTCGGTCGGTGTCCCGGTGAAAGGACCTCCGCCTTGGGTGCACGCCGCGATCTTGCCGAGTACGAGGTTGTTAGTGCCGTGCCAGCCAACTGGCCAGAGCGTATAGGCGCCCGTCTCGCTAAATAGATCCAGGTGCCCGGTGCCGTCGAGATTCTCAACATACAGGCGGGTCGACGCGCCCGAAGAATTGAAATCGGCCACTACTACCGCGATCTTCTGGTCGTCCGGACTCACCGAGAACATTGCCCGTCGCGATGTGGTCGGCGCGGGGACGCTGGCCGCTTGTTGCTTCTGACCGTTGACGAGCAATCTGGTGACCCCTCCCGACGCCTCCAAGTAGTAGACGGCTGAGTCGCTCGTGCTCAACGGGGGCGCGACAAGAGCGGCCGCGGAGTTGGCGCACGAGGGGAGGGCTGGGGTGCTGGCCTGCGCGGAGGCCACGACCTTGCCGTCGACGCCGATGATGCTGACTGTGTAGGTGCCCGCGGCCTGGCTGCTGTAGAGCACGCCGTACGCGCCGGTCACCGGTTGCGGTGGCGGCGAGGACGACGGCGACGGCGTTGCCAGCTGAGTTGGCGACGCGGAGGGCGACGGGCTGTGGCCCGCGACCTTGTTGGGCGACGGCCCACATGCTGCGGCCAGGGCCGCGATCATAAGCAGCGCTGCTGCGGTGCGACTGTGTGCCGAGACGTGGGGCAGCGTTCCCATCGACGAGAGCAACACCCATTTTGCGCGCCGGGTTACGTTTCCGGTACCATCCACGCTCTGAAGAAGGGCGCCGCCCTCACCCCCAGGGCTTCGGTCCAAACGGGTTCACGAAGCGGACGGCGCTCGCTGTCCGTTTTGTTTTATCTGTGTTGGAGGAATAGATAGCAGCACTGAATTTGGCCGAGGTAACGTCCCATACCGTTTAAAGAGCTAAGGATCAACGATCAGATCCGCAGCTCGGAAGTGCGTCTGATCGACGACCAGAACAACCAGCTTGGCGTGCTTTCTCTCGACGCCGCGCTGCGCATCGCCAACGAGAAGGGACTTGACCTCGTGGAAGTCGCTCCGCAAGCGAACCCGCCGGTCTGCCGACTGATGGACTACGGACGCTACAAGTTCGAGACCGTCAAGCGCGAGAAAGACCAGCGGCGCAAGCAGAACGTCATCAAGCTCAAGGAGATGAAGCTCAGACCCAAGGTCGCCGAGCACGATTTCCAGACCAAGTTCAAAGGGCTGCGTCAGTTCCTCGAGGCAGGAGAAAAAGTCAAGGTGACGATCATGTTCAGAGGCCGCGAGATGGTCCACCAGGACATCGGGCGCAAGCTGCTCGACCGGGTGGCCGACGACGCGCGCCCGTTCGCCGTCGTCGAGCGGCAGCCGCTGCTCGAAGGCAGGAACCTGTTCATGATCCTGGCCCCGTCCCGCCAGGGTGCACCGGTGAAGGAGCAGGCAGCGACCAGTGCCTAAGATCAAGACCCAGAAGGGCATCGCCAAGCGGGTTCGGGTCACGCGCAACGGCAAGCTCGTCCGCCGCAACTCATGGACCAGCCACCGTCTGCACCAGAAGTCCAAGAAGCACAAGCGCAAGGACCACACAGAGCAGCCGGTCTCGAAGGCCGACCGCAAGACCGTGCGCCGGGCGCTCGGGGTTTAGATGGCGAGGGTCAAGCGCGGCGTCCCCGCGCACCGCAGGCACAAGAAGATCCTCGAGCGCGCGAAGGGATTCCGCCTCTCCAAGAAGCTGCTGTTCCGCCCGGCCAACGAAGCCGTCCTGCATGCCCTGGCATACGCGTTCCGCGACCGCCGGCGGCGCAAGCGTGAGATGCGGCAGCTGTGGATCGCGCGGATCAACGCCGCTTCGCGGCAGTCGGGGCTGCCGTACAACAAGCTGATGCACGGCCTTCGCCAGGCCGGAGTGGAGATCGACCGCAAGATGCTGGCTGACCTGGCCGTGCGTGACAGCGGTTCCTTTGCCCGGCTGGTGGAGGTTGCGAAGAACAACCTCTGACCAGCAGATAATCTCCAGCCCGGACAACGAGGTCGTCCGCAGACTGCGGCGCCTCGCCCACCGGCGCGAGCCAGGTTTAGTCCTCCTGGAGGGTCCGCGCGTGCTCGCCGAAGCCAAGGCGGCGGGCTTGACCTTCGACCTGATCGCGGTCCGTGAGGGCGACAAGCTGCCGTTTCATTCCGAATCCCGGATCACGCTGACTCCGGCCGCGTTCCGCGCCGCCACTCAGACCGTGACACCTCAGGGCGCCATCGCGATCGCGCGCGTCGACGAGGCGTCACCCGCGGACGCGATCGCTGCCGCGCGGGCGGCACGGTGGCCGCTCGTGGTCCTCGACCGGATCCAGGATCCAGGCAACGTCGGCGCGATCGCCAGGACCGCCGCCGCCGCCGGAGCTCCGGCGCTGGTTGCGCTTGCGGGAACGGCCGACCCGTACGGACCGAAAGCTGTACGGGCATCAGCTGGAAACGTGTTCCGGCTTAGGGTCGCACACGCCCAATGGAAGGACCTCGCCGGGCTCGACGGCTATGGCGCCGCCGCCACCGGCGGTGCACCGCTGGCCGAGGCACCGATAGAGTCTGCGGGCATGATCGTGCTCGGTAGCGAGGCGCACGGGCTTTCCCGTCAGGACCTCAAGCTGGTGACGGTGCCGCTCCACGAAGGGGTCGAGTCGCTCAACGTTGCCGCGGCGGCGGCTGTGATCCTCTTCGAGATTCGCCGGAGGTTAGGATGACCGCCCTGCCGAAGCCGGCTCATCTGCGGCGCCCAGGCAGCCCGTCTGCGTTGTCGCCTTCTGCGCTCCTCGCTCACGCACGACGGGTGCGTTCGCTCCGGTGCTCGGCGGCTCCTAGCATCCGGACCACCTGGACACCGGATATTTCTCCGTCTCCGACAGGGGCGGTCATCGCGTGATCGATCCCTCGGCCCTGACAGCCGAAGCGCTCGCGACGATCGGCAGAGCCCAAACACCCGCAGAGCTCGAGCGGATCGAGGTCGAATATCTCGGCCGCAAGAGCGGTCGCGTCAGCAAGCTCCTCGAAGGCATCGGCTCGATGCCGGCGGAGCAGAGGGCCGCACTGGGCAAGTCGGTCAACGAATCCAAGCGTGCGATCGAAGCGGCGCTCGCCGCCCGACGCGCCGAGCTCGAGCAGGTCCGCCTCGCCGACCTCGCCGAAACCGAGGCAATTGACATCACGTTCCCCGGACCTCCACTCGGGAGAGGCCACATCCACGTCCTCACCCAGGTACGCCGCCAGATCGAGACCGTTCTCGAATCGCTCGGATACCAGGTCGAGCTCGGGCCCGAGGTCGAGACCGAGTGGTACAACTTCGAGGCCCTGAACATCACGGCTGGCCATCCGGCGCGCGAGAACTGGGATTCCTTTTACTTCACGCCTGAGCTGCTGCTGCGAGCGCACACGTCGCCGGTGCAGGTCCGCGCAATGCAGCGCATCAAGGAGCCGCCCATCTACATCATCACTCCGGGTCGCTGCTATCGCCGCGACGCGCCCGAGGCCACGCGGATTCCTTATTTCAGCCAGGTCGAGGGACTTGCGGTGGACAAAGGCCTGACCGTCGGGGACATGAAAGGCACGCTGCTGTACATGATCCAGTCGCTCTACGGAGTCGATCGCAAGGTGCGTGTGCGGCCGAGCTACTTCCCTTTCACGGAGCCGAGCTTCGAGTTCGATGTTTCCTGCGGAATCTGCGGCGGAATGGGCTGCAAGAGCTGCCGGCACAAGGGATGGCTGGAGGTCGGCGGATGCGGCATGGTCCATCCGCAGGTCCTTCGCAACGGCGGCATCGACCCGACGCAGTGGAACGGCTATGCCTGGGGCTTCGGCATCGAGCGAATGGCGATGCTCAAGCACGACGTCGACGACATGCGCCTCTTCTACGAGTCCGACCTGCGCTTCCTGGAGCAGTTCTGAAGATGAAGTACGGCGCTCAATCGCGCGATTTGCCGGCACATCGCGCAGTCTGGGATCCGAAATGCAGCGTTATGCCGGCACATCGCGGAAGTCGGGGCCGGTAGATGCGAATCGTTTACGAGTGGCTCGAAGATTTCGTCGACCTCGACGGCGTCACCCCCAAAGAAGCCGCGGACACTCTGACGCGGCTCGGGATCGAGGTCGAGTCGCTGACCCTCGTCGACCTCTCGGAGATCATCATCGGCAGGGTTCTCGAGCAGATCCCGCACCCGAAGTCGCGCGACCCGCTGTGGATCCACCAGGTCGACATCGGCGGCGGCACCGTCGCTCAGATCATTGCGGGCGCGCCGAACGCGCACCCGGGAAGCCTCGTCCCGGTCGCCTTGCCAGGCATCACCGTCCCCAACGGAAAGCTCGTCAAAGACATGAAGATCGCCGGCTATGAGGCTCGCGGGATGATGGCGTCCGCGGCCGAGCTGATGCTCGGCGACGACCACGCCGGCATCCTCATCCTCGATCGCGGCACCCCCGGAGACCCGTTGACCTCGGTGATACCGAGCCAGGCCATCATGGAGGCCGAGGTCACCTCCAACCGGCCTGACTGCATGGGCCACTTCGGTGTCGCCCGCGAGCTTGCGGCCGGTCTCGACCGCCCCGTGAAGCGCGACTTCATGCCTTCATTCACTGGCAAGGCCGATCCACCCGGACGCGACCTCGTCCGCATCACGATCGACGATCCCGACCTGTGCAGCCGCTTCATCGGAGCCGTGATCAAGAACGTGCGCGTCGGCCCGAGCCCGGATTGGATGCAGCGCCGGCTGCGCGCCGCCGGAGTGCGACCCATCAACAACATCGTCGACATCACCAACTACGTGCTGCTCGAGTACGCCCAACCCATGCACGTCTATGACCTGGCGCGGCTCGCCGGCCCGGCTCTTCACGTGCGACGTGCGCGCGAGGGCGAAAAGCTTCTGGCGCTCGACGGGGTAGTGCGAGACCTTGGCCCCGACATGCTCGTGATCGCCGATGACTCGCGAGCCGTGGGCATCGCGGGCGTCATGGGTGGGGAGGAGACGGCGGTCAGCCCCAAGACGACCGACGTACTTCTTGAATCGGCGAACTTCAACGGGCCAAGCGTTCGCCAGACATCGCGCGCGCTCGGCCTCCGCACCGACGCGTCGGCTCGATTCGAGCGCGCCCTGCCACCGGAGCTCGCCCTGGCGGGCGCGCGGCGCGGCGCGGCTTTGATCGCTGAGCTCGCCGGCGGCGAGGTGCATCGGGAGTGGGCGGATGTCTACCCGCGCCCACAAGAGCCGATCCGCATCAACTTCCTGCCCGCCAAGATCGACGAGGTGCTGGGGACGCATGTGCCGCTCGAGGAGGCGGAGGCGATCCTCAAGCGTTTGCAATTCCACGTAAACGTCCGCGGCGACGGCGAGTGGGACGTGCTTCCGCCGGTCTTCCGCCTCGACGTGACCATCCCCGAAGACCTGGTCGAGGAGGTGGGCCGCGTTTACGGCTACGATCGCGTACCTCCCACGCTGCCTGGTCGCCGCGACGACAGATGGACGCCTTCGGCGCCCAGCCAGGACCGCCGGCTCGATGCGGTGCGCGAGGTACTTGCTGGTGCGGGCTTCAGCGAGACGTGGAACCCCGCGCTGGTCTCTGGACGCCAGCTCGAGGAGCTCCGCATCGCGGCCCACGCCATGCGCGTCCAGAACCCCCTGAGCGACGACATGGACACGCTGCGCACGTCGCTCCTTCCTTCCCTGATAAACGTCGCGGCGTTCAACCGCGACCAGGGCGAGGTCCGGGTCTTCGTGTACGAGATCGCGAGTGTGTATCTCGCCAAGGTGGGTGAGAAGCCCGGTCAGCCCGATGAGCCGATCCGGCTCGGAATGGTCTTCATCGCCGGCAGCGACTCCGAGTCGGGCCGGCATGGGTTTTATCACGCGAAGTCACTGCTCGACGAGTGCGTCGCTGCGCTGTCGGCGCCGGCGTTGACATACGATCGCGCGGGCGCGGAGCTGTTTCATCCCGGACGCTGTGCCGCGGTCGTGCTCGAGGGGCGACAGCTGGGTTATATCGGAGAGCTGCACCCCACGGTTTCGGCCGGTATCTCGGGCCGGGTCATTGCGGTCGAGATCGACCTCGAGCCCGTGCTCGCCGCAGCGAGCGTCCAGCGGTCGCAGCCACTTCCTCGATTCCCCGCGGTGGAGAGGGATCTCGCGGTCGTCGTGGAGGACACGGTGGCCGCGACAGCCCTTTTAGCGGCGATCGACGAGCTCGCAGGCGACCTTCTCGAAGACACCCGTGCGTTCGATGAATACCGGGGCTCACAGGTTCCGGAAGGGCACAAGAGCGTCGCATTTACCTTGACTTTCCGAAGCCCGGAGCGCACCCTGACGGACGCCGAAGTGGACAGTGTGATGTCGCAGGTCAAGCTGGGGCTGGAGAAAAGACACCGCGCCAGGTTCCGAGAGTGAGCTCAGGCGCGGATTCCGCACGCGAGAGCGTGCTTTCGGGGGGAAGCACCAAGTGACCTGGGTCGACGTCTTTCCGATCCTGCTGTTGATCGCCTACGGCCTGGGCGGTTTCTTCAGCGGGCTCATCCGCCGCTTCATCGGACTGGCGGCGCTCTTCATCGCCGTGTGGGCGGCGACCAACATGGGCCTCCAGGCGGGAGGCATCCTGCAGCAGACCTCGAACTTCGACGTCGCCGACTCCCGCATCTACGGCTTCTTCGGCATCATCGTCGCCATCCTCGTCCTCGTCGAGGTTGCGACCCAGATCGCGCACAAGCAGATCCAGATCCAGGCGGTGGTCCTCAACCGCACGCTGGGCGTGGCGTTAGGGCTGCTGACCGCGGTCATGCTTTCGGTCGTCGTCGTTTACGAGCTTGGCCAGGCGGGCAATCCCATAGGTGGATCAGAGCTGGACGGATTGCAGATCAGCATCCGCGACTCCGTGCAGCATTCGCTGTACATGACGAACCTGGTCAACGCGATCGGCAAGCCGATCATCGCCCTGTTCCAGCCCATCCTCCCCGGCGACCCGCAGGTCTACTTCGGCCCCAACCCGGTCAATCCCTAGACTCGCGGGGTGACGTCCCAGCTTTTTCATCGCCTGCGCGAGCGGGCGGTGGAGATTGACGTCGAGGGCCATCTGCGGGCGCGCCTCGAGCGCGGCGACAAGCTGCGGATCAAGCTGGGCCTGGACCCGACCGCGCCCGATTTGCACATCGGGCACCTGGTCGTGCTCGATACGCTCAAGCTCTTTCAGGACGATGGCCACACGGTCGTGGTCATCATCGGCGACTACACGGCGCTGATCGGCGATCCAAGTGGTCGGTCTGAGACCCGGCCGATGCTGACCGAAGAGCAGATCGCAAAGAACGCCGAGACCTACTTCGAACAGCTCGACCTGGTGCTCGACCGCAAGAAGATCGAGGTCCGCCGTAACTCGGAGTGGCTCGCGACGATGTCGGCGGCGGACATTCTGCGGCTCATGGCGAAGGCCACCTTGCAGCAGGTGCTGCAGCGCGAGGATTTCGCCAACCGGCTCAAGGATGGCTCGCCCATCAGCGCGCACGAGGTTCTGTATCCGTTCAACCAGGCCTACGACTCGGTCGCGATCAAAGCCGATGTCGAGATCGGCGGCACCGACCAGCTCTTCAACCTGCTGTTCGGTCGCGAGATCCAGCCGGCATACGGCCAGGAGCCACAGGACATAGCGGTATTCCCGCTGCTCACTGGCCCTGACGGCCGGCGCATGGCGAAGTCGCTCGGCAACTACATCGGAATCAGCGAGCCGTCAGAGGAGATCTACGGCAAGACGATGTCGATTCCGGATTCGCTGACGGAGAGCTACGTGCGGCTCGTGTCAGGCCTCGACGCGAAGGAGCAGGCAGATCTCCTGGCGCTCAAGCCCCGCGATGCGAAAGCTGCACTGGCGCGCCAGCTGGTAAAGCGCTTGCATGGTGAGGAAACCGCCTTGCGCGCGGAGGACGACTTCAACACGAAGTTTCGGAAGCGCGAGATTCCGACCGAACGCGAACGGTATGACGGCCCGCCCGCCGACCTGGTGACCTTCCTTGTCGACACCGGCATCGCCGGCAGCCGCAACGACGCGAGACGATTGGTCGAGCAGGGCGGAGTCCGCATCAATGGAGAGAAGGTCGGTCTCGATGCGACGCCTGTTAAGGGCGACGTGGTGGCGGCCAGACGGCGGTACATCGAACTAAAATGAACGAAAGCATGTTCGGAGGCGCGGGTTAGTTGTCAGGCCATTCGAAGTGGGCCGGCATCAAGCACAAGAAAGCAGTCGTCGACGCCAAGCGAGGTCAGGCTTTCACACGGGCGAGTCGTGAGATCACGATTGCCGCGCGCGAGGGAGGCGGCAACCCCGAGGGCAACTTCCGCCTGCGCCTGGCGGTCCAGAAGGCTCGCGAGATCAACATGCCCGCCGACCGCATCAAGGCCGCGATTCAGCGGGGGACGGGGGAGCTCGCCGGCGACCGGCTGGAAGAGGTTCGCTACGAGGGCTACGGCCCGTCAGGGGTTGCGGTCATGGTCGACACCCTCACCGACAACCGCAACCGCACCTCAGCCGCGGTCCGGCATCTTTTCTCCAAGGGCGGCGGGAACCTCGGCGAGACCAACTCGGTGGGCTGGATGTTCGAGCGCAAGGGCGTGATGACCGTTAGCTCAGGCAGGCACGACCCTGAAGAGGTCGGCCTCGCAGCGATCGAGGCCGGTGCCGACGACGTGCAGGTCGACGGCAAGTCGGTCGAGATCACAACTTCGCCGGCAGCGTTCGAGAAGGTGAAAGCCGCGGTGGAGGCGCTTGGCGTCACGGTTGAGAACGCCGAGATCACGATGCAGCCCAAGCAAACGGTCGCCGTCGGTGCCGACAAGGCGGCGGCGGTGCTCCGCCTGGTGGAATCACTGGAGGAAGACGACGACGTCCAGCAGGTTTATGCCAACTTCGACATCCCATCCGACGTCCTGGAAAGAGTTGCAGCACAGGTATGAATGAAGGGAGTTGAGAGGCTAGCTGTAGGTCGGATTCATTCCGACCGTCACCAGGCCCTGCCCAACCAATCGCCGCCCAGTCGTCTCTTGTGGAATCCTCAGGAGGGGGTCCGTGGGGGAGGACCTCAGTCCTCCCCCACGAATTTCAACGCGTTGCAGCACAGGTGTAGAACCATGTTGGGCCGATGTCCGGTAAGCGCGACGGACTGATCCTCGGGATAGACCCCGGTCTCGCCGGCACCGGTTTTGCTTTGTTTTCCGAGCCGAACCTGGTGCTCTCGTGCAGCACGGTGGTAACCATTCCCGGCCGCGACGGCGCGCGGCTCCTGACCATAACCAATCACTTGCGGGCGATCCTCGCTGCAAGCACGCCCGCGGAGGCATCGATCGAAGAGATCTTCATGGGACGCAACGCGACGAGCGCAGTCGGGGTTGCGCAGGCACGCGGTGCGATCCTCAACGTGCTCGAGGAGTGCGGCATCCCGGTGTTCGAGTACAAGCCGAGCCAGGTGAAGGTCATCCTCACTGGGTACGGCAACGCGGACAAAAGCCAGATCGGGCGCATGCTGGCGGCGCAGGTGAAGATGCCTGAGGGAAAGCTCGATGACCACGCACGCGACGCGATCGCGATTGCGCTTTGCCACGCGCGAAGCCGGCGGTTCAGTCGAGCCGCGATTTCAAGGTGATAGCCCATCTCAGCGGAGTCGTGCGTCGCGCGGGTCCCGACTTCGTGGTCCTCGACGTCGGTGGAGTCGGCTACCTCGTCACGGTCCCGACGCAGACCCGTCAATCTCTTCCGCCACCGGGCGGTGATGTCGAGCTGCACATCCACACCCATGTCCGCGAAGACCAGCTCGCCCTTTACGGGTTCTCGTCGGTCGAGCAGCTCGAGCTGTTCGAGATGTTGATCCAGGTCGACGGCGTCGGCCCGAGGGTCGGGCTCAACATCCTCAGCGCCGCCAGCCTCGAGGTGCTGAAGCACGCCATCATGAGTGAGGATGCAGCGCCTATCCGTCGGGCCAGCGGCGTCGGCCCGCGCACCGCGGCCAAAGTGATCATCGAGCTCAAGCCTCGACTCGATGCGGTCGCCGCGCTCGAGGCGGTGCCGCGCGCCGCGTCGCTCGCGGGGGACGGCGCTGTACCCAAGGCGGTCGAGTCGGCGCTTCGCAACCTTGGCTACTCCTCGCAAGAGGCCCGGGCCGGAATCGAAGCGGTCGATTGGAAAGGGTCGCCGAGCACCCAGGAGGCGCTGGCGGTCGCGCTCAAGTCGCTGGGAAGAAAGTGACCAAGGACAAAGTGCTCGACGCGAGGTCCGACGACGATCAGTTCGACCTCACTCTTCGCCCGCGCTTTCTCGCCGAGTACGTGGGCCAGGAGCAGGTGCGGGAGAACCTCGGCATCCTCCTCGAGGCCGCCAGGCGCCGCGACGAGCCGGTGGAGCACGTACTGCTCTGCGGCCCGCCAGGCCTGGGGAAGACGACGCTCGCGCACATCATCGCCAACGAGCTCGGCGTGGCGATCAAGGTCAGCTCCGGCCCCGCGATCGACCACCAGGGCGCGCTGGGCTCGATTCTTTTGAACCTGACCACCCGCGACGTGTTCTTCATCGACGAGATCCATCGCTTGAACACGATCGTCGAAGAGTCGCTGTATCCAGCGCTCGAAGACTTTCGGTTCGACGCGGTCCTGGGCAAGGGCGTGGGGGCAAGCGCCGCCACTCTTCCGCTCCCGCACTTCACCTGCGTCGGCGCGACCACGCGGCAGGGACTTCTCAGCGGCCCGCTCCGCGACCGCTTCGGCGCGGTCTACCGGCTCGACTTCTACACCAAGGCCGAGCTCGAAAAGATCGTGGGCCGATCCGCCCGAATCCTCGACATCGAGATCCACGACGACGCCGTGTCGGAGATCGCGCGCCGCGCTCGAGGGACGCCGCGTGTGGCCAACCGCCTGCTGCGCCGCGTCCGCGACTACGCCCAGGTCCGCGGCGACGGCCGTGCGACGATCGATATCACTCGACAGGCCCTCGGCATGCTCGAGGTGGACGAGATCGGACTCGAGCCTCTCGACCGGCGGCTGCTCGAAAACGTGATCCTCAAGTTCAAAGGCGGCCCCGTCGGCCTGGACACGCTCGCCACCTCGCTGTCGGAGGAGCCGGAGACGGTCGAGGACGTGCACGAGCCCTACCTGATCCAGATCGGGTTCATCGCTCGCACCGCACGCGGCCGGGTCGCGACCGAGCTCGCCTACGAGCACCTCGGGCTCAAACCGCCCCGAAGCGAATCCCGCCAGACCTCCCTACTGTAGGAAGCGGATGGGCGATGTCGGCAGGCTGCTGCTCGTCTTTGGCGTGATTCTCGTGGTCATCGGGGGCGCATTGATGCTCTTCGGCCGTTTCCACCTGCCCGGCGACTTCACGATCCGCAGCGGCAACGTCACGGTGTACGTCCCGCTGGCGACGAGCATCATCCTCTCGCTGGTGGCGACGGTGGTCTTGAACCTTGTCTTCCGGCAGCGATAGGCCGCCCCTAGGTAATTGGGAGCCGTGACGTTTCCGGCCCGAAATCGCGGTGTTGGGGTGCGGATTTCGGGCCGAAGTGAACGATTGCGCCTGGTGGGCTGGGTCTCGCGGGCCCCAGGCCACCATGTCGGTGATCGAAGAGTGGTCGCGTGCTTTGCCCACCGCCACCCGTGGCGCGAGAGCGGGCGCAATCTTTCGCGCCTTAGACTGGAGCGCCGCCCATGCAACTAGTCCTCAGCTGGCCGATCCGGCTTTTCGTCGTGGCCGTCCTGGTCTTCTCGCTTTTCGTGGACGGGGCGGGGTACGTCTACCGCATCGCCAATCACTACCCGCTGACCGGCAACGTGCCCGGCCTTCCGCCGAACTTCGGCGGCTGGAACCTGTACTTCCACAAGGGCCTCGACCTTGCGGGCGGCACTCACATCGACTATCAGCTGACCAACTTCCCCGTCGGCCAGAGCCGCGCGGACGTCCAGCAGCGAGCGATCTCGGTGATCAACAAGCGCGTCAACGCGCTCGGCGTGAGCGAGCCGGAGATCCGGGGAGCCGGCTCGAACTACGACCGCATCACCGTCGATCTGGCGGGAGTCAACGCGGACCAGGCGCAGAAGACCATCGGCGCGGTTTCGAAGCTCGTCTACACGAAGTGGGTGCCGGACGCGAACGTCACCGGCGGGCTGCAGCCCGGTTTCAAGCCCGCGCTCACCGGTCTGACCGGCGATGACATCTCCAGCGCAAACGCCTCGATCGACCAGACGGGCACCAGCTGGGTGGTGAATGTGAGCTTCACGGCGACGGGTGCGACCAAGTTCGACAACCTCACGCGCGACAACGTCAACGCATGCCCAGGCGATCCCAACACGACCCAGACCGCGAACTGTCCTCAGCGCCACCTCACGATCTGGCTCGACCTGACGCAAACGGACATCGACCACTGGGAAGACGCGTCGTACGTGGCCAAGGTCATGGCGCCCTATGACCCGGGTTGCCTCGCCACGCAGACCGAGGGCACTGTATGCGGCAAGTTCCTGACCGACCCGATCACGCTGCAGGAGATCGCCGGCGGCCAGGCAACCATCTCCGGTCAGTTCTCGCAACAGAGCGCGCAGGACCTTGCGACCGGCATCAACTCGGGCTCCCTTCCTGTCGACCTCGTCGCCCTGGACGTGACCCAGGTCAGCGCCACGCTCGGTTCTCAGTCGGTGAAGCTGAGCCTGGCCGCCGGCTTGCTCGGCCTGGCGATCGTCGTGATCTTCATGATCTTCTACTACCGGCTGCCCGGTTTCCTGGCGAGCCTTGCGCTTCTGTTCTACGCGGGCGCGGTACTGGCGCTTTTCAAGACGATCCCCGTGACCCTCACGCTTGCCGGCATTACCGGGTTCATCCTCTCGGTGGGCATGGCGGTCGACGCCAACGTTCTGATCTTCGAACGCTTCAAAGAAGAGGTGCGGGCAGGCAGGACCATCACCGCCGCGGTCGACGCCGCGGTCCGGCGCGCGTGGCCTGCCATCCGGGACTCGAACACCTCCACGCTGATCACCTGCATCATCCTCGGCTTCGTCGGGCCGTCGGCGGTCAAGGGATTCGCGATCACGCTGGCGATCGGTGTCCTCGCCAGCCTCGTCTCCTCGATTGTCGTGACCCACAACCTGCTGGCCATCGTGCTTGCGGGAAGCGGTTTCCGGCGTGCTGGATTGCTTGGAGTCGATCGTGTCCGAACTGCCTGACGTGCAGACAGAGCAGCAGCACGCCGACCTCGTCGAGGCAGCGGCCGACGCTCACGCCGCAGTGATCGAGAAGGCTCTCGAACCATCTGCTCCGCCCAGGGTCCGCAAGTTCAACCTGATCGGCCGGCGCAACATCTTCTTTGCGATCTCGCTGCTGGTGATCATCCCGGGCATCGTGTCGATGTGGCACAACCACTTTCTCCTCGGCATCGACTTTGCCGGTGGCACCGAGTACACGGTCACGTTCGCCAACAACCCATCGATCGCGCAGGTGACCAACGCGGTCAACGCCGAGAACCTCAACGGCTCGGTGATCCAGACCGCGACCGGCTACATCCTCCGCTACCCGGTGCTCAACGCCACCCAGACGGCGGCGGTGCAGAACGATCTGCAAAACCGGCTTGGGCCGATGAGTGTCAGCCAGATTCTCTCGGTGGGCGGAACGATCGCAGGCGAGACCATCCAGCTCTCGATTCTTGCTGTCGTGATCGCCGCCGTCGCGATCCTCTTCCTGCTCGCGATCAGGTTCCGCAACGTGCCTGGGGGATGGCGCGCCGGATTCCAGTTCGGCGGGTCCGCGCTCGCCGCCATGCTGCACGACGTTTTCGTCCTGACCGGCCTCTACTCGATCTTCGGGACCGTTCTGCACTGGCAGGTGGGGGAGATCAACGCGTTCTTCGTCACTGCGGTGTTGACCGTGGTCGGTTTTTCGGTGCACGACACGATCGTGGTCTTCGACCGGATTCGTGAGAACCTGCGCGTCAGCCAGCGACTGTCTTTCGAGCAGGTGGTGAACCTGAGCGTTATGCAGACGGCCGCGCGGTCGATCATCACGAGCTTCACCGTCGTGCTCGTTCTCGCCGCGATCTTCATCTCCGGCGGGCCGAGCCTGCAGGGATTGGCCCTGGCGCTGCTGATCGGCATCGTGTCCGGAACGTACAGCTCGATCTTCAACGCGGCGCCGCTGCTCGTCGTCTGGCGGAGAGTGCAGCCCCTGCGCTGACCTGCGCGAGGATCGATTCCGGGCGCTGATAAATATCCGACGCCGTGAAGCGCAGCACCTTGTAGCCGGCGTTGATCAGCAGGTTCTGCCGGCGGTTGTCCTCGACGAGCCGTTCGCGATGATTACCGCCGTCGAACTCGATGGCGAGGCGAGCATGCGGGTAATACAGGTCGGCCCTGCCGAGGAAGCGCCCTTGCGTGTCGTGAAGATTGACCTGGACTTCCGGTCGTGGCAACCCTGCGTTCAACAACAACCAGCGCAACCGTGTCTCCATCGGCGATTCGGCGGGCTCTGCGAGCGGGGCCAGGGAGCGAAGGCAAGTCCCGAATTGTTTGAGCTGATCCCGACTCGTGAGTCTCAGGTGCAGTGCCGAGTCGAGCAGGATGAGTGCCTCCACTCCCTCCGTACGTAGACAGAGGTCATACAGCGTGCGGTTTATCGATGTCGCTCTGAGGCCTTTGATGTCGACAACTTCAAGAGTGACGTTCGTGTGGTGCACCGTGAGGCCGGGCCGCGATCGGATTGCGGACCCAACAGGAAGGATCACCTCGATGGGGTCGATCAGGTCGACATCCAAACCGTGCATCCAGGCAGCTGTCGTGCCGGCAAAGATGGGGTTCGGTAACAAACGCTGCAACGCGGCGAGACGTTTCCAGTGATCGATAAGCAATCCGGTCCAGCAATAGACGCCGTGTGACACGCGTCTCCAGGATTTGCCGCGAAGCGCGTCGCGCGAAATGCCTAAGGATCGAGCCTCCTCAAGCGAAAACGGCCTGAGCTTCAATTGGGTCGGAATGCGAGGTCGTGGCGCCACCTCTCGAGCGTGAATCCGCTTGCGCCTGGCGACAACCCGGGCCGTTAAGGGCCCGTTTTGCGTAAAACGGGCCGATCTGATGCGCCGGATGGAGCCGTTTGGCGCAAATAGGGTGAATCCCGCTAACGTAGGCTCAGAACACCGGACATGCCGACCTGGCCCATAACGTCGATCAAAGAGCTGCTCGAGCCCACGCTCAACCACATGGGCTACGAGCTGTACTCCCTCGACCAGTCAGGACAGCGGGGCCGGACGCTCCGCATCTCGATCGACCACAATGACCCGATCACGATCGAAGACTGCGAGCGCGTCAGCAGAGTCGCGGGGCCGCTTCTCGACCACGCGAACCTGATCGACGGTCCGTACGACCTCGAGGTCTCGTCCCCAGGCGCCGAGCGGCCGTTGCGCGCTCGGCGGGACTACGATCGCTTCAACGGCAAGCGGGTGAACATCCGGTATCGCAGCGGCGAGTCGGAGGCGGTCGTCGAGGGGCAGCTCATCGCCGTCGACGACGCCGGCATCGCGGTGCAGGCGCCTGGCCTAAGGGGTCGCGCGCCGGTGATCAACCACATCTCATGGGAAGACGTTGTCGCGGGCAGGCTCGCGGTCGCAATCTGAGCCGTCGACCCAATCCCTCGCCGAAGCGCTGACGGCGCTGTGTGCCGAGGTGGGCATCCCGTTTGAGGAGATGCTCCACACGGTCGAAAGCGCTCTCGCCGCCGCGTACACGCGCGCGTTCAACCCCCCAGGCATGGTGACGGTGAGGCTCGACACCCGGACCGGCGCCCTCGACGTCAGAAGCCGGATCGTCAACCCGGACGGGACCGTCGAGGAACGCCAGCTGCCGTCGGAAGATTTCAAACGCATGGCCGCGCAGACCGCCAAGCACGCGGTCCTCCGGCAGATACACGACCTCGAAAACGAGAAGGTCCTGCGCGACGTGGCCGAGCACCGCGGCGAGCTGGCGACCGGAATCGTGGACCGCATCGAGGGAGGCGTCGTGTACATCGACCTGGGCAAGGCCGAAGGGGTGATGCCGGCGGAGGAGCAGATCCCCGGCGAGCAGCTTCATCCGGGACGCCCGGTGCTGGTCGTCATCCTCGACCCCCAGCACAACCGCAGGCAAGCGCAGGTTCGCGTTTCCCGCGCCTCGCGCTCGTTCGTCCACCGGCTCCTCGAAGCCGAGGTCCCAGAGATCAAGGCGGGCACCGTCCAGGTGCGCGCGATCGCCCGCGAGCCCGGTCTCCGCACCAAGATCGCGGTTTCGTCGAGCGAGCCCGGACTCGACCCGGTCGGCGCGTGCGTCGGCCCCAAGGGCGTCCGCCACCGCGCCATCCTCAGCGAGCTCGCCAATGAGCACGTGGACATCGTTCCGTGGTCGGAGGAACCCGAGGCGTTCGTCGCCGCGGCGCTCGGCCCGGCCAAGGCCGACAAGGTGACGATCGACCGGGTGACCAGAACCGCCACAGTGCTCGTGCCCCGAGCCCAGCTGTCGCTGGCGATCGGTCGGGACGGACAGAACGCCCGCCTGGCGGCCAAGCTGACCGGCTTCCGCATCGATATCAAGCCGAGCGAGCCCGACGGCGAAGCACCGCCCGGTTAGGACCTGCATCGCCTGCCGGCAGGAGACGGCCAAGGCGGAGCTGGTGCGTTTCGTACGGACCGCGGACGGCGCGGTTCGGCCCGATCCCACCGGGAAAGCGGCCGGTCGGGGTGCCTACCTGCACGCTTCGCCCGAGTGTTTTGAGATCGCGCGAAAGCGCAAATCCCTGGAGCGGGCACTCGGCGGGCCAGTGCCCCCCGAGGTTTTGAATTCGCCCAGCCCGGCATAATCAATAGTTCTGACATGAAGGCACACGAACTCGCGCGGGAACTTGGGATCAGCCAGAAGGAGCTGGTCAACTTCCTGCAGCAGCGCCGGCTGACTCGAAACACCGCCGCGCCATTGGCGCCCGGCGCGATCGATGCTGCCCGCTCGGCGTTCAAGCCGGCGACCGTCACGACCAAGATCGACACCAACGGCGATCGCCGGGTCACGCTGCCGCCGACCCTCTCGGTCAAGGACCTGGCCGACAAGATCGGTGTCAGCCCGGTCGAGGTGATCAAGAAGCTGATGGCGTCGAAGATCCTGGTCACCATCAACCAGGTCATCGACTTCGCGACCGCGGAGATCGTGGCCGACGAGTTCGGCTTCACGGTCGAGCCGGTGGCGAGCGAGGACGTCGTCGCCGTTGAGTCCGCCGAGGGTGAGGGCGATGTCGTCACAACCTCCCGCGAGGAGCTGTTCTCCCTGGCCAACGAGGACCGGGCAAAGCTCAAGCCACGGCCGCCGATCGTCACCGTGCTGGGCCACGTCGACCACGGCAAGACGTCGATCCTCGACTCGATCCGACAGACTCACGTGGCGGCCGGCGAGGCCGGCGGCATCACCCAGCGCATCGGCGCCTACAAGATCGAGACCGCCGATGGGCACCCCGTGGTGTTCATCGACACGCCCGGTCACGAGGCCTTCACCGCAATGCGCGCCCGCGGCGCTCAGGTCACCGACCTGGTCGTTCTCGTCGTCGCGGCTGACGACGGCGTGATGCCCCAGACCATTGAGGCGATCCACCACGCGCGTGCGGCCAAGGTGCCGATCATCGTGGCGATCAACAAGATCGACAAGGACAACGCCAACGTCGACCGCGTCCACCAGCAGCTCGCCGAGCAGGGCATCGTGACCCGCCACTACGGCGGCGAGCACGAGTGTGTTCATCTCAGCGCCAGGACCGGAAAAGGCATCGACGACCTGCTCACGACGATCGTGCTGTCGTCGGACATCCTCGAGCTCAAGGCAAACCCCGACCGCAACGCTCTCGGGACGATCGTCGACGCCCACCTGGAGCGCGGCCGCGGCCCGGTCGCCACCGTGCTGGTGCAAGCCGGCACGCTCAAGGTCGGCGACGACTTCGTCTGCGGACACATCTATGGCCGCGTACGAGCCCTGGCGGACGACCGCGGTCGCAGCGTGACCGAGGCTCCTCCCGCGACCCCGGTGGTCGTGTCCGGCATGAGCGAGGTGCCGCAGGCCGGTGACATCTTCCAGGTCGTCGGCTCGGAGAAGGCGGCTCGTCAGATCGCGCTGACCAAGCTCACAGAGAAGCGTGCCGCCGAAGCCGCACGCGACGTCACTCCGCGGATCACCCTCGAAGACCTGGCCCGGCGCGCCAGGGAAGGCGAGGTCAAAGAGCTCAGCCTCGTGGTCAAGGCGGACGCGCAGGGCACCCTCGAAGCCGTGCTCGCCGCCCTGCAGAAGATCGAGGACCCGGTGGTGGCGATCAAGGTCGTCGGACAGGGAGTCGGTGCGGTCACCGATGCCGACTTGCTGCTGGCGGGTGTCTCGAGCGCCATCATCGTGTGCTTCAACCTCAAGCCGACGCCGGCGCAGATCGCCGCCGCCGAGCGCGCGAAGGTCGAGGTTCGCTACTACGACGTCATCTACAAACTCACCGAGGACGTGGAGCGCGCGGCCAAGGGCTTGCGCGAGCCGACGTACCGCCAGATTCGCGAGGGCAAGGTCGAGGTGATCATGCCCATCAAGATCCCGCGCACCGGCATCATCGCCGGCAGTCGCGTCGTGGAGGGCAAGGTCAGCCGTGGAGGCTGGGTGAAGCTTTTCCGAGGCCGGGAGATGATCCACGAAGGTCGGATCAACTCGCTCAAGCACTTCAAGGAAGACGTGCGCGAGATTCTTGCCGGTCAGGAGTGCGGCATCGGGCTCGAGAGCTGGGAGGACTTCCAGCCCGGCGACACGATGGAGACCTATCGCCTCGAGCGGGAAGAAATTTAGACGGAGTTGACTCCGTCAAAGGCGGTGGTCAGCATGACCAGCTACCGCGCGGATCAGGTGGGGGAGCAGGTGCGCGAAGAGATCATGTCGATCATTCGGCGTGACCTCAAGGATCCACGGATCGGTTTCGTGAGCATCACCGCGGTGCGCATGTCCCCGGATTTGCGGCAGGCGCGCGTGCGCGTCTCCGTGCTCGGGAATCCGCAGGCGCAAAAGGACTCCATCCGCGGCCTCGTCTCGGCCAAGGGACTGATTCGCCACGAGCTCGGCCGCCGGCTGCAAAACCTCAAGTTCTCCCCTGAGCTTCGCTTCGAGCTCGACCCTTCGATCGAGTACAGCGTGCACATCTCCGAGCTGTTGAAAGAGGTCTTGCCGCATGGGGAGGACGAAGACAGATAGCGACCGCCAAACGCGACAAGCCCCACCTGTATGACGAGATCAAGGAGCTGATCGACGCCAACCAGGAGATCCTGATCTTCGGCCACAAGGACGCCGACGGCGACACGCTCGGCTGCAGCCTTGCGTTTGCTGAAGCCTTACGCACGGAAGGCAAGGACGTCTGGGTGCTCGTGCCCCCGCCGCTGCCTCCGATGTACACGTTCCTACCTGGCTTCGAGGACATCCAGTCCGAGCCCCCGCACGGCGTCGATCCTCAGCTCGTCTTCTTCTTCGACTCGGGCAACCTCGAACGTTCTGGAAGCGCGGTCCGCCAGATCGCGGCGCACGCGACGATCATCAACGTTGATCACCACCCTTCGAACACCAGGTTCGGCGACATCAACGTCATCGAGCCTGAGGCGTCGGCTGTCGGCGAGATGGTCCTGGAGATGCTCGACCACTTTGGATTCGCGATCACCCCGACGATCGCGACCAACCTGTACGTCGCGCTGCTCACCGACACCGGAGGTTTTCGGCACGAGAACACGACGCCCCGTGCGCTGGAGGAAGCGGCCCGCCTGGCGCGGCTCGGCGCCGACCCCGGCCACATCGCGACGCAGGTCTACAAGATGCGGCCCGAGACAACCCTCAAGCTGAGCGGGCTGGCCCTAGCCACCATGCGTGTGGAGATGGACGGACGTCTCGCGTGGGCGAAGGTGACGCGGCGGATGCTGAAAGAGGCGAACGCGGTGATGGCGGAGTCGGAGGGAATCATCGACACGCTCAACAGCATCGCCGGGCTCGAGCTGGCCATCCTGTTCAAAGAGGTCTCCGACGGCCTGACCAAGATCAGCGTGCGAAGCCGCGGCGGGGTCGATGCCGCGGCGCTCTGCGCGACCTTCGGCGGTGGTGGTCACATCCGGGCTGCGGGGGCTGAGATCGAGCGGCCGATGGACGACGCCGTGAAGCTGGTGCTGGCGGCCGCCAAGGAGGCGATCCTTGCCGCCACGCCCGAACACTGAGGTAGGACGGTTCGCGACCGGAGTCCTCAACGTCGACAAGCCCGCCGGCGACACTTCCTTTTCCGTCGTCAACCGGCTGCGGCGCCTGACCGGCGCCCACAAGGTCGGCCACGCCGGAACTCTCGACCCGCTTGCCACCGGAGTGCTGCCCATCCTGTTCGAGTCGGCCACGCGCCTT
Organism: Candidatus Dormiibacterota bacterium; assembly: GCA_035945895.1. GTDB lineage: Bacteria > Chloroflexota > Dormibacteria > Dormibacterales > Dormibacteraceae > 40CM-4-65-16. Next base: position 11,840 of record DASYZS010000164.1, on the reverse strand, counting down.
GCCGAGTTCGCGCTGCAGCTGGAGAAGGCGTACGTCGCGGACCTGCACTTCGGCTTCGTTTCGGCGACCGACGACTCCGAGTCTGAGGCCGAGCCGGTCGCCGATCCCAGTTCCCTGAGCGCAGCCCAGGTGGAGGACGCGCTGGGCTCATTCGTCGGCCGCATCCAGCAGCAGCCGCCCGCGTATTCGGCGGTGAAAGTCGAAGGCACTCGCTCGTACCGGCTGGCGCGGGGCGGCGACACCACCCGGCCGCCGGCTCGCGAGGTGGAGATCTACTCGGCGACGCTCCTCGACTTCGCGCCGGGGCCCCACGCCGTCGCTCGCATTGAGGTGCGCTGCAGCAGCGGGACCTACCTTCGCTCGATAGCCCGCGACCTCGGACAGAACCTCGGTTTCGGCGCGTATCTGGGACGCCTCGTGCGCACCGGGTACGGGCCGTTGACGCTGGACGGAGCCTCGAAGCTCGATGAGCTCACAAGCCCCGATCGGGTCAGAGACCGACTCCTTCCAGCGGAGGTCATACTGCCGCTCATGGAGCGGGTGAGACTCAACGTGGAGCAGGAGGCGCAGGTGCGCCAGGGCCGAGCCGTTCGGGTGGTGCCCGAGCCGGCGCCTGGTCCTGTCCGAGCCCACGATTCCGCCGGAAACCTCGTGGCGCTCGGACACACCGACCCGCTGCGCCGGACCTTTGTCCCGGAAAAGGTGTTGAGCTGAAGGTCCACCTCGGGCTCCCGGCGGAGCACATCGGCCCGGTCGCCCTAACCATCGGCAGCTATGACGGCGTGCACCTTGGGCACCTCGACGTCATCGGTCACTCCGTGAGAGGCGCGCAAGAGCTCGGCGGGCAGTCGGCGCTGATCACGTTCGAGCCGCACCCGCGTTGCGTTCTCGACCCCGCGAACTGCCCGTCGTCCATCACCACGCTGCGGGAGAAGCTCGAGCTGATCGAGCGCGCGGGCATCGAGCATGCGATCGTGATGCGTTTCGACCGCGAGCTCTCAAGCCTGTCGCCACAGGAGTTCCTCGACCGGCTCGCGGCGGCAATGGACGTCCGGCGATGGGTCATCGGCTTCGATTTCGCTTTCGGTCGCGGGCGAACTGGAAACGCGGAATGGCTCCGAGCGCACGGACACGAGGTCGAGATCGTGCCGCCGTTCAAGATCGATGGGCGGGACCTGCACAGCTCCGAGATTCGACGTCTTGTGACGGCGGGCGAGGTCCAGGAGGCAAACCGCATGCTCGGTCGCGAGTTTGGGATGAGCGGTCCCGTCGAGCTCGGCGCCCAGGTCGGCAGGCAGCTGGGATTTCCGACCGCAAACATCAGCCCGGAACCCAACAAGCTCATCCCAGCGCTCGGCGCATACGCAGGGCGGGTCACCGCCCCGGAAGGCAATTTCGTCGCCGCCCTTTCAGTCGGCTACCGTCCGACGTTCGGCGGCACCGAGCTGAAGGTGGAGGCCTTCCTTCTCGACTTCGAGGGCGATCTCTATCAACGGCGCCTCGAGCTGCGATTCGCGCGGTACCTGCACCCCGACATCAAGTTCGCGACCCCAGACGACCTGGTGCGCCAGCTCAAGCAGGACGTCTCCGACACGCGCCGCATCGTTCATTGAGCTCTGTTCTCGTCGTCGGCGGGGGCATCGCAGGCTACACCGCTGCCCTGGCCGCGCGGCGCGAGGGCGCCGAGGTGACGCTGGTCGCTCGAGCGCCGGGCGCCACCGCTCTGTACGCGGGCGGGATGGAGATCGTCGACGACCTCGATGCGGTCACCAGGAACCCGCACCATCCCCTCGGGAGATTGGGCATGGACGCGCTCGGCCTCGCCTCCGAGCTAGACAACGCTCTGTCGTCTCTGCTCGTCTCGCTGGGCAGGGAGGGGCTTGCTTTCGAAGGAAGCTGGCGAACCCGCGGGCTTTACGCGGATATTCACGGCCTGGCCCGCCCCGCCAACCTGGTGCCGCAGACTGTGGCCAAAGGCGAGCTCGGTGGCTTGACCGGCAAACGCGTCGCCGTCGTAGGCGTGACCCAGGTCGGGGACTACGACGCCGAGTCCACAGCCCAAGCGCTCAAGGAGGTGCACGGGGTCGACGCTTTCGCCGAGGAGATCTCGATCCCGGACCTTCCGATCTCCTCCTCCCTGACCGACCTGTACGGGCGCCGCGCCCCGGCGGCCCAGAGCCGCGTCGTTCCGGCGGCGTATCCGCCAGGCTTCACGAATCTTCCTGACAACGGATTCGAGCTCCTGGCGGCTCCGCCCTCGCCACATGGCTGGCGCCTGCAGCAGGCGATTGGCCTCGGAGCGGTCCAGGCCGAGGTCAAAAGCTTCGACTCGTCCAACGGCCGGATCACCGGCGCACGCGCCGGTTCCCGGATATTCCACGCCGACGCGTTTGTGATGGCCACTGGCCGGCACATCGGAGGCGGCTTGCGGGGCGGTCGGACCACCTCGGAGCCGCTGCTCGGCCTGGGCGTGTTCTACGACGGGCTCCCGGAGATCCGCTCCGCGGCGCGGCTCCATCACCTGAAATACATCGACGCCGGGGTGGAGATGACGATTGGAGTGATGACGGATCGGCGTCTTCACCCGCTCGCCGAGGACGGATCAACTCCGTTCTCGAATCTATTCGCTGCGGGCGCGGTGCTCGGCGGCTACGACTACAGCGGGCCGTGCGGGTTCGGGGTGCCGATTCTCACGGGGTGGCTGGCAGGACGGTACGCGGCGAAGCAAGCAGCGTGAGGACCGAGCTGGGGAAGATCGTCGGCGCCGCCGCGGTCGACGAGCGCCCGGTGCGCGACCTATGGCCGCTCGGAGTGATGGAGACGCGCGCGGGCAAAGAGGCGCCCAAAGTCATGGTCGCGCGCCCAGCCAACCGCGAGCAGGTGGTGGCGTTGCTGCAATGGGCATCCGCTCACCGGGTGGCGGTCACACCGGCGGGTGGGGGCAGCGGCGTGTGCGGCGCGCTGGCTCCAGAAGGCGGAGAGCTGGTCCTCGACATGGGGGCATTCGACCGGGTCCTCGACATCGACGAGACCAACCTGGTCTGCCGTGCCGAGGCCGGCGTCAATGGATTCGCGCTCGAGCAGCAGCTCAACTCCATGGGCCTCACCCTCGGTCATTTCCCCAGCTCGCTGCCCGGCACCACGATTGGCGGGCTGATCGCGACCCGCTCTTCGGGGCAGCAGTCGAGCCGCTATGGAAGCATCGAGGACATGGTTATCTCGCTCGCGGTGGTGCTTCCCGATGGCACCTTCGCTGCTCCACGCCCCGGTCCGCGGTCGGCGGTGGGACCGGCGCTGCATGAGCTGTTCATGGGGGCCGAGGGCGGACTGGGCATCGTCATCGGCGCGGACCTGCGCATCCACCGCCTTCCGGAGGCGACGATCGGGGCTGGGTACGCCTTTGCCGACCTGCGGACCGGCCTCGACTGCATGCGCGAAGTGATGCAGGCGCAGATCAAGCCCCTCGTGATGCGGCTCTACGACCCCGAGGACGCTGCCTTCAACGGCCTCGACCTCAACCCCGGGGAAAGCGCGCTAGTGGTGGCGACAGCCGGACTTGCGGACGTCGCGCAGGCAGAGGCGAAGGCCGTCGAGCGGTTCGCCGGCGCAGCCAGGCCGCTTGGCGAAGAACCGTGGTCGAGATGGCAGCGGCACCGGTTCGACCTGTCCGCAGACCGCCTGAGAACGTTACTCGAGCCCGCCGGGGCGTACCTCGACACCATCGAGCTCGCGGCGCGCTGGACGGTCCTCCCCGAGCTGCATACCAGGGTCAAATCCGCAATAGCGGTCGGCGGCCTGGCGTTATGCCACTTCAGCCATGCCTATGAGCAGGGCTGCTGCGCCTACTTCACGTTCGGTGGCTCAGCCGGCAGCGAAGCGGAGGCCAGGGCGGCGTACATGAGGGCGTGGGAAGGGGCGATGAGCGCGGCGACCGAGCTTGGTGCGACGATCAGCCACCACCACGGCGTCGGCCAGGTGAGAGCAAGATGGGTGGCCGGTGAGATGGGAGGTTGGATGCGAGTGTGGCGGGCGGTGCGCGAGGGGCTCGACCCTGACGGCGTCATGAATCCGCGCGCTGTGGGAGGCCGGTCATAGGCGCGCGGCCCGGCGCCCCGATCCTGTTCATCGTCAATCCCGCGTCCGGCGCCGGCCGGGCCGGGCGCGAGTGGGCCGGCGTCGAAGCGTGGCTGCCCTCGAGCGGCCTGCCCTACGAGGTTGCGTTCACGACGCGACCCATCGAGGCGACGGAGATCGCCCAGCGCGAAGTCCAGCAATCGCGTCCCGTGATCGTCGCAGTCGGCGGTGACGGGACTCTGAACGAGGTCGTCAACGGCTTCTTCCGCAATGGAGCACCGCTGCCGACGACGAGCAAGCTCGCGATGGTGCCGCTCGGCACGGGCGGTGACTTCCGGCGCACGTTGCGCATCCCGGTCGATCCCCGCCAGGCGGTCGACGTCTTGCGGAGTGGCATGGTCCGGCGTCTCGACGCGGGTTGTGTCACGTTCACGACGTCCGACGGCGCCACCGCCGTTCGGCACTTCATCAACATCGCCGACGCCGGGCTCGGCGGGGATGTCGTGTACCAGATCGGCAACGGAACCAAGCGCTTCGGGAGCCTGGCGTACACGCTTGCCGGGCTGCGCGCCCTGGTCGGATTCAAGAACAAGCCGATGACAGTCGAGGTCGACCGCTCGCGCTACGACCTGCCCAAGGCGCAGCAGGTCGTCGTCGCCAACTGCCAGTTCTTCGGCGGGGGGATGAAGATGGCGCCCTCCGCATCACCGACAGACGGCGTCTTCGACGTGATCCTGATCAAGGACGCGGGCAAGGTGGAAACCATGCGCGGCATGAACGACATTCGCAGCGGTCGGCACCTCGACCAGTCGAACCCGAAAATGGAGCTCATGTACGGGAAGCGAGTCGCGATCAGCTCCCCGCAGAAGGTCCGGATCGACATCGACGGCGAAGCGGTCGGCTTTCTTCCGGCGCTTTTCGAGATCCAGCCGGGCGCGATCGAGTTCGTAACGCCTCGATGACGCGCGGCGTGATCGCCACGCCCCATTACCTTGCGAGCGAAGTCGGCGCACAGATCCTGCGGGACGGCGGCAACGCGATCGATGCCGCGATCGCGGCGGACGCGGTGCTTTGCGTGATCTACCCGCATATGACCTCGGTCGGCGGAGACCTCATGGCCATCGTGTGGGGCGCGGGCGAAGCGTCCCCGGTCGGACTGATAGGGTCCGGTCGCTCCGGCGAGCTTGCGTCGATCGATGCCATACGCGCCAGGGGTTTCGAAGCGATGCCGGCGCGGGGTGTCCTTTCGGTCACCGTGCCGGGGACCGTCGAGGCGTGGGGGAGACTGCTCGAGCGCTTCGGCACGTTTGGCCTTGGCGCCGTGCTCGAGCCGGCGGCGGGCATGGCCCAGGACGGGTACGTGATCACAGCGCACCTGTCCGAGGCGTTGAAGCAGATGGCCGAATTGCTCGGCAAGGAGAAAAACGCCTACGCGCTCTATCCGCCGATGGAAGGCGGCATGTTGCTGCGCAACCCGGATCTGGCATCCGTCCTGCGCGACATCGGGCGCAACGGGATCAACGGTTTCTACCGCGGTGACATCGGCGTCGCGATCGCCGACGCGATAAAGAAACGAGACGGGCTGATCACGCGGCAGGACCTCGCGACGCACCGCTCGCAGTGGGTCGAGCCGATCGCGTTTCCGTATCGCGACCTCGTCCTTTATCAATTGCCCCCGCCGACGGTCGGCCTGGTGGCGGCGGCGATGCTGCTGCGCCTGGAGGCAGGTCAGGACTTTCGCGCGGCGCGCAACGCCAGCTATGCCCTGCGCGACCGGTTCATCACGGACCCGGACTTCTCACCGGCGCCGATTGAGCCATTTCTCGATCCGGAGACGGTCGTCGCGGCCAATGCGGATGCCACTGCCCGACGGGGCGACACGATCTATCTCTGTGCGGGGGACGAGCACGGCAACGTGGTCTCGCTGATCCAGAGCGTCGCGTACGACTTCGGTTCGGGCGTGGTCGCCGAAGGCACGGGGATGCTGCTGCAGAACCGCGGCGCCTACTTCAGCCTCGACCCAGACCACGTCAACCGGCTCGAGCCGAAGAAGCGGACGATGCACACGCTGATCCCGGCGATGGCCGCGCGCGGCGGCACGGCGTGGGCGTCGTTGGGGACCATGGGCGGACCCCGCCAGCCGCAGCTCCAGGCGCAAGTGGTGCGCAACCTGGTCAATGAAGGGATGGACCCGGCGGAAGCAGTCGCAAGGCCACGAAAGATGATCCTGGACGACGGCGTGACGCTGGCCGTCGAAGCCGACTACCTCGGCGCCGGCGAGATGGCCCGCACCGAGCCGAATGTGATGTTGATGCCGCGTCACCACAGCTCATTCGGCCATGCGCACGCGATCGTGATCGACGCTCCAGGTCAGTGGCGCGCCGGGGCCGACCCACGGTCCGACGGATCGGTCGAATACGTCCGTTAGCGCTCGCCCCGTATACTTGCCAACCGAGTTTGGCAGTAGAGAAACAAGCCAAGGGCAAGCTGATCGCGGAACACAAGCGCGCTGACGGGGACACAGGCTCTCCTGAAGTTCAGATCGCGCTGTCTACCGCTCGCATCCGGGAGCTCACCGAGCACCTGAAGACGCATGCCAAGGACCACCACTCGCGCCGCGGCCTCCTTCTCCTGGTCGGCAAGCAACGGCGTCTGCTGAACTACCTGAGGGACACCGACGTAGAGCGCTATCGCGCCCTCGTCGCCAAGCTCGGGATCAGGAGATAAATACAAGTACGGGAGGACCCAGCACGGTAGCGCGGGTCAGCTCTTAGGAGTCTTCGTTCAGCGAAACACGCTAAACGAGCGCTGCTAGGAATCTGACCCAGAAGTCGCACCGCCAGGGTTCCTCCCACATATGGAGGTATCTGGCGTGGCAGTTGTCACGAAGAACGTAGAAGTCGCCGGAAGGCGCATATCCCTGGAGACCGGGCGGGTGGCCGAGCAGGCGAACGGCGCGGTCATCATCCGTCAGGGCGACACCGTGGTGCTCAGCACCGCGGTCATGTCAAAGGAGCCGCGGGAGGGCATCGACTTCTTCCCGCTCACCTGCGATTACGAGGAGAAGCTCTACGCGGCCGGCAAGATCCCCGGCGCGTTCATGCGCCGCGAAGGAAGGCCGAGCGAGCAGGCGATCCTGGCCTCACGCCTTACGGACCGGCCGCTGAGGCCGCTGTTCCCGGAAGGTTTCCGGCTCGACGTGCAGGTCGTGTCGACCGTGCTTTCGGTCGACCAGGAGAACGACCCGACCATCCTCAGCATCAACGGCGCGTCCACAGCGCTCGTGATCTCCGACGTCCCGTTCCAGGGTCCCGTCGGCGCGGTGCGCATGGGCTACATCGACGGCCAGGTGGTCGTCAATCCGCCGATGTCCCAGATGGCGAACTCCGAGCTTGACCTCGTGGTCGCCGGCACGGCGGACGCGATCCTCATGGTGGAGGCGGGCGCCAAGGGAGTGAGCGAGCAGGTCGTGCTCGACGCACTCGCGATGGCGCACGAGGAGATCAAGCGCCTGTGCGCGGCGCAGCTCGAGCTGCGCGACCAGGTCGGACTCGAGAAGCGCGAATGGATTCCCAACACCTACCCGGAGCAGATGCAGGAGATCGTGGGTGAGTACCTCGCCCTGCGGCTGGACCCGGTGCTCTATAGCGCCGACAAGGCGATGCGAGAGAGCGGGGTCGACGACCTTCGCGTCCGCACGATCGGCGAACTGGGCGAACGCTTCCCCGAGCACGCCGACATCATCGGCAAGCTGTTCGACAAAGCAGTCAAGGACCGGGTCCGGCAGCGCGTCGTCGAGGACGGAGTTCGCGTCGACGGTCGCGGCTTGACGGAGATCCGGCCCATCACGGTGGAGGTCGGAGTGCTGCCGCGGACTCACGGGTCAGGCCTCTTCACGCGTGGGCAGACCCAGGCGTTGTCGGTCGCCACGCTCGGCTCGATGCAGGACCAGCAGAAGCTCGACGGCCTCGCGGCCACCGAAGAGTTCAAGCGGTACATGCACCACTACAACTTCCCGCCGTACTCGGTGGGCGAGGCGCGGCCGCTGCGCGGGCCCGGGCGCCGAGAGATCGGCCACGGAGCGCTCGCCGAGCGCGCACTGCTGCCGATGATTCCGCCAGTTGAGGACTTCCCTTACACGATTCGGGTCGTTTCGGAGATCTTGAGCTCCAACGGCTCGACCTCGATGGCATCGGTGTGCGGCTCGACCCTCGCACTGATGGACGCGGGCGTCCCCATCAAGTCGCCGGTGGCCGGCATCGCGATGGGTCTCGTCACGCGCGAAGGCAAGTTCGCGGTGCTCACGGACATCCAGGGCGTCGAAGACGCGCTGGGCGACATGGACTTCAAGGTGGCGGGAACGAAGGACGGCATCACCGCGCTGCAGATGGACATCAAGATCAAGGGCCTGAACACCGACATCTTTGCCCAGGCATTGGCGCAGGCTCGCGAGGCGAGGCTGTTCGTGCTGGACAAGATGCTGGCCGTTCTGCCCAAGCCACGCGCGGAGATGAGCGACTACGCGCCGCGCATCACCACGATCCTGATCAACCCCGACAAGATCCGCGACGTCATCGGCAAGGGAGGATCGATGATCCGCAAGATCGTCGAAGAGACCGGCGCGCAGATCGACGTGGAAGACGACGGCCGGGTCTTTATCTCGGCTGTCGACCAGGAGGCCGGCCGCAGGGCTATCGACTGGGTGAAGAGCCTCACCGACGAGGTCGAGGTCGGCAAGATCTACCGGGGCAAGGTTGTACGCATCATGCCGTTTGGCGCTTTCGTCGAGGTGCTGCCCGGCCAGGACGGGCTCGTGCACATCTCCAAGCTCACCGACCATCGGGTCGAGCGGGTGGAAGAGGTCGTGAACGTCGGCGACGAGGTCATGGTCAAGGCCGTCGAGGTCGACAGCCAGGGACGGCTCAACCTGAGCCGCCAGGCCGCGATCGAGGAGATGCAGGCCAAAGGCGAGCCGATCGACGAGAACATCAGCGAAGAGGCAAAAGCTGCCGCGCTCGCCTCACCCGCCCCGGTTGGTGGCGGGTACAGCGGTGGGCGCGACAGGGGCGGCCGCAACGGCGGAGGCCGGCGGGACCGCCGCCGCGACTAGGTGAAGGTTGCCGTCGCGGGCTACCGGGGCAAAGTCGGCTCCGTGCTCGCGGCGGCCCTCCAGAACGAGCCCGACATCGAGTACGTCGGGGGAGTCACGAGGGGAGACGACCTCGCCGCGTTTCTGCACGAGACGCGACCGCGGGCGCTGGTGGATTTCACGCGCCCGGGGGAGGCACTGCACAACGCACTGGCCGCCGTGGCGGCCGGCGCTTCACCGGTCGTCGGGACGACCGGGCTTTCGGCGGCCGATGTCGACAAGCTCGAGACCGCCTGTCACGAGAAGAAGGTGGGCGGGATCGTCGCGCCCAACTTCGCGGTGGGGGCGGTGATGATGATGCATCTCGCCGACATCGCGGCACCGCATTTCGACGCGGTCGAGGTGATCGAGTTGCATCACGCGGGCAAGCTCGACGCGCCATCGGGCACCGCGCTTGCAACGGCCCGCAGGCTCGCCGCTCGGCGCAAGGACAAACCTTTCGCCCACCGCAAGGCCGAGAAAGAGACGCTGGCCGGGACGCGAGGCGGGGAGGAGGGAGGAGTCGCGGTGCACAGCGTCCGACTCCCGGGGTTTGTCGCCGACCAGGAAGTGATCTTCGGCCTGCCCGGGCAGACACTCACGATCGCCCACCGCACGACGAGCCGTGAGGCATACGTGCCGGGCGTCCTGCTTGCGATCCGCCGCGTGACTGCTGAACTTCGCTTCTACCGCGGCCTCGACGAGCTCCTCGGATTGAGGGTTGGCTAAGGTCCTGGTCTGGCAGTCGCAGCTCGCTGCGAACGACTTCCCGCCTGTCTGCGCGATGACCGGACGCCAGGCGGAGACCTGGAGGCGCTTCTCGTTCTCCACCGCGCCGGGCTGGTCGTTCTGGGTCGGCGGATTGCTCATGGCGGCGCTGACAGCGCGTCGGGCCTCCGGCTACCTGCCCCTCACCAAAACCAGCGCTAGGAACCTTCGTCTGTTTACGTGGGGCCTTGTGGGACTGCTCCCTCTCGCGGCCGTGCTCTGGATAACCGCGGCCTTCGTCCAGTCAGGGACCGTCGCTTTCACGCTGGTCGTGTTCGGAATGGCCGCGATTCTCGTCGCCGTGCTTGGGTTGGCCGTCGTGCGACGGTTGTACGCTCCGACCGGCAAAGTTCTCGAACAGGAGCCCGGCTACTACCAATCCCTGGTCGAGCTGAACAACGTGCATCCCGCCTTCGTAACTGCGGTGCAGCAGCTGCAGCAGATGCGCGCCCAACAGCGTTAGGTTGGTCAACCCGTCGGTTCGCCTCCGCGTGTGGGCATCGCAGCTCGCGAACGACGACTTTCCGCCGGTATGCGTTTATTCCGGCGAGCCGGCCGATGCCTGGTGGAGGATCCGCCTGTTCACGCCCTACAGATGGGCGGTTCCGCTGGTTTTTCTGTCACTGCTGCTCGTCATTGGGTTCGTGATCGGCGGAGCACTCGGCTACCTTCTCGCGCGCCGGGTAAGCGGACACTTACCAATGAGGGCCCAGTACGCTCGGCGCCTTTGGATGCTTCCGCGTGTTTCTGCGGCGATCCTCGCGGCAGGCGTCGTGATGCTCGTCGCCGCGCTCCACGCACCGCCCCTGAACAACGTCGTTCTTGGGCTCGCCGGGATCCTCGCGTTTACTGTGTCTCCAATCTTCATTCTTATCGGTCTCCTCGGCGTACAAATCGGTCTGCAGGTTGCCTGGAATCCTTTGGCTCCGCGGGGCAAAGTCTTCGCGCGGAAGCCCGGCGACCCCGATCGGATCGTCGAGATATCGAATGTCCATCCAGCGTTCGTCGCCGCGGCTCAGGCGATGTATTCCGCCCGGTCGCCACACCCCGGAGAATCGAAGTAAACTTTGGCCGTGCCCACCCCCAAGCGATTAAACGTTGCTGTCGTCGGCGCGACGGGACTGGTCGGCAGTGAGATGCTGAAGATCCTCGCGGAGCGACAGTTCCCGGTCGAGAGCGTGCACGTCTTCGCTTCGGAGCGCTCGGTCGGAAAAAAGGTTCCGTACGACGGACACTCGTTGACGCTCGAGAAGCTCGACGAGTCGTCATTCAAAGACATCGACGTCGCGATGTTTGCGGCCGGCGCGGATGTGTCCTTGATGTACGGACCGGTTGCGGCGGAGGCGGGCGCGCTGGTCATCGACAAGAGTTCCGCATGGCGCATGAAGGCCAACGTGCCGCTCGTCGTTCCTGAGGTCAACCCCAATGACATCCGCGACAACGAAGGCATCATCTCCAGCCCAAACTGCACGACGATCCCGCTCACCATGGTGCTGGAGCCGTTGCGGCAGAAAGTTGGTGTGGAACGAGTGATCGTCTCGACCTACCAGGCCGCGTCGGGCGCGGGCCGGGCGCTGGCCGAAGAGCTCGAGGAGCAGACCGAGGCGATCGCAGCCAAACGCAGGCCCGAGGTCAGCGCGACGACCCACCAGCTCGCGTACAACGTCATTCCCGGCGGCTGGAAGCCCCAGCAGTACGGCTACAACGAGGAGGAGCTGAAGCTCGTCCACGAGACCCGGAAGATCCTGCACGACCCCGAGCTGCGGATCGCCGCCACGTGCGTGCGCGTGCCGGTCCAGATCGGGCACAGTGAGGCCGTGTACATCGAGACGAAGGATGCGATCGAGCCGGAAGACGTGCGCTCACTGCT
>DASYZS010000163.1:0-8020 GCA_035945895.1 Candidatus Dormiibacterota bacterium | reverse complement strand
CGGCGTGTGTCAGGACTATGCGCACGTGATGCTCGCCGTCTGTCGCGCGTGCGGCCTCCCCTCGCGCTACGTGTCGGGACACCTCGTCGGGCAGGGCGGCACGCACGCGTGGGTGGAGGTGGTGCTGCCGACCGACGACGGCACGGGTGACGCGATCGCCCATGCCTTCGACCCAACGCATGCCAGCCGCGGCGGACTGGGGTACGTGACCGTGGCCGTGGGCGGCGATTACTCGCACGTCGCACCGACCTCGGGCACTTACCGATCGGGTGCCCGAGGCCGGCTTACCGCTACGAAAAAGGTTTCGCTACTCGAAGCCGAGTAGCGACCCCTTACATCGCCGGCGTGATCTCGTAGACCGTGACCTTGCCGCCCGACTGCAGGATTGGGCAGCCCTTGGCGAGCTCGGTCGCCGCGTCGAGGGTGTCGGCCTTCAGGATCGAGTAACCGCTCGCAGCAGGGCTGCTTGCCGCTCCGTCGCGGACCGTCCCGCCGTTCGACACGTTCTTGGCGTGCCCGATCGGGTTGCCTGGGTCGACGAACTTGTCGCCGAGCTGGCCCATCCAGGCGCCCCACAAGGGCAGCACCTTTTGCCTCTCCTCGGCAGACCTGGTCTCGCCGCCGGTGTAAACGAGCAGAAAGTTCGCCATCGATTCGTTTCCTCCTTGGAATTGGGTTGCATCCAAGACGACGAACTCGACGGGTCGAGATCGACAACTCTTATGAAATTCACACCGCACGGCTTATAAATCGGCGGGATGGGCGATCCGAGGATCCTGGTGGTCGAGGACGACTCGCCGCTGGCGGCCACGGTCGAGCGCGTCCTGGCGGCCGAGGACTACGACGTCGAGGTCGTGGGGAACGGGAGCGACGCGGTCCGCCGCGCCCGCGAGCGGCCCTTCGACCTGGTCGTCCTCGACGTCATGCTCCCAGGCCTCGACGGGATCTCGGTATGTCGGCGTCTGCGCGCCACGGGCACGACCCCCATCCTCATCCTCACCGCGCTGGGCGGGACCGAGGAGCGGGTTCGCGGCCTCGATTCCGGTGCCGACGACTACCTGGTAAAGCCGTTTGCTTACGAGGAGCTGCTGGCTCGCGTGCGGGCGCTCCTTCGGCGCGTGGCGCCGGCCGATCATCTCCGTTTCGGTGATCTGCGCCTCGAGCCTGGCAGCCGCGAAGCCTGGCGTGCGAATCGCTCGCTCGAGCTGACCGCCACCGAGTTCGAGCTCCTTCAGCACTTCCTCCGTCATCCCCGCCAGGTGCTGTCGCGGGAGCAGCTCCTGGACGCGGTGTGGGGAGGCGAGGCCGAGAGCGACAACGTCGTCGCGGTCTACGTCGGGTACCTGCGGCAGAAGCTCGGAGAGCCGGTCCTGCTGCACACGGTGCGCGGCGCGGGCTACGCGCTGCGCGAGTGATTCCGCTTCGCGCGCGGCTCGCGCTGTTTGGCGCCGGAGTCGTGGCGCTGGCTCTCATTGTCTTCGGGCTTTTGCTCTACACGCTCCTTTCGCGCGGCGTCGTGACGAACCAGGACGACGCGCTGCGCACGCGTGCCCACCAGGCAGTCGCAGCTCTGAACGACTCACCGGATCTGACCCCCTCCAATCCAGTCGCCCCCGCAGACCTCCGCACGACCACCGACGTCTTCGTTGAGGTCTTCGACGCGAGCTGGGTCCTTCTCTATTCGACGGCGCAGCCGGCGATTGCCCCGCAAGCGCGCACGACAGGTTTCGTGACGCAGGGCGGATTCCGTCTGTACGCGGCGAGATTCGACCAGGGGTACGTGGTAACGGGCCAATCGACAAAGGTGCCGCAGTCGAACCTGTCGGGCATCGTCGTGTTCCTCGTGGTTTCCGCGGTGCCGGCGCTGGTCGCGGCTCTCATCGCTTCGTGGCTTGTGGCGGGCCGGGCGCTTCGACCGCTTCGGGTCGTCGCGGTGACCGCCGAGGACATCGGCAGGACTAAAGACTTCGGCCGGAGGCTGCCACCGCAGCGCAGCCGTGACGAGGTCGCGCGTCTTACGGCCAGCTTCAACGGCATGCTCAGCCGGCTGCAGGACGCTTTCGAGTCGCAACGACGTTTCGTCGCCGACGCCTCGCACGAGCTGCGCACCCCGCTCACGACCATCCAGGGGAACGCGGGCTTGCTGGCATCGCGCGCCGTGGCCGACCACGTGCGCAAGGCGGCGGTCTCCGACATGGTCCAGGAATCGGCCCGCATGAGCCGGCTCGTTGATCGCCTGTTGACGCTCGCCCGAGCTGACTCCGGGCTGCAGCTGCAGCTCACCGAGCTCGACCTCGCGCCGGTGGTCGAGACGGTCTGCCGCCAGGTCGCCGCTGCGCACAACCACCAGTCGTTGACCGTCGCGACCGTCCCCGCGGTCGTGAGCGGTGATGAGGATGCGCTTCGTCAGCTGCTGTGGATCCTTCTCGACAACGCGTTTCGCTACGCGTCTTCGGCGGTCGACGTGCGCCTGGAGACCGTCAAGGGATGGGCCAGGCTTCTCGTCGCGGACGACGGCCCGGGAGTGCACCCGCAGCATCGCGAGCGGATATTCGAGCGGTTCTACCGCGCTGATGCGGCGCGCAGCGGAACGCATGCGGGACTCGGGTTGTCGATCGCGAGCTGGATCGTCGCCCAGCACCGCGGCCGCATGGTCGCGGGCGAAGCGACGCTGGGAGGAGCGGCGTTTCTCGTGGACCTTCCTCTCTTACCGGCTTCTTAATCGCGGGGGCCACGCTTCGTGGCATGTTCGATATCGCACCTGACCACGCGATAGGTCTCTACGCCGGCCTGCTCGTTCTTCCGTTTGCCCTTCTTGCCCTGCGTATGCGGCGTCCCGCGAACCTGCCCGGAACCTTGCAGGCCGTCTCGGTCTTGATGGCCGTCGCGGGTGGCGTCCACCTCGGCCTTGTCTGGACGCATCGCGACGAAACCATCACCGCGCTCCTCTTCACCGCGAACGGCATCTGCTACCTCGTCCTGTCTCAGCTCTATCCATGGCGATGGTGGCGCCCCGCCTCGGTCGCCCTGATCACGGCGACGCTGCTGGGCTACGTGGGCTACATCGCGCTCAATTTCGACACGCCGGACCAGGTGGCGGTCGCGACCAAGCTGATGGAGCTGACCACGCTCGGGCTCCTCTTGATTCCGACGCCTGACGTCAGGCCGTGGCGCGCGTCGCGCTGGGTCGGGATGGGCGTGGCTGTTCCCCTCCTGACACTCGTCGTGGTGGCGACCGTGTGGATCGGCGACCTGGCCCGCCCCGACGTGCTGCACGTACACGCGGGCGCGGTGCTGCAGCAGACGAACGAGGTGGCAACGCCCGACCAGGTCACCGCGGCCAGGGACTTGTACGACGAAACCGCAAGCGCCATCGCTCCCTACAAGGATTGGCGGGCGGCCTGGGCGGCGGGATTCAGGCCAGGCGGTTCACAGAGCTCGCCGTCGACGCACTGGATGAACCAGCGCTACATCGACGCCGGCTACGTGATGGATCCGAAGCACCCCCAGGGCCTTGTGTACGCCAACAGTAAGCACGGCCCGGTGCTGCTCGGTGCGATGTTCCAGATGAAGAACCTCGGGCAGTTCGGCCCGGACCCTGGAGGTCCGCTGACGGCCTGGCACCAGCACCAAAACATCTGCTTCACGCCGTTCGGAGTCGAGTTCAGCCTCATGTCACCGACCGTCACCTGTCCTGTCGGTTCCATCGACATCAGCGCCCCACCGATGCTCCACGTGTGGATCGTCGACAACCCGGGCGGCCGGTTTGCGGTCGACATCGATTCGAAGGTGGTGAAACAAATTGACCAAAGCTGAAACGTCTTCGCGCCCGGAGGCTGCGTTCGTCCTGCTTCTGATGCAGACCCTGTTCTGGCTCATCGCCGGAATCTCGGCCGTGCCTTTCGCGATCGCGGGTGAGGTCCACATGGCGGGTCTTGCGCTGGCCACGATGTTGCTTGCGCTCGGGACCTTGCTCTGCGCGATCGGCGTGCTCTGGCGGCGCCGTGTGGCGCGCGGCGTTGTCATCGCGCTCGAGGTGTTGTGTCTGTTCGGGTCGGCGGTGCTGTTCTTGGTACCGATCGGTTTCAACCGCGGTCTCGTCTCGATCCTGGTCAATGCGGTGCTTCCCATCGCGGTGATCGTCTTGCTGCGCAAGGATTCCGAGGCGACCGGACCGAGTCTCAGCCCGAAGCGCGTGCCATCCGCGACAAGCCCGTCAACGACGCGCTAGCGCGCCTACTGATTGCCGCGAACGACGCTTGAGCGCCACGTCCGCATCGTCGGTCGTCACGTAGCGACGGCGGAAGTTGTGCAGCGCGAAGCGATCGCAAGCCGTCTCTGCCGAGGACGCCTTGCCCAGGACTTCGTGCAGGTACCAGTGCATCCACTCGTGGCAGTCGAGAAAACGCAGGACGTCGCGCCGGCCACGGAAGTACACGGTCTCTGAGGCCCAGGCGAAGCGCATCCCGCCGCCCCGCCTACGACGGGCGGCGTAGATGACCGGCTCACGAAACGGCTTGAACGGAATCGGCACCTGGAGCACGATCCGCCGGTCTTCGAACTCGCAGCGGGCAGCGAGATGCGGGCTGAAGCGGTAGCGCAGGGACGTGATGACGACGTCGTAATCGCACCGGGGCAACCCCTCCAGCGCCCGCCTCGCCTCCCCCGTGCCGTACCCGGCGAGCTCGGAGCGGATGGCCATGGTCGCAACAGGATAAACGGCTAGATCGTCCTCGCCGCCTTGAGCAGGCGGCCCGTCAAGGCCCCGGCCGCAATCCCGATGACGCCGCCCGCCAGGACGTCGCTCGGAAAGTGGTGGCCGAGGTGGACGCGAGAGGCCCCGACGCCGGCCGCGAGCGTGAAAACCAGGGGTGCAGCAGCCGGATAAAAGGTGGAGATTGCGGTGGCTGCCGCGAACGACGAGGCGGTGTGACCGGATGGAAACGAAGCGTCGGTCGTGCGGGTCCCCACCACGATGACTTCGCGTCCGACGTGCGGACGGTTCCGACGAAAGACCGGCTTGATCATGTTCTGGACCAGGTAGGTGGTTCCCAGGCAGGCGATCACAGCCGCCAGCCCCGCCCGCCTGCCTTTACGGCCGCCAAGCCATGCCAGGGCCATTCCAGCGCCGACCCATCCCAGCCCCTCGCCGAGGTCGGAAACGATCGAAACGTAGCGGTCACCCTTCGGCGAGTGGGGCAGCCCGTGGATCATCGTGTAGAGCCTTCGGTCGACCGTCCCTGGCAGAACTCGCGGCATTTTGACGACGGGGTCCTGCTGCATCGACAGATAGAACGCGCGTAGGGCAAATCAGTGACACGTTCACTGCAGAGAGGAGGTTCGATGGCAGTTCAAGCGCGCGCCCGGCACGTGTTTACGCGAGCGCAGGAGACGCTCCCGGCGCGGGTGCTGAGTGCCTATGGCGCGAGCCAGGCCAGCAACTTCGCGCTTGCCCTGGCATTCGCGGGGTTCATGTCGATGTTTCCGATCATCGCAGGCGCGCTCGCGATCACCGGTCTGGCCATCCGAGATCATGCGACCGAGGTGCAGGTCCAGTCGCTGCTCCTGCAGGCGTTCCCGCACAGCGCGCAGTCCGAGCTCCTCCAGGCGCTCGAAGCCGTGAAAAAATCGGCAGGCTGGCTTGGCCTACTGTCGATCGCGGGGCTGGTGTGGAGCGCAAGCAGCATCTTTGCGACGATGGAGTTCGCGCTCACGCAGATTTTCGGAACGCGCCAGCGGGACATGCTGCGCCAGCGACTGATGGGCCTTGTCATGATGTTGGTCCTCGTCGCCGCCATCGTCTTGACGGTTGCGGTCAACAGCGTTGCCGCACTGGTGCCCGTCGCGATCGTGGGCACGGTCATCAGCCTGGCGGTCGGCTCGGTGGTGATGGTTTCGCTGCTCGTAGCCCTCTATCGCCTGGTTCCCAACCGCACATTTCGCACCCGCGACGTGGTGCCGGGCGCGCTGGTGGCGGGCGTCTGCGTCGAAGCGTTGTCGCTCGCCTTTCCCCTCTATGAGCGCATCGCCGGCGGATTCAACACCTACGGCGCCCAATTCGCGCTGTTCTTTTTGCTGGCCACCTGGTTTTACCTCTTGAGCCAGCTGATCCTGCTCGGCGCGGTCTTCAACAAGTTCAGGCTTGGCGAACCGGCGGTGTGGGGCTTGATCGCAAGCCCGATGCGCGAGTCGCGGGACAAGGCCGCGCCGGTCGACGCCATCGAGCAGGAGAAGCGCGAGGCGAGCTCCTAGCTGTACCTTTTTCTTTACAAGAAATAACGGCCCGTTGGAGCCTTGTCTCCTACATCGGTACGGCGACAGAAATTTTTCGCCGCCGATACTGAGGCTGACGAGCGGGATGCGGTCAGCGGCTCCTGGGGGTATGCGATGAGCGTCGTTCAATTGCCGGTCGGCCGGGCGACGCCTGAGCGCCTCGCTTCGAGGCGCGCTGTGCCAGTGAGCAGCCGGTTGGCGGCGGCGCTCCAGCTCGTGCAGCGCCAGTCGCCCGCTTCGGCTTACTGCGCTGCGTGTTCCGCACCCATCGATTTCGGCGCCGTACGGCGGGGGGAAGAGGCCTACTGCAGCGTCGAGTGCGCTGAGGGAGGCAATCGACTCGCGTAGCTAGCGTGTGAGCGGGAGGTTCCTACCGCCTCTCGCTCACGATCTTCCGCCGGCGAACACCGCGCCATTACCCTTTCGGGTGCCCGATGAGAAGCCTGCTCCTGTGGTGCGCCCAGAACCGATGGCTGGCCGCGCACGTTCCGCGCTGGGGCTTCGCGCGGCGAGCCGTCAAGCGATTCCTGCCGGGCGAGGGATTCGACGCCGCCCTCAAGGCGGCGACTGACTTCAAAGCCAAGGGCGTCGGCGCCATCTTCACCCTCCTCGGCGAAAACATCACCGACCTCGAGGATGCGAACAAGGTCGTGCAGCACTACGAGGAAGTCCTGGCCGCATCGACCGACATCGATGCCGAGATCTCGGTCAAACCGACTCAGCTCGGTCTCGACATCGACCCGGCGGCGGCTTACGCCAACCTCCAGCGACTGGCCCGCGCGACGGTGAAGGCGCGCAGCTTCATGTGGGTCGACATGGAGGGGAGCGCCTATACGGACCGCACGATCGACCTGTACCTGCAGCTCCGTGCGGAGTACACGCGCGTCGGGGTTGCGCTTCAGGCGTACCTGCACCGTACGGCCTCTGACGTCTCGCGCCTGATTCCGGCGCGGGCGGCGATCCGCCTCGTCAAGGGCGCTTACGCGGAACCGGCGACCATCGCGTTCCAGTCCAAGCGGGACGTGGACGCCAACTACCTGGCTCTGACAGCTCTGATGCTGCCGGAGGTCAAGCGCAAGCACCTGCGCCTCGTCAACGCCACACACGACACGGACATGATCGCCAGGGCATGGCGCATCGCCTCCGCGCTGGGGATGGAGAAGTCGCAGCTCGAAGTGGCGATGCTGTACGGCATTCGGGTCGACCAGCAGCTGAGGCTCGCGCGGGAGGGCTTCACCGTGCGCGACCTCGTCACCTACGGCGACGCCTGGTACGCCTGGTACCTACGCCGGCTGGCGGAACGACCGGCCAACGTCTGGTTCGTGGCACGCCAGCTGCTGCCCTGAGGAGCCGAGCGACCTAGACTGGCGGCGGCGGCTCTGCGGGCAAGGTGGGTGATCTAAATCAACTGCCGATTCGTAGGGGTGAATATGAGCTTCAGCATCGAGCGCTACAAGGAAGAGTCCAAGAAGGTCGATACCAGCGGGATCGCCTGGGACGACGTCACCAAGTACCCGCTTTCCAAGGGCGACCTTTTCTGCCTGCACTACATGATGGATATCGAGAACCACGTCCCTCTCTATCTCTCGCACCTGCTCGTGACCCGCGCGTGCATGGACCCGATCCTCACCGCGTTCCTCGCGTGCTGGAACTACGAGGAGCTGTGGCACGGCGAAAACATCGGCAAGCTGCTGAACCTCTACGGCATCGAGTTCGACACGCAGGAGCGGATCGCTCACGTGCGGGC
>DASYZS010000162.1:0-38174 GCA_035945895.1 Candidatus Dormiibacterota bacterium | reverse complement strand
TCCGGATATGCCGGCCGCAAGGCGATGAGCGAAGAGGTCTATCGCGAGCTGGTGCTGCCCTACGACCTCGCGGTGCTCGGTGCGTCGCCGCGCGAGGCGTGGTTCACCGTCGTGCACCTGTGCGGCTCGAACCTCAATTTCTCGCTGGCTCGCGACCTGCCTTCGCAGGCGGTCAGCTGGTCGATCCACAACCAGGGCAATCCGTCACTCGGCGAGGGGCAGAAGCTCGCCGGGCGTGCGGTCATGGGAGGCTTGAGCCAGCGAGCAACCCTCGTATACGGACCGCCCGCCAAGATCAAGGCGGAGGCTGAGCGCGCTGTGCAACAAACCGGGGGACGTGGGGTGCTGGTGGCACCAGGTTGCTCGGTCCCGCCGCGCGTCCGCGACGTCAACCTGGAGGCGATGGCGGCATGAGCAGGGTCGAAGGTCTTGCCGAGATCGTGCTGTGGGTGGCGGATATGGAGGCCTCGCTCCAGTTCTACCGCGACCAGTTCGGGTTCGAGGTCATCTCGCCGCCGCAGATGCCGAACCGGTTCCTTCGTGTTGCGCAGCCTGGCGGCATTCCCGAGCTGATCGTCCTCGTGCCGCACCCGCACCCCGACTCGTACTTTCCGACTCACCGCGAAAAAGAGAAGCGGACCCTGCATCACATGGCGTTCCGGGTGAGCCGGCACGAGTACGACGCGTTGGAGACTCAGTTCCTGGAAAAGGGAGTCGAGGTGCGGCACGGCGTGCATCCCGTTTTGAAGGACGTCCGCACGTTTTACGTCGACGATCCGGACGGAAACGAGGTCGAGATAATCGGCCCCGCCTGACGCGGGGGCTTCATGCCCGCGAGTGCCGGCGCTCGCGGGCATTCGATTGACCAATAAGCCGCGACTGCCGGCGGTCGCGGGAATCAGGTGGTCGCTAGGTCGTCTGAGGCCTGGTCTCCTGTGCGGAAACGGGAGTTCGCGTAAACAACGCTGCTCCGACGCCGAGGAGCGTGAGGATGGTCAGGACAATGAGGGTCACCGGCTCAGGGAACCGGATGCCGAGCACCGCATCGAGCGATATCGCGCCGGGGCCGGTTAGCGCAAGCGCCGCGACCGCCGCGATCAGCGTGAGGTTGAACTCGTAGCCGCCCTTGGTGTTGAAGAAGCCCTTGGGCCCGTGGATGAGCGCGATGGCGACCAGCATCGAAGCCGCGATGGCCAGGCTGGGGAGAGGGTTGAGGAAGCCGATGGCAAGGCCAAGGCCACCGAGAAGCTCGGCGAGCGCAGATATCCATGCCCAGGCCGCGGCCGGTCGGATGCGCATGCGGGTCATCGCCGTGGTCCAACCCGCGATTCCGGAGCCGCCGAACCAGCCGAAGAGCTTCTGGGCTCCGTGCGCCGCGAGAGTCAACCCGACGACGAGCCGAAGAATCAAAAGTCCTAGTGCAAACATGCTTCCGAACTTCCCCCGAGCGTCCTTCGGCCAAACGTCTCCGCCGATAGACTCAGCCGGCAGGGCCCGTAGCTCAGTTGGTTAGAGCGGCCGACTCATAATCGGCTGGTCGGTGGATCGAGGCCACCCGGGCCCACCACAACCCTCTCTTCTTATTCGAACCGGCCTGTTTCGGGACTCGGTCAACGCTCTAACCCCTATCTCCTTGTGAGGCCATCGGCCGCTCTAGAGGAGCGGGATCGCGCTGAATGCGCTCTAACCCATTCAGCGCGTGGGGAGATAGGGCATCAAGGTCGAAAAGTTCCTGTGCACCACGCAAGGAATCGCGCGAATGCCAACCAACACCGCTGCGAGGAGCGAACCGTTGCCAGTGAAGACTGGTATGACGCCCTCCTGAAAACCGGAGAGACGCTTCGAGGCTTACCCGTGCATGACCACGGTGGCTGCAATCTTGTCGTGCCAGCCCTGTTTTCTGGCATCGAAGGCCACCCAGACGAGGCCGACGAAGCAGAGCAGGGCGGAAATGACCGCCCCTATGACGCGCAGGACGGCTCGGAGGATGCCGGGCGGCCGCCCTGTTTTCGCGTTGACAACCTTCAGCTTGAATAACCTCATGGCTGGTGTCCGGCCAATGCTCCAGAAGAAAACGAAGTAAGCCACTGGGGCGGCGCCTAGCCAGTAAGAGAACAGTTGATTCTGGGTGTCGAGGTACGAAGAACTGGGACCAGAACCCCCTTCGCCGGTTAGCCCAAAGAGGGCGGTCTCGACGACGATCCCTACGATCGCCCCCACGAAGGTGGCCGCGGCGACCACGATTATTACGTCGACAACATTCGCAGCTAGCCGGATCCAGAACCCGCCATACAAGAGCGACGGTGCTCGTATCGGCATAGGTACCCACCGTTGGCCGTCCCAGTAGTACCTGCCGTCGGGGGAGACCTGTGTCGGCGGAGTTGGCTCGGTAC
This sequence comes from Candidatus Dormiibacterota bacterium, assembly GCA_035945895.1. Taxonomy (GTDB): domain Bacteria; phylum Chloroflexota; class Dormibacteria; order Dormibacterales; family Dormibacteraceae; genus 40CM-4-65-16. Next base: position 35,781 of record DASYZS010000162.1, on the reverse strand, counting down.
CCACGCGGCGAGACTATTCACCAAGGGCTCTGAGTGTCAACGGACTCCGCCACCCAACCAATCAATCGGCTGGTCGGTGGATCGAGGCCACGCGGGCCCACTTCGTGACGAGTGCGAGTTCGACCGTGCCCGTCGCCGACGTGGGTAGGTTCCGTGAGCTTCCTTTGCTGGGTGAACGTTCCGGCGGTCATCGCCCACCTGGCGCCCACCAGCGGTATGGCTCGGGCTGATCATCTGGCCAGCCGAACCCGCCCAGGCTGCTGTGCGGACATGCCCTGCCACATTCGAGGATGGCCACCTCGTACGGACCGAAGCGCTCGACGAACTGCGACTCGTTCGCATCGTGCGTCGCGTGCGCGCTGTCCCGATACGGCGGCGAGGTGAGGATTCGGGGAAACTCCCAGTCCTTCTCGCCTGATGTGACAACGATATGGAAGTGCGTCTCCGCGCCCAAGGGAAGGTGAGCTCGGTCGGCGGCGAAGAGCTTTTCCAGCCGTGCTGGATCCATGTCGCGGCTAAGGCTACGGCGACGAGAGTCAGCCGCTTCTATCTGCACCCGCGGGTCCTTTGGCTCGCGGAGGTTATGGCGCCGGAGCCAGGCCCTGGAGCGTGAAGTCGTACTGCATGAGCTGGTTGGCGACGTCTGGGGAGTTGGTCAAGCCCCAGGTCTTGGCGTACGCGGACGATGTCTGCGAGATCACCTTTCCAGAGCTGTCCCGTGTGGTCAGGGTCGCAGTGCCGTGCAGCGTGACCCCGATGATGCGGGGAGCCTGGGTACCGAACTTCGGCAGCCAGAGCGTGATCGCGACCGAGTCGAAGTGATACGTCTTCTGGATGATCTTGCCCGCAGCGATGTCGTCGTTGATGACCTCGACAAACTCGGTGAGCGCGTCGCCCGTAGCACCCAGCTCCGCGAGCTTGGTGTCATGCGCCCGCCGCGCCTCGGACTCGATCGCCAGGTCGAGGATAGCGTCGTGAGCCATCCGCGTTGCAAGCTGCGTCGTGAACGCCGGATTGAAGGCCATCACGTTGGACGCGATGGTCGGCGTAGGAATAGGGGGAAGCACCCATATGCGCTGTGTTCGGGCGCCGGACGCAACGTTGCCTTGCGACGGTGGCAGCGCGCCTGCCGCGGTGCCGACCAGCCACACAGCGACTCCGGGGCCCGAGCCGACCTGCAGTGAGTAGGTGACGCTGGACCCGTCGATCACACCGGCCGCGGGGTCGGGTCCGAGCGTCGAGACCGCGGCCGATGCGGGGAGCGCACTGAGAGAAACCAACAGAATTCCCACCATCGCCAGTGTCCGGATCGGGATGCGCCGGATGGAAGCGAAACCTTGGCCTTCGTCCAGCGGAGCAACAAGGCGAGCGATCCCAAAGCGCAAGGCGCACGTGATGACGAGGCTCGCCAGGATGGCTGTCTTGGTCCAGAACTCGAGCGCGGTCGGCCCGAGCAGCAGCACGGCGAACAGCGCCGTCAACACACCGAAGACGAACCGCGCCGCCTGGCCGTCGGGGACGGTCCTCGGATCCGGAACCATGAAGAAGGCGAAGATCAGGAGCTCCGGTGACGTGACGAGGACGTTCCACAGCGGCCATCCGCACATCGGCGTGACGTGCCAGCTCGCGACCATGCAGTGGTCCGGCACCGGGATCAATGCCAACGCCGCAAACGCTGCGAACGCGCCCATGAAGCCGAGCTCGAGACCAAGCAGCTTCAGCTCCCAACCGATCAGCAGGCCGCCAACGACCAGAATCGCGTAGGTCGCGATCATCCACGGACCCAGCGGGATCCAGAATAGGTCCATGGGCTCCGTGTACTGCGGGCCCAGCAGGACGAATGCCAGCACGAGGCCGAGGTTCGACGGGTTGAAGATGTGCCGCCCGCGCCAGCGGATCAGGTACTTCGACGCCATCGACACAGCCACCACGCCGACGAAGATCCAGATCCCGTGACTGCTCCACCAGTCGCCGTGTAGCGTGCCCGGCGTCCGCAGGATGAACGCCGTGCTGTTGCCGGTCAGCAGTCCGCTGGCCGGCCACATGATCGTCTTGTCCTTGAAGAAGGCCACGCCGAACTCGATCAAGGCGCCCGCCGCAAGGGACACCAGGATTTGCGCGATCGAAAGCCGGAAGCCCAGGACGGTCTGGCCGAACACCTGAAGGGTGAGCAGCACCACGGCGACGTGGAGCCGCGGATCTCGGAGGCTGGGGCCCAACACCGGATAGGTCCGACCGCGGATGGTTACGGATGGGCGCCGGGGTCCTTCGATGGTCGACACGGTCGGGTAACGCGCATGATATGCGTCTCGTTACAGGTTCGAAATGAGGAACCGGTGGACCCTGGCTCCGGCAGCGGCGATCATGTTTTTGACCGCGTCGGCGTGCAGCAATCCACTGGATGTGGCGTCTTTGCCATCGACCCGAGCACTCGAGAGCGGCGCCGCCGACAGCCTGACCAACGCCAAGAGCTTCGAGATCACCGGGGACTACTCGGAGGACGGCAGTCGGTGGTCGATCGACGCTCAATTCGTTCCGCCCAGCACCGAGCACGCCGTGCTCACCGGATCGAATGTGCAGCTGGAGACCATCATCATCGGCGGCTCGGCGTATTTCCGCGGCCAGCAGTTCCTCGCGCAGCACACAGCCGGTGATGCCAACACGCAGAGCCTCCTCCGAGCCGCGGGCAACGCATGGTGGAAAGCTTCAAGCGCCGGACTCGCCCGGCTCCCTGACTTCACCGATGGCCAATCGTTCAGGGCGACGTTCCTGGGACCGGTTGCCAGCCGGCGCGTGGATCGCGTCGCGGTCGGTGGACAGCCGGCGGTGGATCTTGCGGGCGTGCGCGGCGACGTGTACATCGCCGCAACACCGCCGTATCAAGCGCTGCGAGTGCATCTCAACCGGCGCGTTACCGTCGACGGCCTGAGCGATGCGGACATGCGGTACACCAATTTCAACAAGGACTTCGGCATCACCGCTCCGCAGGACGTGATCGACTTCTCCAATCTCTCGACGCTTCCACCGATCTACTTCGTCACGTCGATCGACACCTCGGGATGCGGTTCGCCATGTGTGCTGGCGGCGCAGCTCAAGAACCTGGGCGGCCGGGGCGACGCAAAGGCGCCGTCCTCGGTTGCGTTCACGGTGACCGACGCCGCCTCGGGTAACCCCGTCGGAACGTGCTCGGCAACAGTCGCGCCTGATGTTGGATACAACGCCACCACCTCGGTGAGCTGCACCATCGGCAACCTGGACGTCCAGAACCTCAACGCCGCCCTCGTCGCCGCGACCGTCGACAATCCCGGTCGCGCCTGAGGGTCGATTTAAGATCAGCGCGTGATCAAAGCCGTTTACGGCGACGCGCTTCTCAACCCCGCTACGGGCGATACGACCCGGGAGGCCGTGGTCGTGATCGAGGACGGAAGAGTCTCCCTCGCCGGCAAACGCAACGGAGCAGCGGTGCCGCGCGACGCCGAGGCGATTGACGCAGAGGGCCTCACGCTCCTGCCCGGGCTCATCGACTGCCACGTCCACCTGACGGCACGCGGGCAGGGCCTCGATCACACCCGCGAGCTCACCACGCCACCGACGCTCGAGCTGATGCACACCGTGAAGGCGGCGCGCGAAACCCTCAATGCCGGTTTCACCGCCGTGCGAGATGCGGCCGGCACGCCCGCGGGCGTGCGCATGGCCATCGACGCCGGCTACTTCGTGGGACCGCGCATGTTCGTCACCGTCACCGCCCTCAGCCAGACCGGCGGCCATACCGACGCGCACTTCATGTGCGGCGCCGACCTGGACATCCCGCTGCCTGACCGGCCGCACGGGGTGGTCGACGGCGTCGAGAACATGCGCCTCAGGGTGCGCGAGTTGATTCGTGCGGGCGCCGACTGGATCAAGCTCTGCACCTCCGGCGGCGTGCTGTCGCCAGGCGATCAGCCGCACCACTCCGCACTGACGCTGGACGAGATCAAGGCCGCGGTCGAGGAGGCACACGTGCAGGGCCACAAGGTCATGGCCCACGCTCAGGCCAACGCCGGGATCAAGAACGCGTTGAAGGCCGGCGTAGCGACCATCGAGCACGGAATCTGGCTGGATGGCGACGCCATCGAAATGATGCTCGACGGCCACAACGCGTTGATCCCAACCCTCGTCGCGCCGCACTGGGTGATCCGCCACGCCGAGGCGGGGAAAATGCCGCCCTACGCGATCACGAAGGCGAAGGCTGTCATTGAGGATCACAAGTCGAGCGTTCGCCAGGCGATCGAGTCAGGTGTGAGGATCGCATTTGGCACCGATACAGGCGTCGGTCCGCACGGATCCAACGGCGAGGAGTTTCTGTTGATGCGCGACCTGGGCATGGAGCCGCTTGACTGCATTCGCTCCGCCACCACGGTCGCCGCCGGAACCATCGGCATGAAGGGCGTGGGAAATCTGGACCCGGGCGCGTGGGGAGACCTGATCGGCGTACCGGGCGACCCTGTGGCCAACCTCGAGCTTGTGGCCAAACCCGAAAACATCAAGCTGGTGGTCAAGGGCGGCGAGGTCGTCAAGTCTTGAGACTCGATTGGGCGCTGCTGGCGAATGCCGCCGAAGCACCGCCCAACGGGCTCGTTTACATCCTTGGCGCGGGCTTCGACACGTTGATGCGCGACCAGTTCCCGACGCCGTTCGGGGGCGTCATCGTGCTCCGGTTGCAAACGACGCGCCTCGAGACCGAGCGGCCTCACAAGGTGGAGGTCCACTGTTCTGATGAAGATGGGCGGGCCGTACTCCCGCAGCCGATCGTGCTCAACCTGCCTGCTCGACAGGTGCCTGCCGACTACCCGCACGGCTGGGACCTTTCGGCGAGCATCGTGATCAACCTGACGAGTGTTCCGATCGAGCGGGCGGGGTTCTACAACTTCGAGATCCTGATCGACGATCAGCAGGTGCGGACCCTGCCGTTCCGAGCGGTCAAGGCAGCTGCGGTCCAGACCGTTTGACCGCCGCCGTCAGCAACTTCATCGCCGCCTACGGCCTCCTCGCCGTGTTCGTACTCATGGTCGCTGAGAGCTGCGGCATTCCGTTCCCGAGCGAAGTGATCATGCCGACGAGCGGACTCCTCGCCGCGCAAGGACATATGAACCTGGTGGCCGCGATCGTCGTGGGCGCGTCGGCCAACCTTGTCGGGTCCCTGATCGCGTACGGGCTGGCGGCGCGGTTTGGCGAGCCGCTGCTGCTCGGCCCAGGCCGGTTCGTCGGAATCAGGCGTCATCACCTCGAGATCGCTGACGCGTGGTTCAAGCGCTGGGGCCTGCTCGCTGTTCTCATCGGCCGCGTCGTGCCCGTGATTCGCACATACATCTCGTTTCCCGCCGGCCTCGCGCGCGTCGACCTGGCGCGCTTCTCGATCCTCACGTTCGTCGGCGCGCTGCCGTGGTGCGCGATGCTGGCGCTGGTCGGCTACGAGCTCGGGCGCAACTACGACCGAGTCAGCGGTCCGGTGTCGAAGCTTGCGATCGTAATTGCCTTACTCGTCGTGATTGCGCTGATCGTCTGGTTAGTGCGGGGCCGGCAAACGGGCAGCCGAGAAGTGTGAGATGTCGCGGCTCGTCTTGCCGTCGCAGACGAGGTCGGCCGCGATGTCACCGATGATCGGTCCGAACTTGAAGCCATGACCTGAGCACGCGCTGATCACGAGGACGCGAGGCTCGTTGGGCGCGAAGTCGATCACGAAGTCGTGGTCCGGGGTGTTCGTGTACATGCACGTCAGGGTCCGTCGCACGTGGCCGCTGACACCGCGCAGGTAGGTCGCGGCCATCAAGCGCAACGGGTCGAGGTCGCGGTCGTCGACCTGGCGCCTGACGTGATCCGGATCGGTGAGGTCGCCGTCGTGGTGCCGGCCGACCTTCACCGATGAGCCGTCGAGCGTCGGAAAGCCGTAAACGTCGCCGAACTCCTCGCTCTGACGGATGAAGACAGGGAAACGATCGGGCGCGAACCACGTGGCGTCGCGGGCGACAGACAGCCACGCGTGCACCTGGCGCTCAACCTGGAGGGGAATCCAGGGGATCAGCTCCGGCGTCCAGGGGCCCACGGCGACGACGACCGCGTCGAACTCCTTCAGCAGCGCCTGAGGCTTCTCGACCCGTTGACCGCGGCGCACGTCTGGCACCTGCTGCAGCATCGCTGTCACCGCGGCCTCCGGATTCAGAATGCCGGCCTCCCGGTCCAGCACCGCCACGTCGCCGTCGCCGGGCGTATGGCCCGGATAGCGCTTGCGCAAGGCCGCGGCGTTGAGCACGTCGATGTCGAGTCCGTGCTCCTTCGCCGATTCCTGCGCGCCGACCACGGCCTGCGAGTCCGCAGCGCCGATGTACAGGGCGCCCGTCATCGTCAGAAGCGCTGTCCCGGTGACCGACTCGAGCTCACGCCACAGTTCGAACGCCTCCCGCAGAAGCGGCACGTAGAAGGCCCCCTCGAAGTAGGCCGTGCGGATGATCCGCGATTGGCCAAACGACGAGCCGTGCGTGTGCGGTGGCGAGTAGCGGTCGAAGAGCACGACCTCGGCGCCGCGCTTGGCGAGTCTCCATCCGGTGGCGGCGCCCATGACGCCGCCGCCGACAACCGCGACCCTCACTCGTCGGGCGCGATTCGCGCGATCGGCTGTCCGGGCACGACGAGGTCACCGACATCGAGGAGCAGGGCCTCGACTGTGCCCGCGACGGGGGAGGGGATCTCGGCGTTGACCTTGTCGGTGTGCGCTTCCATCAGCGTCTCGCCCTCGGCGACGTGCTCACCCTCTTGCTTGCCCCATGCGCCGACTGTGATCTCTTCCGCCCCCTGCAGGTCGGGCATCGTGACTTCCTGGACATCGGCGCTCACGGAACTATTGTGTGGGTTTCGTGGCTGGAGAGCGCCCCGACTGGGAGTGGTACCAACGCGCGGGCGAAGAAGTGGCGGCGGGAAACCTCGAGGCGGCCGAGCAGATCGTCGCCGCCGCCCTCGATGCGGGCCACCTATGGCGGGTCTCCCTTCTCGCGACCCCGGCGCTCCATCCCTTGCAAGGACGACCACGCTTCGAGGCCGCCGCTGCGGAAGCCCGGCGCCGCGCCTCCGATAGGCACCTCGCACCTCAGGTTCTTGTCGCTACGCCGGACCGCGCCACCCTCGCCCCGCTGCTTCTCGTGCTGCACGGCGCCACCGGCAACGCAGCCACGGAGCTTGCACGATGGCGCTCGGCGACCGAGCATGGGTTCATCGTCGCCGCTGCGCAGTCCTCCCAGCCCGCGACCGCTGACGGGTTCTGTTGGGATCCACCTCGCGATCGGGTTTGGCAGGACCTGCGCGCGATCGCTGGAATGCTGCCTCCGCACGCCCGCGTCGTCGTCGCGGGCTTCAGTCAGGGCGCGTGGATAGCTCTCAATCTCGCCCTGGAAGGCCAGGTCGTCGTCGCGAGGTCAGTCGTGATGGTGGCGCCGTTTGCCGGCCCGGACCGGAATCTGCCGCCGGCCTGGCGCCGCATGGAGGTCTCCATCGTGATCGGCGAGAAGGACACCTACCGCGATCCGGTGGAGAGACTCGCCGAGCAGCTGAAGCAGAGCGACCACCACGTTTCCCTCGAGGTTGTCCCCGGACTCGGCCACGCATATCCGGCGAATTTCGTCGAGCGACTGGCTGCGCTTCTCAGGCCCGTCGAGCGACTGGCTGCGCTTCTCAGGCCATAGACACGACGTCGAGAAGCTCAGAGTCCCAGTAGTCGACCCGGCCCTCGGGCATGAACAGCACCCTCCCCGGCCCGAGCGCCTCGACGAATTCCGGGTCGTGGCTGACGATCAGCATCGTCCCGGGCCACTCCGCCAACGCCCGCGCCACCCCCGTGCGCGAGGGTGGATCGAGGTTGTTGGTCGGCTCGTCCAGGAGGAGCAGGTTGTGCCGCCCCGCCACGAGCTGCGCCAGCGCAAGCTTGGTCTTCTCGCCGCCCGACAGCGTGCCGGCGTCCTGCCTTGCGATGTCCCCGGTCAACGCAAACATCCCGAGCAGAGCCCTCAGCACCCGCTCCTCCGCGTCCGACTGCTCGCGCATATGCGCTAGCACGGTCACGCCCGCGCGAATCCCTTCGTGCTCCTGCGCGTAGTAACCGAGCGACACGTTGTGGCCGACGCGATGCGTGCCCGCATTCGCCTCACTCTGGCCCGCCAGGATGCGCAGCAGGCTTGTCTTGCCCGCGCCGTTCAGGCCCATCACCAAAAGGCGCTCCTGTCGCTCCACCTCGAATGTGACGTCGCGAAACACGAGCGGACCGCCGTATCCCTTCGCGAGCCCGTTGACGTGCAGGGCGATGCGCCCGCTGTGCGGCGGCTCGGGAAAGCTGATCTTCAACTTTCGCTCGCGCCGCGGGGCCACCACGCGCTGCGCCTTCACGCGCTCGACGCGGCTGTAGATGGAGTGCGCCTGCTTGGCGCGCTTGGCCGTCTGACGGCGCATCACCTCGGCGAGCAAGGTCAGGCGCTTGATCTCAGCCTCCTGTCGCTGGGCGAGCGAGGTGAGCCGCTTTTCCTCAGCGCGCCGCGCAGCCTGGTACTGCGAGTAGGTTCCCCGGTACTCGATGAGGCGGCCGCCGTCGAGATGCAGGACGCGCGTGATGGATGAGTCCAGCAGCGCGAGGTCGTGGCTCACGACGATCACCGCGCCACGGAAGTCACGTAGAAAGTCCATCAGCCATGACTTGGCGTCGCTGTCGAGGTGATTGGTCGGCTCGTCGAGCAGCAGAAGGTCAGGGTCCGCGAACAGGACCCGCGCCAGCTCGACGCGCCGCCGCTCACCTCCAGACAGAACGCTGAGCGGAAGGTCGACACGGTCCGGTCGCAGCCCGAGCCCGCTCGCGATCCGCCGGGCGTCTGACTCACCCGAGTAGCCGCCCGAATGCCGGTAGCGTTCCTCGGCCTCCGCGTACTTCTCGATGGTCGCCGCCGAGTGGTCGTGCTCGAGCCGGCGATGGAGCTCCGCCATCTCCGCCGCCGCGCGATCGAGACCGCGGCCCGACAGGATGTGGGTGAGCGCCAGTTGCGAGGCCTCGGCCCGCGGACGCGGGTTCTGGGGCACATAGCCGAGCGTCCCGCGGCGGAGGGCGACCCCGGCGGCGGCGTCGGTTTCCCCGGCCAGCACCTTGAGCAAGCTCGTCTTGCCGGCGCCGTTGCGGCCGACCAGGCCGACCTTGTCGCCCGCGGCCACGGTGAAGCTGGCGTCGGAGAGGACCCGGCGCGCGACGACGTCGATGGCAAGACCTCGAACCTGCAGTGACATGCGCTACGGTGTCCCGCCGCCGATGGCCCTCGCGTCTGCGCGAGCTAGGCGGCCGGGCGCCTTCGGCGCCGAAGCCATCGTCAAGGGGCCCGGCGCCTCTTCGTCGCGCATCAGAGATGCGCTCCTCGCCGCGCCACCCTTTCCTTGGCTCCGGCCGCCAATCTCGCGGATACGCGTCGGACCACAGCGGCGTGACACCGCTCAATTGTTACGACAGGACGCGGCCGGCGTTCGGTAGATCAAATCTCTTCGCCCAGGAGGCCGTATCCCAAATGAAAAAGGTCCTTGTCGCACTTGTGATCCTTGCCGCAGCGGCCGCCTGCGGCGGTGCATCAGGCGGCGGCGGTTCGACAGTTTCGACTGCGAAGAACGCGCAGTACGCTCCGCCGGTCAGCGCAGCCGGCGGCCAGGACTCGAAGAGCGCCGCACAGCCCAACGGATCGGCGACCAGCACCCTCCCCGGCCAGACCGTGCCCACGCTCCAGGGTCCTCCGGTGATCCGGCAGGCGCAGCTCAACATCACAGTTGGCTCTGGCCTCTTCGACTCCAAGCTCGCCCAGGTCCGCTCGCTCGTCGAGTCGGAGGGCGGCTACATCGCGGGGACCGACGCCCAGGCGTCACCCACCGAGAACCAGGACCCCCAGATCCGCACAGGCGTGATCAGCTTCATGGTCCCGGCCGCGCACTTCGACGACACCATCGACCAGGTCTCGAAGGTCGGCAAGGTGCAGAGCGAGCACATCACCGGCACCGACGTCAGCGCTCAGTACGTCGACCTGAACGCTCGACTCGTGAATGCCGAAGCTCAGCTCGACGTGATGCGCACGCTGCTGGGCCGAGCCCAGAACATCAACGACATCATCGCGGTCCAGAACCAGATCGGGCAGATCACCTCGCAGATCGAGCAGTTGAAGGGTCAGATCAAGTACCTCGACGACAACACTTCCTTCAGCACTGTCTCTGTGACGCTCACCGAGTCGGGCGCACCCGCTCAGAGCACGCCGGCTGACAGTTGGGGCTTCGTGACCGCCCTCAATCAAGGTGCCCACAACTTCATCACCACCATCAATTACCTGCTGACCGGTCTTGGCGCCATCGGACCGTTCCTGGTCCTGGTCGTCCTCGGCTACCTCGTCTGGCGGCGCACGCGCCCGGCGCTGCCCAAGCACGCGTAAGTCTCCACAGCGGGCTGGGCTTAAATTCCCAGCCCGCCCAACCCGTAACCTGCTGGGGTAAACATGGGGTTATGGGTCTGCGTGACCGCCGTCGCATCGTGCGCGGCCGCGGTTCGCCACGGACCTCCGAATGACAACTGAGGACCCGGCCGAAGAGGCGCCGATCCTCGAGCTCCCGATGGAGCCCCGAGCGACCGACATCGCCCTCGACGAGCTCGAGCTCGTGTACGCCTTTATCTATGCGCGCGTAGGCAACCGCGCCGACGCAGAGGACCTCACGCAGCAGGTCGCGCTCAAAGCGATCCCGCGCCTGCGCCAGGGCGCCTCCGCGAGCTCGATCCGCGGGTACCTCTTCGCCACGGCGCGCTCCGTGTTGGGCGGCTTCTGGAGCACCAGGCTCGGGCTCTCGGAGGGTGAGCTGCGCGAGGACCTCTTCCTCGCCCCGCCCCCGGCCGAGCCGCCGAGCGAGGAAGGAGCCGAGACCGTGCAGAGGATCCTGGCCCACCTTTCGGACAACTACCGCAGGGTCCTGGAGCTCCGTTTCCTGCATGGGTATTCGTTGAAGGAAGTTGCAGCAGAGATGAAATCCACGGTGGGCGCAGTCAAAGTCATGCAGCTGCGGGCGTTGCGCGCCGCGGCAAAGGTACAGCTGGACCAATGAACTCCAAACCTGAGAATCGACTTGAACAGATCGTCTCCGAACTCCTGCATGGGCGCCGTTTGAAGCTCCGCGGGGGGGACGCCGAGGAGAAGGCCGCGATCACCGCAGCGGCGCGTCTGGCCGGGGCGCGCCAGGGTCCGCAGCGGATGCATCCGGAGTTTCGCAAACGCATGCAAGCGGCCCTCGAGCAGGCGCCGCGCGACAGCACCTGGATCACGCGGCGGGCCGCCCTTGTCGCGGGCATCGGCCTGGCTGCGGGCGCCGTGGGAGGCGCGACGCTCGGCCGCATGACTCGGCCGGCGGCCGCGGCGTCGAAGACCAGCGAACCGATAGAGCCCTTGCAGGGGCAATGGATCGACGTGGCCGCGATGACTGACCTGGACGAGGGTCACGGCAAGCTCGTCGCGGCGGGCAGCGTGCGGGCGTTTGTGTTTCGCAAGGGCGAGTCCGTCAGCGCCGTCACGTCCATGTGCTCGCACCTTCCGTGCGAGCTGTGGTGGGACGCCGGCAGCTCGCACCTCGCGTGCCCGTGTCATCCGGCGGCTTTCGAGGCCGACGGCCGGCCGGCCGGCGACTTGAACCTCGCCCCGCTGAACACTGTGCACGTTCGTGTCACGAGCGCCGGACGCGTGGAGGTGCTCGGCACGGAGTGAGTGTCCGGGCGCACAGAACGCGGCAGGTCGCGCTCGACCGGTGCCTTCAACTCCTCGAGGAGGCGCAGGTTCGTGGGCAGGCGCGGATCGACGGTCCGCTCGGGGCATCGCTCCGTCGCTACCTCGAGCACGCCGGGGTGATTGCGGACCACCGCCTCGAGGGCAGGCGGATCGACCGGGTGCTCGACGACATCTTCGCCCTGCAGGCGAACCTGCTCGGGCAGGAACCGGAGGACAGCCGCCACCACAACGGGGCTTAGCCGACCTTCTCGATATGATGCCCCGTTGTGACCACAAGCTTTAGCTCCTCCCGCTCGTTCCTCCTCACCTCCGAGTCAGTCACCGAAGGCCATCCGGACAAGGTCTGCGACCAGGTTTCGGATGCCGTGCTCGACGGCATGCTCCAGCAGGACGCGCACGCGCGCGTAGCTTGCGAGACCGCCATCACGAAGGGCCTGTGCGTCGTCATCGGCGAAGTGACCACGCATGCCGACCTCGACATCCAACGCACGATCCGCGACACCATCCGCTCGATCGGCTACAACGACGAGGCGATTGGATTCGATGCGGACCACGCGTTGATCCAGGTCTATCTCAAAGAACAATCACCGGACATCGCCGCCGGCGTGAATCACTCGCTGGAGGAGCGCGCGGGTGGGGTTTCCGACGCTTTCGAGCTCCAGGGCGCCGGAGACCAGGGAATGATGATCGGCTTCGCGTGCCGCGAGACGCCTGAGCTCATGCCGCTGACGATCTCGCTGGCCAACCGCCTCGCGCGAAGGCTCGCCGAGGTGCGCAAGAGCGGCAAGCTTCCTTTCCTGCGCCCCGACGGCAAGACCCAGGTCACGGTCGAATACGAGTACGGCAAGCCCAAGCGGATCGAGGCGATCGTCGTCTCGACCCATCACGCCGCGAGCGCCACCCAGAAGGAAATCAGCGAGGGCGTGCGCGCGATGGTGATCGACCCGGTGTTGAGCGGGCAGGTCGTCGACGCCGGCACCAAGATCATGGTCAACCCTAGCGGCCATTTCGTCCTCGGTGGACCGGCTGCGGACGCGGGTCTGACCGGGCGCAAGATCATCGTCGACACCTACGGCGGTGTCGCGCGTCACGGAGGCGGCGCGTTCAGCGGCAAGGATCCGAGCAAGGTCGACCGCTCGGCGGCCTACGCCGCGCGGCACGTCGCCAAGAACCTGGTCGCCGCAGGCCTCGCCGACCGCTGTGAGGTGCAGGTCTCGTACGCGATCGGTCGCGCTCACCCAACGTCGATCGCGGTGGAGACGTTCGGGACCGGGGCGAAATCCGAGGAAGAGCTGCTCGCGCTGGTCCGCCGTCACTTCGACCTGCGACCGGGGGCGATCATCGCCAACATGGACTTGCTCCGCCCGATCTATCGCCAGACGGCGACGTACGGTCATTTCGGACGGGACGACCTGCAGGTGCCGTGGGAGGCGACCAACAAGGTCGAGGCGTTGCGTTCGGATGCCGCAGTAGCGGCTCGCCCCTCTTAAGCAACGAGCTCGTTTCGCGTCCACGACACCCTGACCGAGCGGAACGTTCGGTTCGTACCCGCGCGCCGTCCGGTGAGGCTGTACGTCTGCGGCGTCACGCCGTACGACTCAGGCCACATGGGCCACGCGTTCACGTTCTCGATCTTCGATGTCCTCGTCCGTTTCCTCGAGTCTCAGAACCAGCGCGTGAAATACGTGCAGAACATCACCGACGTGGACGACCCTCTCTTCGATCGAGCGAAGCGCGACGGCGTCGACTGGCGGGAGCTTGCCGACCGCGAGACCAGGGTTCACATCCGCGACATGACCGCCCTGGGTTGGCGGCGACCCGACGTTTTGCCGCGGGTTTCCGAAGAGATCGAGGGGATCGTCTCTGCGGCATCGAAGCTGCAGTCGCGCGGCTACACGTACAAGACCGACGCGCTCTATTTCGACACCGGCAAATATCGAGGCTACGGCCGCCTCTCGCACCGGACTCGACGCTCGATGCTCCGAAAGCTTCGCGATGAAGGCTTGCTCGGAAGTGTCGGTCCGAACGCCAAACGCGACGCTCTTGACTTCCCGCTGTGGCGTCGGTCGCGCGAAGGCGAGCCGTCCTGGCCGTCGAAGTTTGGCGAGGGGCGCCCCGGATGGCACATCGAGTGCTCGGCCATGGCGATGCGGTACCTCGGTCCGCAGATCGACATCCACGGTGGAGGTCGGGACCTGGAGTTCAGCCATCACGAGTCCGAACGCGCGCAGTCGGAATCGCTGACCGGTAAGAAGCCCTTCGCGCGCGCGTGGTTGCACACCGGGATGGTCCGCTACCAGGGGCACAAGATGAGCAAGTCGCTCGGCAACCTGGTCAAGGTCAGCGAGGCGCTGGAGCGAGCGCCGGCGGCGGCGGTGCGCCTCTATCTCATCTCGCACCACTACCCGCGCGACTGGGACTTCGAGTGGCGAGGTCTCGCGCGCTACGCGAAGCTTGTCGAGAGGCTGCGCAAGCTCATGTCGGAAAAATCGAATGGCACGCCTGGTACGGCGCTTATGGCCGGGTTCAACGCGGCCCTGTCCGACGATCTCGACACGCCGCGCGCGATCCGTGCGCTGCGTTCTGCGTTGACCCAGAAGGACGCGGCCGCGGCAAGGGCGATGCTGGCCGTGCTGGTTGGGACCGCGTCTCTGAGCTAGCCGACTTCGAGTGGAGAGCCACAGTTCGGGCACTCCATGCTGTGGTCGAGCCGAACCATGGTCTCGCAGACGGGGCATAGGACGTCGGCCACCGGCTGAACCGCGGCCTCCTCTTCACGCGCTTCCGCTTCCAGCGCCGCCGGCACCTCGCCCAGGTCGAGAGCGGGAGCGCCGCAGTTGAGGCACACGTATCCGGGCTGGGTGAGGCGGTAGTCCTGGTACTCGCCTGACGCGTCGATCTCGACCTCGGCGAACAGGGCGCGGAACAGCGTCCCACCGCATCTCTGCGAGCACACCAACATCACTGCCTAAGCGAGCCTACGACGAAGCGTTGCGGTGCCGGCCGCGATCAGCAGGACGCAGAAGCCCAACACCACCCCGGCGTCGAGCTGCAGCGAGAACGAGGTCAGGTCGGCGCCTTTGACCATGATGTCGCGCATCCCATCGACGGCGTAGGTGAGAGGAAGGATGTCGGACAGCCACTGCAGTCCGGTGGGCTCGGTCGAGACGGGAAAGATGATTCCCGACAGCAGGACCTGCGGCACCACCACCAGGGGGATGAACTGCACGGCCTGGAACTCCGAGCGGGCGAACATGCTGAGGAAGATGCCCAGGTTCACGGCGGTGACCGCCATCAGCGCCTCCATACCGAAGATGAGCAGCACGTTGCCCTGGTTGTGGATCTTCAGAACGGCCAGCGAGAAAACGAGCACCTCGATCGACTGCACCAGCGCGAGCACCGTGAAGCCGAGCATGTAGCCGACCACGATCTCGCCGCGCCGCAGTGGGCTCGCCATCAAGCGCTCGAGCGTGCCTTGAGTGCGTTCGTTGAGAAACGACACGATCGTGACCACGAACACGAGGAAGAAGACGACGAGGCCGATGAACGCCGCCCCAAAGTAGTCGAGGGTGTCGTAATCCTTGCCGCCGTACAGGTACGTGACCTGGGGCGCGAACTTGATGCCCCGTCCCGCGACCTGCGACGCGAGCGAAGCGACGGATTGCTGCAGGGCCTGGAGCACCGGCGTGTCCTCCCCTGGCTGTGACCCTTCGAGGTGGATCTCCGGAGCGAGGTTGCCGTTCTGGGCCTGCTGGCTGAAATCAGACGGCAGAACTATGTAGGCGACGAGCGAACCGTCCTTCAGCCTGGCGTCGCCGTCGGCCGCGTCGATGTCGACGAGGCTGATCTTGGTCGACTGATGCAGAGCATCGGCTACAACCGCGCCGACCGGGCCGGTGTCCTCGTTGGCCAGGCCGACATGGGGCACGTTCGACGAGCCCCGCAGAAGGTACCCGAGCAGTCCGAGGATCACGATCGGAGCGACGAAGAGCAACGCCAGGGTCCTGCGGTCGCGCCGGAATCCTTGCAGCAGCCGGCGAGTGATGGCCGCGATGCGGTGGCCGCTCATGCCTCGGTCCCCCTTCCCGCCAGAGCCAGGAAAGCGTCTTCCAGGTTCTGGCTTCCTCCCATGGTCCTGATCTCGGTGGGCGATCCCTCTGCCAGCAGCCGTCCGTACTGGATCAGACCCAGGCGCTGGCAGCGGTCCGCCTCGTCCATGACGTGGCTGGAGACGATCAGGGTCGTGCCGCCGGTGGCCATGCGCCGGAACGCCTCCCAGAACTGCACGCGGAGCTGCGGGTCGACCCCGACGGTGGGTTCGTCGAGGAGCAGGAGCTCGGGTCGATGGACCAGCGCGCACGCAAGCGAGCAACGCTGGCGCATGCCTCCGCTCAGCGTCGCGACGACCGACTTGCGCCGGTCGTATAGCTGCACCAGATCGAGCGCGTCTTTCACTCCGTCTGGAGCGGCACCGTTGATGGCGGCAAAGAAGTTCAGGTTCTCTTCCACCGAAAGCGCGGGATAGAGCGCGGCCTGCTGCGTCATGTAGCCGATGTGTCGCAGCACCGCCACCTGGGGCATGTGGTGGCCGAGGACTGTGACCGTTCCGCCCTGGGTCTGCAGCAACCCGCAGATGAGGCGAATCAACGTCGTCTTGCCGGCGCCGTTGGGGCCGAGCAATCCGTAGATCTCGCCTTTGCGCACGCGCAGGGTCACGCCGTTCAGCGCCTTGAACTTGCCGAACGACTTGCTCACGTCTTCCACGCTTACCGCGTAGCTCTCGCTCATCACGTCACCTCTCTTCATCTGTCGTCGTGGGCCGCATGGCGCGGAGCCATGCGTCTGCCAGCTCTCTGACTGCCTGCTCTCCATCGATCTCGACGCCAAGCACCTGCTCGGCGGCCTTGCGTGTCATCAGGTGAAAGAAGATCGGCCCGATGAAGGACTGCATCGCAAGGAGCGGGTGCATCTGGCGCAGACGTCCTGCCGCCATCTGGGCAACCATGTAGGCCGCCATGGTGCCGACCACGTTGACCATCGCCTCGCGCGTCGCGCCTTCGGTGTCCGGCGCAAGGGTGGTCACCTCAGCGAAGAGCGCTCGCATCAGACCGGTGCGGTCTTCTCCCCCCGCGTAGACGGTCCGGTAGATGGCTTGCGCCACGTCGGGCATCACAGCGTCCGGGGCTTCGTCCTCTCGGTCTTCGAGGACGTCGACCACGAGGTCGAGCGGTGTGTACGTGTGGACCAGGGCCGTGAAGACCGCCGGCTTGCCGGGGAAGAGGCGGTAGAGGGTCGCGCGGGAGACGCCGGACCTGTCTGCCAGCTCGTCCATAGAAAGGGCGGCCAGCCCGCGCTCGCCGACCATCTCGAGGGCGGCC
Organism: Candidatus Dormiibacterota bacterium; assembly: GCA_035945895.1. GTDB lineage: Bacteria > Chloroflexota > Dormibacteria > Dormibacterales > Dormibacteraceae > 40CM-4-65-16. The sequence goes on along the minus strand of DASYZS010000162.1, from coordinate 18,602 downwards.
CGGAGGATTCGGTCCCTGGAGTCAGGCTCGGCCGGGCGCTGCAGGGCTTCGAGCAGCTCGTCCCGCGAGCGAAACGCTCGGTAGAAGGTCGCCCGCGAGACTCCGGCGGCGGTGGCAAAGTCGTGCACGCTGGGCCGCCCGCCCATGGCCAGGACGACCCGGGCCTGGTCCAGGATCCGACCTCGCGCCTCATCCGTCACGGGACGAGGCTAGACGAGACGTATCATCTTGTCAAGTCTCGACTCCGGCTATTAACAGGCTGGGTTGTCGGCGGCGGCCCAGCCCGACATCCTGTGAATCGAGATGGCTACGACGGGCCCCGACGGTCGCTCCCGGCGATATTGCGCGTAGCGCTCGGCCAGCAGGTCGACGGCGTGCTCGGCCTCCTCGCCGGCGCCGAGCACCGCTGCCTCGCCGTCGGCGCGCACCCACCACAGCAAGGTCCAGTCATCGTCGTAGTGGTCGGCCAGGACTGCCACCGATGGGTTGGCGGCGATGTTGCGGAGTCGCTGCAGGTCGGTCGTGCGCTTGGGTTTGGAGTCGACCGCGAAGTAGATCCGGTCGCCGTCGAGGACGAAGGTGATGGGAACGATGTGCGGAATACCTGTCGCGCCGACGGTCGCGAGGCGGGCCACACGCGCCCGGCCGAGGCGCTGTCGCATCTCGATGGGGTCCACCGAACGAAGTATCGTTGAGCCAAATGACGAGCAAGCTCGACCAGGTTGGGACCTACTGAATGCAGCGCCTCCGGACGTACACCGTCGACGAAGCAAATCGCGAGTTGCCGCGTGTCCGGCCGATCGTGGCCCAGATCGCTGAGCTGTCGGCGCTCCGTCCCGACCTGGAGGAACAGCTGCGCATGGCCGATTACGCCGCCCAACGCGCCGGGGCGAATGGGGAGGACCGCGAGCGGCAACAGCAGGCGCGCGATGCGGTCAATGGTGCCGAGGAAGAGCTTCTCAAGGCAGTGCTCAACCTGAACAGCATGGGCATCCAGCTCAAGGGCCCGCTCGAGGGCCTCATCGACTTTCCCTCCTATCGCGACGGTGAGCTGATCGAGCTCTGCTGGAAGCTCGGCGAAGAGCGCGTGGAGCACTGGCATCGAATCGGCGAGGGATTCGGCGGCCGGAAAAAACTCTAGACCGAGCCTTTCCTATCCGGGACGGGACCCCGGACCGCCTCATAGACCGACTTCGCGATTCCCGCCGCGTCCAGTCCGTGCTCCTTGAGGATGTCGGACGCCTTGCCTTGCGGCAGGAACTCATCCGGCAGCGCGAGCGCACGCACCCTACCGGCAAGGCCGAGCGGCGCGAGCGCTTCGAGAACCGCCCCACCGAAACCTCCTGCGCCCACGTTGTCCTCCACCGTCACAACGACGGGGTATGACTTTGCCCAGTCGGCGATGCGAGGGTCGACCGGCTTGATCCAGCGCGCGTTGACGACTCCGCACGAGAGGCCCTGGAGATCTAGACGGGCAGCCGCTTCCGCGGCGACCTCGACCATCTTGCCCACGGCGAAGATGACCGCGTCCTTGCCCTTGCGCATCTCCTCCCAGCGGCCGATCGGCAACGGCTCGACGGGAAGGTCAGGGGTGGACGAGACCGGACCTCGCGGATAGCGAATCGCGACGGGCCCGTCAGTCGCCAGCGCCGTCTCGAGCAGGGCGCACAGCTCCGTCGCATCCTTCGGCGCCGCGATCTTGAGGTTGGGGATCATCCGCAGATAGGAGAGGTCGAAGATTCCGTGGTGAGAGGCGCCGTCGGGTCCGGTGACTCCAGCGCGATCGATGACGAACACGACCGGCAGCCGGTGCAGGGCCACGTCCATGATCGTCTGGTCGAAGGCACGCGCGAGGAAGGTGGAGTAGATGCACACGACGGGGTGCATTCCCGCCATCGCGAGCCCCGCGGAGAAAGTGACCGCGTGCTGCTCGCAGATCCCTACGTCGAAGAAGCGGTCGGGAAACTCCTTCGCGAAGTTGAGGAGCCCGGTCGATGAACCCATCGCGGCGGTGATCGCGGCCACCTCCGGCCGGCGCGTGGCCGCAGTCATCAGGGCCTCGCCGAAGACGTCGGTGTAAGTCAGCTCGGTCGAGCGCGGGCGCCCCGTCAGCGGATCGAACGCGCTGACTCCGTGCAGCTTGTCGACCTCGTCGTCGACCGCGGGACCGTAACCGTGGCCCTTCTCGGTGACCACGTGCACCACCACCGGCTCACGCAGCTTCTTGGAGCGCGTCAGGACCTCTTCGAGCGCCGCCTCGTCGTGCCCGTCGACAAGGCCTGCGTACTTGATGCCGAGGCTCTCGAACATGGTCGAGGGCTGCAGCAGTTGCTTCAATCCTTCCTTCACGCGGTAGGCCGCCTGGTCGGCCGAGTAACCAACGAGCGGCAGGTCGCGGAGGAGTCGTGAGATCTCCTCCTTGAGGCGCTCGTATCGCGGGTCGACACGCAGCTGGGCCAGATGACTCGCGAGTCCGCCAACTGTCGGCGCGTACGATCGGCCGTTGTCGTTGATGACGATGATCAGGTTGGGCGGCTTGAGATGCGCGATCTGGTTGAGGGCCTCGTAAGCCATGCCGCCCGTGAGGGCGCCGTCGCCGATGACCGCCACCACATAACCGCCGACCCTCTTGCGCAGCCTCGCCTCGGCGATTCCCAGCGCATAGCTCAGCGACGTCGACGCGTGGCTGTTCTCCACCAGGTCGTGCTCCGATTCCTTGCGCGACGGGTAGCCAGAGAGCCCGCCCGCCTGGCGCAGCTTCGCGAAGTCGGCCGCGCGGCCGGTGATGAGCTTGTGCACGTACGCCTGGTGCCCGGTGTCCCAGACGATCGCATCCTTCGGGCTGTCGAACACGCGGTGCAGCGCGAAGGTCAGCTCCACGACGCCCAGGTTGGGGGAGAGATGGCCGCCGGTCCGCGAGGTCTGCTCGACCAGGAAGGCCCGGATCTCCTCGGCCAGCTGGGGCAGACGATCCGCGGGAAGGGACTTCAGGTCCGCGGGCGAGTGGATCGTCTCGAGGAGCGCCACCTTTTGCCTAACGCGCGGCCGCCTGGCTCCGTTCCGGTACCGGCGGCCAGGAGTCAGTCGCTTTTGGGCTCAGCAGCTCGGCCAGCTCGATGCACAGCCGCGTGCCTGCGCCGCTCGGGCCGCGCAGCACGGTCGTGAGCTCGTGGTTGGTGTTCCATGACGAGGCGGCGATGTCGATGTGCGCCCAGGGCTTGCCCCCGGCGAACTCGCCGATGAACATGCCGCCCATAATGGTGCCGGCCTCTCCGTACTCGCTGTTCCTCAGGTCGGCGATCTGGCTTCGAAGCAGAACCCGGTAGTCGGCGTAGATCGGCAATCGCCAGACCCGGTCGCCCGCCTCGCGCGCTGCGCGGTCGACCAGCGACCAGAACTCGTCGTCGTTGCTCACCGCGGCGCTGGCCGCGTGACCGATCGCGATGGTCGCGGCTCCGGTCAGCGTGGCGAGGTCGATGATGTGGGTTGCGCCGTTGCGAAGGGCGTGGGTCAGGGCGTCGGCGAGGACGAGGCGGCCCTCGGCGTCCGTGTTGACCACCTCGACCGTTTTCCCGTCGGCGCTGACGATCACGTCGCCGGGCCGCTGCGCCGTCGGTCCAGGCATGTTCTCGGCCGCGGCGATGACGGTCATGACGTCGATCGGCAGCTTGCGCGAAGCGATCACGTCGATGGCCGACAGCGCGGCGCCGGCGCCGGCCATGTCGCCCTTCATCCTGCTCATGTGCTCGGGCTGCTTCAGCGAGATGCCGCCCGTGTCGAAGGTGATGCCCTTGCCGATGAGCGCGAGCACAGGGCCCTGCGAGTTGTTGGACTGGTGATTGCCGTGGTAGCGCACCCTAATCAGGCGCGGCGACTCTGCTGATCCTGCGCCGACGCCGAGGAGGAGGTTGTAGCCTCCGGCCTTCAGCTCGGCCGGTCCCAGGACCTCGACCTCGAGGTTGTGTCGCTGCGCGATGCGTGTCGCCTCCTGCGCAAGTGCGTCCGGCGTGAGCTCGTTGGGAGGCGCGTTCTGCCATTCGCGCGTTCGGTTGGTGGCCTCGCCGTTCTCTTGCGCCGCGATCACCTCTCGCTCGCGACCGCTGCCGAAACCGGTCAACACGATCTCGTCGATCTCGCGCCGCTCGGGAGCAGCACCGGTCTGTCGGGAGCGGCGCTCGAACGTGCCCAGGACGCACCCTTCGACCACCGCCTTCAGGCTGTCGTCGCCGAGGGGCTGGGTGCGGAGGATGGCCATGCGCTTGTAGCCCCACGTCCTGGAGGCGCGCACGAGCTCGTGATGCGCTGAGCGGAGGCGCTGCCCATCGAGGTCCTGGAGCGCGCCGAGGCCGTACAGGATCACGCGACGCGGCGTGATGCGGCCGTGAGCCGGGATCGGCAGCACTTCGTGGATACGGGCCCGGAACTCGGCGTTGACGATCATCTCGTTCAAGACGCCGCCCATCGCTTTGTCCAGGTCGAGGGCCGTATCGCCGAGCTGCTGGCCGCTGACCACCGGGATCGCCAGCGCGTCGACGTCGAGCTCGGCGGGGTCCGCCGAAACCAGGCTGATCTTCACGGCTTGTTAAAGGTTAACGACCACCGCCCTTCAGTTAGGCCAGATGTTCCGATACAAGTTCGAGGACGTGAGCGACCCGGATCTTCATGCCGCGTCTCCCCGCGGCCGCCGCGATGTGCATCAGACATCCCGGATTGTCGGAGGCGACGACGGCGCAGCCGGTCTTGCCGATGGCGTCGAGCTTCCACTGCGCGAGACGATCGGCTACGCCAGGCCATTCGACGCTGAAGGTGCCGCCGAACCCGCAGCAGTTCGCTATGTCGGGCAGGTCGACGACCTCGTAACCGGCAAGCTCCAGCAAGCGGCGAGGCTCGCTCTTGAGGCCGAGCTGGCGCAGGGACTGGCACGAGTCGTGGTAGGCGATCTTGAGGCTCATTCGCTCGCCGTCCACGAGTCCGCTCCGCGACTCGAGCAGCTCGAGCACGAAGCGCGTCGAATCCCGCATGCGGGCCCGGACCCCAGGGTCGGGCGCTTCACCCCATTCGGCGGCGTCGATCGTGAACGCGCCGAAGCACGACGCCGATGGAGTGAGGATCGGGCCCTTGGAATCTCGAAGGGTAGCGGCGAGGCTTGTCGTCAGTTTGTGGCCGGTCGAGAAGTCGCCGGCGTTGGCCGCGATCAAGCCACAGCACCACTGCTCCTTGGGAAAACCAACCTTATAGCCTGCCGCGGTGGCGATGCGCTCGAGAGCCGAGGCCCCTTGCGGCCACACCCGGTCGGCCAGGCAGGACGCGAAGATCGTCAGGGGCTCGCCGTCACCCGAGCCCTCGTGCACTAGGTCCCGGTACGGCGTCGTGGCCAGGCGCGGTGTTCCGGGGACGAGGCCCGAGAAGGGGGCGGCGGTGCGCATCAGCGTGTCCGCCAGCCCCGGGCGCTTCCAGAGCTCGAGCAGCGCCCGCTTGCGCAACGACTTGCGGCCCTTGCGCCGGTGCTCGAGGATCTGGCGGGGCAGCGGAATGTCGACTGGACAGATCTCCTGACACGCGTTGCACTGCGTGCAGAGCGTGTTGGCCAGGTCCGCGTCCTCGAGACCATGATGGAAAGGCGTGAGCACCAGGCCGATCGGCCCGTTGTAGATGTGGCCGCCGAAGCGATGACCGCCGACGGCCATGAAGGGAGGGCAGGCGTTGGAGCATGCACCGCAGCGGATGCACGTAAGCGCGTCGCGGAAGAGCGGGTCGTCGAGCATCTGCTCGCGACCGTTATCAAGGATGACGCAGTGCATCTCGCGTGGCCCGTGGACACCGATGGTCAATGACTGCTCGATGTCTGCCGAGCGTGACGGGCCGGTGATCCAGTTGACGTAGCTGCTGATGAGCTGGCCGGTGCCGCTCCTTGGCAGCATGCGCAAGATCGCGACCGCGTCGTCCAGCGACGCGACGAGCTTGTCGAAGCCGAAGACCGCGATGTGCACCGGCGGCAGCGTCGTGGTGAGGTCCGCGTTGCCCTCGTTGGTGACGAGCACGATGGTTCCTGTCTCCGCGATGGCGATGTTCGCACCCGAGATGCCGACCGTCGCCTCGATGAACTTCTGTCGCAGCGACTCGCGCGCGTGGCGCTGGATTGCCTCGACGGTCGGCTCTGTGCCGAATACCTGCGCCGCATCTTCTTTGGTCAGATGGATCGCGGGCGCGATGAGGTGAGACGGGTGCGTGTGCGTCAGCTGCACCATCCTCTCGCCCAGGTCGGTCTCGACGACCTCCATGCCGAGACCTTCGAGGTAGCGATTCAGCTCGATCTCCTCGGTGGCCATCGACTTGCTCTTGGTCACGACCATGCGCTTGCCCGACGGCAGACCGGTGCCGGCGTTGACGCAGATCTGGCCGATGATGTCGCGCGCCTCTTGCGCGGTGTTGGCGATATGCACGACGCCGCCGACGGCCGACAGCCTCTGGGTGAACTGCTCGAGCAGCTCGGGGAGGCGGTCGAGGTTGGCCTGGCGCCTCTGCTTCAGCTCCGCACGGCCCTTCTCGAAGTCGAACGACTCGAAGGCGGCGTTGCGCCGAGCGCGCAGGCCCGTCATGGCCTGGATGAGCGCTTTCTGAAGCTTGGGGTCGTCTAGAGCCTTGCTGACGCGCCGTGAAAAGTGCGCCCGACTTTCAGGCACGCGTTTGGGTGACTTCTCGGATCGCTTCTCTCAGTGCGTCGGAGGTGGTCACCGGCGCCAAGCATATTTGTCCCACGCAAACCACCGCGCGATCGTCTCCGCCTGGGTCGATGACCGCGTACGGATGGGCGGCCCGCGCGGCGCGCGCCAGCTCGGGGTTTTTCGTCGTGACCTTGAGCATGTGTGGCAGGCGATCAAGGGCTCGAGCAAAGACCGCCGCCATGAGCCCGTACTGCTGCGGCAGCTGCGACACGGACTCGAGGGCCCGTCGTGCGCGCTCGCGGTATGGCGCATCGGGATCGCCGAGGAGCGTGTCGAGCTCAACCAGCGCCATCGCCGCGACCGAGTTCTCCGCCAGCGGCTTGATCCGCTCACCCAGGCGCCCGAGCTCATCGCCCCCGGCACGGTCGAAGTAGCCGCCCAGCTCCGCATCCGCGTACCGCTGCTCGAGGTGTTCCGCGAGGTCGATCGCGATCGGCAATCGATTCGAGCGCACGGCGGCCCACATCGCCCAGACCTGGTCGCCGAGCTGGCCTCCGATGCCCTCGGCGTGCGACATGCCCTCGCCCCGGCGATAGGCGTAAGCGAAGAGCGCGTCAAGGAGCTGCGCCGCCGGCAAGCCCGCATCGAGGTAGCTGATCGCCAGCGCTGCATTCCACTCTGTGTAGACGCGCCGGTCGACGTAGGGCGCCGTCATTCGAGCGCGGCCGTCGGCGCTCAGCGCGTAGTAATCCTCGTCCGCGTCCTGGCTGCCGGCATAGAGACCGGTCGCGGGGTCGCGAAGCACACGATCGAGGTAGCCCGTGGTCTTCGCAAGCTCATCGCTCATGCCTGCGAGGTGCAATGCCTCCACCAGGCCCGCATGGTCTTCGAGCATCTTCTCGAAGTGAGGGACGCTCCAGTCCTGCGTCGTCGAATAGCGGAAGAATCCACCCTCGACGTGGTCGTACGTCCCGCCGCGGGTCATCTGCCGCAGTGTGTGCACGGCCATGCGGCGCAATTCCTCGTCGGACCGCAGGACCGATTGCTCGAGGAGAAGGAGAATCGCATCGGTCTGGGGAAACTTCGGCGCTCCGCCGAAACCGCCGTACTCGGGGTCGTACGAGGATTTGACGGAGTCGAGGACTAGATCGACAAGTCCGGGGTCAAGGGAGCCAGCGCTGCGCGCGACCGAGCTCGCCGCGCGTTTTCGCGCCTCGAGCGCCCGGCTCGCGATCTCCGCCTGGTTGTTGAGGTAGTAGGTCGCGATCTGTGACAGAGCGCTCGCCATCTGCTCGGGCGGCAGGTAGGTCGCGCCGGTGAGGATGTCGCCGGATGAAGTCAGAAACGCGGTCGTCGGCCAACCACCCATGTTGTAGCGCTGGTTGATGTCGGGCCGGACGTCGTTGTCGACGCGGATCGGCACGTAGTCGCGATTGATCAGCTCGATGACTCCGGGATTCGAGTAAGTCGTCCTGTCCATGACGTGGCACCAGTGGCACCACACGGCGGAGATGGAAAGGAGGATGGGGCGGCGCGACGCGCGGGCTTCGTCGAAGGCTTCCTGCGACCATTCGCGCCACTTGACCGCGGCCTCTTCGCCCACGCGTTGAAGGTTACGATGGGCCCGTGATCTCAACCAGCGCCGTCGACACGTACATCCAGAAGAACTCGCGCCGTTTTATCGACGAGCTCAAAGAGCTCTGCTCCTTCCCCAGCATCTCCAACCACGGTCGCGACGCGGTCCAACCGGCGCGCGACTGGGTGGCAGAGCGATTGACCCGATTCACCGACCGCGTCGAGACGCTCGAAGCGGGGGGAATGCCCGCGCTCTACGCGGAGGTCAAGGGCGCAGGCCGCCGCAAGCTGTTGCTCTACCAGCACTACGACGTGCAGCCCGTCGACCCCATCGACCTATGGGACTCGCCGCCATTCGAGCCAACCGAAAAGGACGGCAGAATCGTCGCCCGCGGCGTGGCCGACGACAAGGCGGACGTGATGGCGCGAATCCATGCGCTCGAGACGCTGAAAGAGCTGGGCGAGATTCCCGTAACGCTTCGCTTCCTCGTCGAGGGTGAAGAAGAGATCGGCTCCAAGACCTTCGAGAAGATCGCCCACGATCACGCGGACAAGCTCCGCGCCGACGGTTGCCTGTGGGAGTCGGGGTCATCGTTCGACGACGCGGGCCGGCCGACGATCCAGTTCGGCTGCCGCGGGCTCGTGTACGTCACGCTCCGCGTGAAGCTGCTGGACTTCGACCAGCACTCGGGCTGGGCTTCGATCTATCCGTCGGCGGCGATGTACCTGGTCGGTGCGCTGGCGAGCCTCCGCGACCAGAACATGAACATCAGGATCGAAGGCTTCTACGACAATGTCGTCAAGCCGACCGAGACGGACCGCCGCATGATGGCCGGCATCGATCCCGAGGTTGAGAAGAGGCGCAAGCTCGTTGGCTTTGACCGGCTGGTGCGCGATCCCAAACCTGACCAGGTGATCGAGCAGATGCTGTTCCTGCCGACGTGCAACATCGCCGGCATAACGACGGGCTACCAGGGTCCGGGGTCGAAAACGGTGCTGCCCGCCGAAGCGACGGCCAAGCTCGACTTCCGCCTGATACCCGACCAGGACCCGGACCAGATACGCGAGCTCCTGCGCAAGCACCTCGACCGCAATGGCTTCGAGAAGGTGGAGATCGTCGCCGGCGAGGGCGAGAAGCCGGCGAGGTCGGATCCGAACTCAGCCGTCGGGCGGACGATGATCGAGTCGGTGCGTGAGATGCACGGCGAGCCCGTGCTGTGGCCGTTCATGCCGGCCACCGGGCCGATGCATCCGGTCGTGGCGGACCTCGGCGTCCCGACGGTCCTTCCCGTCGGCGTGGGCCGCCCGGACAACCGGATCCACGCGCCCAACGAGAACATCCACGGCGCCGACTACATCAACGCGATCCGCTTGATGTGCCGGGTCTGGGAGCGCTTCGGGGCAAGCTGATGGACAAGCTGACCGACAAGCTGTTCACGGTCAAGTACAACGAGGACACCGGCAAGCCGCACATCGAGGTCATCAACCAGAACGTGTGCCTGTCCAAGTGCACGGGGAAGTACTGCAACCATTTCTGCCCTGCCGGCGTCTACGAGTGGAACCCGGAGCAGAAGAAGAACCTGGTCAGCTTCGGCAACTGCGTCGAGTGCGGGGCGTGCTCCATCGGCTGTCCTTTCGACAACATCTCCTGCCACGCGCCAAGGGGCGGCTACGGGGTCCGCTACCAGCACGGGTAGGAATACAGGCCGCGCAGGGAATACTTCCTAGTAGCCGATGAGTGACTACGACGTGATCATCGTGGGCGGGGGCCCGGCCGGGTTGGCTGCCGCCCTGTACACCGCCCGCATGAACCTGAAGACCCTGGTCCTGGACCGCGGGCCATTGGGAGGCCAGCTGCTCAACACCGAGCTGGTCGAGGACTACCCGGGGTTCGACTCGATCCTGGGCCCGGAGCTGGCCATGAAGATGGGCGAGCACGCCCGGAAGTTCGGAGTCGAGGTCCGGGACTTCGAGCCGGTCAAGGAGATCGGCGTCGAAGGCACAACCAAGGTCGTCCGCCTGGAGTCGGGCGAGGAGCTGCGCGCGCCCGCGCTGATCATGGCCGCCGGCGGACTCCCCCGTTACCTCGAGGTCCCGGGCGAGAAGGACTTCTGGGGCCGCGGCGTGAGCTACTGCGCGGTGTGCGACGGGGCTTTCTTCAAGGGACAGGAGCTCGCCGTCATCGGCGGAGGCGACGCTGCGGTGGAGGAAGGTGACTTTCTCACCCGGTACGCCTCGAAGGTCTACATCCTCCATCGCCGCAGCGAGCTGCGCGCCCAGCCGATCCTGGTGGAGCGCGCCAGGGAGAACGAGAAGATCGAGTTCATCTTCGACGCCCACGTGAAGTCGATCACCGGCGACGGCAAGGTGCAGTCGATTCAGTACGAGCAGCACGGCGCGACCAAGGAGCTGAAGGTCGGGGGCGTGTTCATCTTCATCGGCTTCGTCCCCAACTCCTCGCTGCTCAAGGTGCATGTCGACCACGACTCGGGCGGATACATCAACACCGACCGCAACATGCAAACCTCGGTCGAGGGCATCTGGGCGGTGGGCGACGTCCGCTCCCAGCTGACCAAGCAGATCGCGACCGCGGTTGGTGATGGGACGACGGCCGCCGTGGCCGCGTCGAGCTACATCACGGCCTTGAAGGACGCCTCCCGGGCCTAGCTCGGCGGCGGTTCTACGTCGACCCGGATCTGAAACGTGTAGCGACCGTCCGCCGACGATGCGTCCACCCGCGCTGCACCGGCCTGATGCGCGCTGTACTTCGCCTTGGGGGCGCCGCCGGCGGCGGGCGTCGAGTCGAGTGAGAGGACGGAGGGGTTGCTGGTCTTGAAGACCACGCCGTTCCACTCGTTCGCCGGCCAATCCGAAAGATCGACGGTGAGGTCGCCGCCGACATAGACCAGCGCCTCCGAGCCGTCGTCCGCCGCGGTCAGGGTGACGTGGGCGTACTGGCCCTGGTTCGCATTCACCACGTTGCGATGCTGGAGCGCCGGCGCGACGAACTCGGACGCGATCACCAGTGCCGCCATCACGGAGACGTATGTCCCCCAGGTCAGGTTGCGGGTGGCGGGTGTTGGGCTCGAGAATCCCGGGAGGCGCATCGCCGCGCCGCGGAAGTTGAAGAGGAGGGCCGCGCCCAGCGCGACTCCAACGAGGATCAGCGAGTCGGCGCCGAACCAGACCACGAGGTAGAGCACGTCACCGCGCGGGATTCCGGCCGAAAGGTACTCGGGCACCACGAAGAACCCAAGTAACCCGGTCACCCCATAGCGGATGGCCAGGCCGAGCAGGATCAGGCCGAACAGCCCGCTGAAGGCGCGCGGCACGCCACCGACGGAGCGAAGCTGCATCACGCCCTTCTCCGCGAGATCGAGCTCGCCAAGCGAGGGCGCCGGCATCCCGCGCATGAGCGCGTCGGCGGCGCGCCGCATCTCTGACGCCGGCGGTGAGCCTGGTGGATTGCCGGTGGCCTGGACCTTGCCGGTCGCGGAATCGACCGTCCACACTGCGGCGGGCACCGCCGCGCCTGGGACCGGACCGGCGGGCATTAGCTGATTGCCTGGAGCCACGTGGACCACCACGACGCCCGGACGAACACGCCTCTGGATGGCGTTGGGGCGCCAGTTGGCCTCGGCCCACGAAGCGGCGGCCATCGCCGCAGCGTGTGGGTTGTGGCCTGAGCCTGAGAAGAGAAGGAACGCGGGCGTGCCGCCCTGCTGCCGGTACGCGATCCTCGTGGTGTTGGTGGCGAAAGACTGAAACCGCGCGTCGGTGGCTGCCGCCAGCCGGTAGCGGCTGCGCGGCAGGATGCGCACAAGACAGGTGCGGGCGAAGTCCTCGGCGCCGAACTGCAAGGCGGGCCGATGATATGCCGAGTGCAAGTCGATTTAGGTCTGCTGTTGCCCTCGCGTGAAGTCTTGCTGTGGGGCGACAGCAACTTGCGATTTCTCGTCGACGCGGCCGTCGAGGCGGAAAGCCTCGGTTTCCAGTCGGTATGGGTCGGCGACTCGCTGCTGGCCCGGCCGCGGGGTGAGCCGCTGGTTTTGCTGGGCGCAATCGCCGGGTCAACTCGACGCGTCCGGCTCGGCACCGCCGTGCTGCTGCCGCTTCTTCGCCGGCCGGTCCAGCTTGCGCACTCGCTGGCCACGCTCGACCGCCTTTCCCAGGGGCGGCTGATCGTGGGTATCGGTCCGGGTGCGGAGCTGGCGGCCACGCACGCCGAGCTCGCGGCCGTCGACATGCCGGGCGACCATCGCGTGGACGGCCTGATGAGCAGCGTCGATCGCTGCCGCTCTTTGTGGCGCGGTCAGGATCCGCAGGTGAGTCTTCTGCCGGAGCCCTTCACGCCCGGCGGTCCGCCGTTCTGGCTGGCCGCGCACGGTCCGCGAATGCTGCGGGAGACCGGGTCCGGATTCGAGGGCTGGCTGCCGCTTACCCCGACGCCGGAGGAGTACGCGACCGCCCTGAGCGCCGTGCGCGAGGCGGCGGCCGCGGCGGGGCGCAGGTCCGGCGAAGTCACGGCCGCCGTGTACGTCACGGTGGCAATCGCCGAGGACCAACAGAGCGCGGCGAAGCAGTTCGACGAATACATCCGCGCCTATTACGGAGTGCCGGGCGAGGCGATGGCCCGCATACAGGCCAGCCACGCCGGGACGATGGACTCGACGGTCGAGTGGATTGGCCGGTACGTAGAGGCAGGCGCCCAGCACGTCATCGTTCGTCTCGCGCGGCCGACCCTCGAGGGTTTCATCGACGACGCTGCGGCGCTGCTGCGGGCAATGCAGTGAGCCCGCCGGCAGGGGTCGCGGAATTTCTCGCGCTGCCGAACACCGCAGTCATGGGCTGCCTTCGGCCTGACGGCTATCCCATGACCGTCGTCACCTGGTACGACTGGGACGGCGAGCGGGGCGGGCAAGTCCTCATCAACATGAACGTGAAGAGGAAGAGGGTCGCGTGGATCCGCGCCGACCCCCGCGTGAGCCTGACCGTCTTCGACGAGGACTGGTACCGGCATGTGAGCTTCACCGGCGACGTGGTCACGATTCAGGATGACTCAGACCTGAGGGACATCGATCGGCTCGCTCAGCGCTACACAGGCCGGCCCTTCGGAGATCGGAACGCCAAGCGAGTGAGCATGTGGATCACCCCGCGCGCATGGCACACGTGGGAGCTCGACCGGACCTAGCCGGGAAGTCGCACCCTCCCGACGCGGTCCTGGAAATACTCGGTGAACCAGGCCCACCCGTCCGCGTTCGTAACCATGTGGTCGGGCCAGTCGCCGGTCTGGAAGACGTCCACCACCTTCGATCCTCGGACTACCGCGAGGTGGTTCTTGCCGCTCTCGGTGAACCACACCGACCCTCCCGGTCCGACGGCCAGGCTCTGAGGCTTGGCGCCGGCGATCGTGGTCCAGTCGGAAACGCTTCCGTCCGTCCCGACCCGCACCACGCGATCGCCGCCAAAGTCGGCGACCCACACCGCGCCGTCAGCCGTCTGGATCAGGCCCAGCGCCGTGCCGGATCCTCCGATGGGAATCCTCTGCAGCGCACCGTTCGCGGTGATGCGGCCGAGGAACTGCGCCCCGTGGACAGAGAACCATGCGCCGCCATCCGAGGACGCGAGCACCTCCGCGCCCTCGACTCCGGTCGGGTACTCGACGAAATGGCTTCCTGTGAGACGTGCGATCGCGGCGCCATGGGCCTCGCTTATCCACACCGATCCGTCGTTCGCGACCGAGGTTGCGGCGGCCTCCGATCCTTTGCGCGGAAGCGCGCACTCCCGAGCAGAACCGCCCGCAGCGAGCGCAACGACCGCGCTGCGGTACTTCTCCGGAACCCACACGGTTCCGTCCCGCGCCACCGACAGCTGGATGCCGAGGTCGCCGGCAACCGGCAGCTGGAACGCGACCGTGGTCCCGTCTGGCATCACGTGCAGGACGGTGTTGTTGCCGGTGCCCAGCACCCAGACCGAGTCTCCATCGGGGTCGAGCGCCACACCGACCGGTTGGGTCCCGGTGGGAGTCGCGAAGCCAGGCGTCTGCAGATCCTCGGCGGCGAGCGTCATGCGCTGCTCAGCGACGTGCAGGCTCTTGCATGGTGATGTCGCCGCAGTGGGTTGGGAGATCGAGCCACACGCGGCCTGGACCGCTAGAAGCGGCAGTGCGCCAATCAGCAGCGCGAGCCGAAACTTACTGCGTGACGTCGATCCAGACAAGTCCGGGGGGAAGCGTAAGCGCCTGACCGCCGTCGAGCGTGAACGTCAGCGGGCCATGGCCGTCGGTCGACGCCCAGTTGCCCGTGTAGTGCAAGCCTTTGTAGTACACGTCGATGCGTCCGTTGGTGTCGAGGTCGAAGTCGTGGATGTGTGATCCATGCCCATCGCCCACATCGAGCAGCCACTCGCGAGTGTGCAGCGTGATGACCATCTCGATGCGCAGCGGTTGATGCAAGCTCAGGTCCTGGTACGGGTGCCCTTCCTCGGTCTTGTTGTACGTCCCAGTCCCCGCGTCATAGGTGTAGGTCGAGTAGTGCTCGTCGACGTTGAATGAGCCTCCCGCCGATCCGCCGCTGATGTTCGGGCGTGCCTTAGGGATCGTGTATGAGGAGATTCCGAACAGGCCCTCCGCGGCCTGCACCCGATCGCCGTTGATCATCAGGTTGTCAGGTGCATATCGCCCGTTGGCGTAGGTGCGGTACTGGTAGCCGATCGTGTCAAAGAACTGCGGCGTGGGGTCCGACGCCGCGCGGGCGGCGGTGGCCGCGGACTCACCCGACTGGAAGAGCAGTCCCTTGTAGTGGCGTCCAAGCTTCAACGAGATGAACCGCGCCGAGCGCATCGGTCCGATCACGTCAGGCGCGTGCTCGTAGATCGCGGTCAGCCGCGTGATGCCGCCCTCGGCCAAGTACTCGAACACGATATCCGCGGCCTGCAGTCCGTTCTGGTCGCGCGCGAGCTCGTCGTTCGGAATCTGGATGAGCGCGGGGTAGCTCAGCTGGACCGTGTGTTCGTGGTCGTGCCAGTACACGCCCGTCTTCAGCGCGAACGCGGTGGCGACCAGGTGACCCGTCTGGTCGCGACCACCCGAGGCCATCTGCACAACGAGTGGGCCGGAGGGAAGTCCGGCAGTCGAGATCGTGGCGCTCTTGTCGTCGGCGGCCCACTGCAGGTTCGCGATCTGACCGCCGACCGTTACCTTCATCGTCACCGGCTCCATCGCGTCGTTGAACGTGAGCTTCATCGAGGTTCCGGGGTCGATCTCCATCCCGTCCTTGAGCGCCGTGCCATCACCCGCCGTGATGCTGACGAGGCGAGGAATGATCAGCGTGGTGAAGGTCCACGTCGCCCCGTGGAATGGGTGACCCGATGTGTCGCGTGCGGCCTTCAACGCGACGGTGTAGGTGCCGAGCTCCTGCAGAGGTTTGGTCGGGGTCCACGCGTACTGCGACTCACCGGAGACGGACGTGAGGTTTCCATCGGTCTCTGGCGCGATGCTGAACGCGGCACGGACCGTCTGGATCGAAACCGAGCGCGAGAAGTTGAGGATGAAAGCGCCATCGGTTGGGACATCTTTCGCGCCGCTTTTGATGTTGGCCGCCACCGTCGTCGGAAGGGTGTTCTCGTAAGCCAGGTACGAGCCCGCGCTGAGGAGCAGCACAAGCAGCACCATGCCGAACGCGATCCATCCGCGGCGGCCGAAGCCTCTGCCGCGGCGTGCGCGTCTTTTCCGCGGAGGAATCAGGAGAGGCGCTGGCTCGATTTGTGGAATCGGCGTGGGGATCGACAACGGGCCGCGTCGGATTATGCCATCAAGCCCCGCTTGAGGTAAGGGAACGTATAGATGCCGGTCGAGTGGCCGCTCTCGAATGCGATTTGCAGCGCGTACTGGCCGACGAGGGTCACGTCGCTGACGCGCAGGTCACTGTCACTCAATGTCTTGACCCGCGCGAGACGTCCTGGGATACCCGCCTCACCCCGACATTCCGCGCATGGACAAGCCCATCGCAGCTGCTCGCCCGTGAAGGTTGATTTCGTGCCGTCCTCCCACGTGATCTCCATGACCTGACGTTCGCGGTCGACGTCGACGCTGGTGGGAAACGGATCCGGGTCTTGCGTGGCGGTCAGCGCACGTTGATGACCGGCAGCTGCCGGTACGACTGAATGGATGTGCGCGCCGCGACCTGCGAAGCGATGGCGACGAAGGCCTTCGCGCCGGCGGACTCGGGACGCGAGATCACCACGGGCACACCGGCGTCCGCGTCTTCACGGATTCCCTCTTCGAGCGGGATCGCGCCGAGGAAGGGAACGCCCAGGCGCCGCGCGGCCGCCTCCGCGCCGCCGTGGCTGAAGATCTCGTGCCTGTGTCCACAATCGGGGCAGACGTACCAGCTCATGTTCTCGATCAGGCCGAGCGGAGTGACGTTGAGCTTGCGAAACATCTGCAGCGCGTTGACGGCGATGTTGGTGGCCACGTCTTGCGGCGTGCAGACGATCGCCACGCCGGTCAGCGGGATCACCTGGCCGAGCGTCAGCGATGCATCGCCGGTGCCCGGCGGAAGGTCGATGACCAGGTAGTCGAGGCGGCCCCAATCGGTGAGCCGCAGCAGCTCTTCGATCATCTTGCCGACCATCGGGCCGCGGAACACGGTCACTTCGCCCGGCGGTCGCACGTTCCCGAAAGACATCAATTTGAGCCCATGCGATTCGATCGGCTGCAAGCGGCCATTGCTCTGCTCGGGCGGAACGTTCGAGCCTGTCATCACGGGGACCGTTGGCCCGAGGATGTCGGCGTCGAGCAGGCCGACGGTCGCTCCGCTCTTACGCAGCGCCGCGGCGAGATTGACCGCCACCGTCGACTTGCCGACGCCACCCTTGCCCGACGCGACGGCGATGGTCTGCTTGACGCCGGGGAGGATCTCCGACGGTTTCGGCCGCAGGAAGGCGGGGCGCACGTTTGCGGTCATGTGGACCTCGACTCCGGTCACGCCGGGGAGCTCGCTGACGGCGTCCTCGGCCTGGGTCTTGAAGCGATCACGCACGGGACATGCGGGCGTGGTCAGCTCGAAGGTGAAGCTCACCTTTCCCTGGGGCGACACGTCGAGGTCTCTGATCATGCCCAGGGCCACGACGTCGCGGCCGAGGTCGGGGTCTTTGATCTGGCTCAACGCCTCCAGCACCTGCTGGTTGGAAGGGAGGGTCATACGGCCCGAATGTTACGGAGGCTGCTAAGTTCAATGCCCGAATGAAGCAGGTCACAGCCGAGAGCCCGGCAACCGACCTCGTCGCGTATTACGGCAAGGCCGCGTCGGACGTCTACTTCCAGCGGGCGCGCAAGACCCTCGACGGTGCCAAGGTCGACGCGCTCGTCGCGATGGATTTCTTTCCCGGCAAGTCGGGTGTGCTCTGCGGAGTGGCCGAGGCCGTGCGTCTGTTGAGCGACGTGCTCCAGGACGGCGACGAGGCGTACGCCGTCGGCGAAGGCGAGGCGATGACTGTCAAGGAGACGGTGCTCCGCGTCCGCGCGCCTTACTCGCGGTTTGGCGTCTACGAAACCGCGCTGCTCGGCATGCTGTCGAGCTGCTCCGGGTGGGCGACCGCCGCGCGTGAGATCGTCGAGGCCGCCAACGGCAAGCGCGTGATCAGCTTTGGCGCGCGGCATGTCCATCCCCTGATCGGTCCCACGATGGAGTACTCGGCGGTCGTCGGCGGATGCGCCGGATGCGCGACGCCGCTCGGCGCGCAGCTGGCGGGCCTGCAGGGCGCGTCGGGGACGATGCCTCACGCGATGATCCTGCTGTTCGGTGACACGGTGAAAGCGGCGCAGGCCTTCGATCAGTACATGGGCGACGACGTACTGCGCATCGTCCTCGTTGACACGTTCAAGGACGAGGCGGAGGAAGCGCTGCGCGTCGCGGCAGCGCTGGGCAAACGCCTGCGCGGCGTTCGCCTCGACACGCCCGGTGAGCGAGGCGGTGTCACCATCGACCTTGTGAAAGAAGTCCGCGCTAGGCTCGACCTCGCAGGCTTCGAGCACGTGGGCATCTTCATCTCCGGTGGTCTCGACGCGGAACGGATCCTGCAATTCGAAGCCGCGAAAAGCCCGATCCATTCTTACGGTGTCGGGATGTCGATCAGCTCGGCGCCGCCGATCGCGTTCACGGCCGACATCAAAGAGATCGACGGCAAGCCGATGACCAAGCGCGGGCGCATTCCCGGCGCGGCCCCGAACCCACGCCTCGCAAGAGTGATCTGAAGAAAAAGCAGCTTCTCTCGCTTCAGGCCGCGTGCCGGGCGTGCACCGTGTGCGCGGACCAGGGGATCATCGCCGAGGCCAACCCGACGTTCTCCGGCGTTTGGGGC
>DASYZS010000161.1:0-18092 GCA_035945895.1 Candidatus Dormiibacterota bacterium | reverse complement strand
GGCGATCTCCTCGAAGAAATCGATGTGTGCGTCGAAGAAGAACGAGAGTCGCGACGCGAAGTCGTCGACGTGCATCCCGCGCTCGATGCATGCGTCCACGTAGGCCATTCCATCCGCCAGCGTGAACGCCAGCTCCTGCGCTGCGGTGGAACCGGCTTCACGGATGTGGTAACCGGAAATTGAGATCGTGTTCCACCTGGGCACTTCCTTCGCGCAGTACTCGATCGAGTCGACCACCAGGCGCATCGACGGCTCGGGCGGAAAGATGAACTCCTTCTGCGCAATGAACTCTTTGAGGATGTCGTTCTGCAGCGTGCCGCCGAGCTGCGACGCAGGCACGCCCTGCTTCTCCGCGACAGCGATGTACATGCACAGCAGAATCGCCGCCGGCGAGTTGATGGTCATCGAAGTGGTGATCTCGCCCAGCGGGATGCCTTCGAAAAGCGTCTCCATGTCGGCGAGCGAGTCGATCGCGACGCCGCAGTGCCCCACCTCGCCGCGGCTGGTAGGGGCGTCAGAGTCCTGGCCCATAAGCGTCGGCATGTCGAACGCGACAGAAAGGCCGGTCTGCCCGTTCGCGAGAAGGTACTTGTAGCGCCGGTTCGTCTCCTCGGCGGTGGCGTATCCGGAGAACTGACGCATCGTCCACAGCCGCCCGCGATAACCGCTCGCGTGTATGCCACGCGTGTACGGGTACTGGCCAGGGAACTCATCCGGCCGGCGGGGAAGGTTCTCCGCCGTGTAGAGCGGCTGGAGCGGGACCCCGGAGATCGTCGAAGTTTCGAGGTCGTCGTCCCGACGGGGACTCGCCTCGAACTCCTCGCGCCACATCTCTTTCGCGTCGCGGGCTCTTACTTTCAATTGAGCATCTCGATCAATTATCGGTTTGCGTCCGCAGGATCTCCTCCGCCGTACGGTACGGAGTGCCGTCCCGAACCAAGCGCTCGACCAGCGACGGGTCGGCGTCCAGGGCTCGACGCGCCCGCTCCCGGGCCAGCTCGGCCGCGACCTCGGCGGTCTCGTCGCGGAGGCGCCGCGCGGCGAGCTCCCGCGCCCGGCCGCCGGCTTCGAGGTGCTTGCGGTGGGCGAGGACGGCCTCCCAGAGCTGCTCCACCCCCTCCCCCCTGGTCGCGACGGTCGAGATGATCGGCGGCCTCCATGGGGCTTTCGGGGCCATGTTCAGCATCGTCCGCAGCTCGCTGACGACGCGGCCGTGACCGTCGAGATCCGCCTTGTTGACGACGAAGACGTCGGCGATCTCGAGGATGCCGGCTTTGATCATCTGGACGCTGTCGCCGAGGTTGGGCGTCAGCACCACCACGGTGGTGTCCGCGACCGCGGCCACCTCGAGCTCGGACTGGCCGACGCCGACCGTCTCGAGAATCACCTGGTCGAATCCGAACGCGCCGATCAGGCGGATCGCCTCGCGAGTCGCCAGCGACAGGCCGCCCAGATGCCCGCGCGCGCCCATGCTGCGGATGAACACCTTCGGGTCGAGCGCGTGTCTCTGCATTCGGACCCGATCGCCCAGGATGGCGCCACCCGTGAAGGGCGAGTTGGGGTCCGTGGCCAGCACCGCGACCGACTGGCCCTTCTTGCGCATGAGTGCGACGACGGCGTCGACCAGGCTCGACTTCCCAGTCCCCGGCGCTCCAGTGAACCCGGTCACTCCCGGCGCACCGGCGCCGTCGCTCAGCGCATCTTCAAGCTCGCGGACGGCGAGGTCGCGCCGCTCGACCATGGTGATGGCGCGCGCAAGGGCCCGGACGTCGCCGGACCGAAAGCTTTCTAGAAGGTCCGCTTTACTCGCCCAACCAATGTAGGGCGAAGTCGTGCCCGATCACCACGACCAGGCCATATGTCTGCTGACCCGCGGCAGGCGTCGGGCTTGTCGGCGTCGCCGCGACCACCGGGGCGCCGAAGAAATTCTCGAGGTACTTGGCGGTGAGCGGGAACTTACCGCCCGAGTAGTCGAGGATCTGCGTCTGCGGTGTGGGCCGGTGCAAGACGGGATCGTTGAGCGCGAGGCCCGTGGGATCGAACATCGATGTCACACGGTCGTCGAGGCCCGGGAAGTTGTTGGAGCCGTTGACGAACTGCACCGGCGCCTTCTCCGCCAGCGTCTTGGGGTCGATGAGAACAGATGCCAGGTACCTGTGGATCATGTTGTAGCTCGGATCGTCTGCGCACAGCTGCGATGTGTATGGACCGAGCCCGCAGTCGAACGAGTCGAGCAGGTTGCCACCACCGATCGGCGATGGCGCTGTGAGGGCCACCCGGACGATCGAGCTGTCGGGAAGATTCTTGCCCCAGTCGTAGATCGCCTTCATGTCGGTGAGGGTCATGTCAGTGCTGATGTTCTTTTGCAGCGCGTTGAGCAGCGCCGGCGCCTTCGCGAAACCGTTCACCGTGGTGGCCTTCTTCTTGATCGCCTGCATGATGTCCTGCTGGCGTTTGGCCCGGCCAAAGTCCGACTGCTGTTGCGGTTCGTTGGCGTGGCGCGAGCGCGCGACCTCGAGCGCTTGCTCGCCGTTGAGGTGCTGACAGCCTGCGTTGAAGTGGATCGGCATGTAGCCGTCGCTGTAGTTGGGATATTCGGGGTCGGTCAGACTCGTGCTCAGGCAGACGTCGACACCGCCCAGCGCGTTGACCATGTCGCGGAACGCCACGAAGTCGATCGCGATGTAGCGGTCGAAGGTGATCCCGGTCACCTTGCTCACCTCGTGCTCCGCCGCGTAGCCACCTCCATTGGGACCCGTGTATTGCGAGGCGACGCAGCAGATGATGCTGACGTAAGGAACCTCGTACGCCGCGTTGATCTTCTGCGTCCAGATCCGGCTGGGATTGCTCTGCAGGTTCATGTGCACGACGAGGTCGCGCGGGATCGAGGCCATCATGACCCGGTCGGTCGTCGCGTCGATGGAGACGGCCATGATCGAGTCGGTCAGATAGGGCGCGTCGTTCTCATAGCCACCCATGCCGAGCAGCAGCACGTTGACCTGCTGACCGTGCTGGAGCTTGTAAGCGATGGTGCCTGGCTGAGGAGCAACCGCCTGTGCCACTTCCCCGATCGGGTTGATGTGGTGCCCGGTGGTTGCGGTGATGAAGTCGTCGATGCGCTTGTAGGTGAGCGTCACGCCGAGGACAGCCGTCAGGAGCAAGACGGCAACGATCGCCGCCGGGAAAGACCTCGTCAGGCGGTAGGAGACGGAGTAGCGGGATCGCCTGGCCCGTTTCGGCCGCGGCCCGGACATGAGCACCGGGATTTTAACAACGGGGCACAGGGTCGGGCGTTACGAACTGCCGCCGCTCACGCTCTTAAGGCGACGGCGAGGCGCGGCGCCATAGGCGCCCGCATCGCCTTCGTAATAAAGTTTGGCCGGAGCTGACGCGCTTACGGCGACGGCGAGGCGCGGCGCCGTAGGCGCCCGCATCGCCTTCGTAATTAAGTTTGGCCGGAGCTCACGCGCTTACGGCGAAGGCGATGCGGTGGCGTTGTTGAAGGCTCCGGAGACGATCACGAAAAAGAACCATCCGACGCTGGCCACGAATCCGACTATTCCAAGAATCAGGCCAACGATCGCGAGAGTTCCGCCACCCATAGCACCGCCGCTAGTGGCGATGCGCTGCCGCGAGATGAAGCCCATGATCGCCGCGGTCGGTCCGAGCACGATCCCGAGGCATCCAATCGAGCAGACGATCGAGAGGATCCCGATGACGAGCGACGCGACCGCGAGTCCATCTGTCCGCGGCGCCGCGTAGCCGTATGTGGCCGGGGCGTAGCCACCTCCCGGTGGCATGTAGCCACCACCTGGAGGTGGCGGCACGTAGCCGCCCCCTGGTGGCGGCGAATAACCCCCGCCGGGCGGTGGAGGCGGCGGGGCGTACCCACCACCTGGCGGCGGTGGCGGTGGCGGCGGAGTGTAGCCGCCGCCTGGCGGCGGAGGAGGCGGAGGTGGCTGGTCGCCGCTTGGAGGCGGGGGTGGCATGTCCGACATCTGTCTCCTCCTACTCCGTTGCGGGAGTTGAACTCATCTCGTAGCTACGAATGATCCATGCCTGCATGGCGAGCGCATAAGCGCTCGTGAACACAACGCCGACGACACACACAACACCTCCAAGCTGGCCGACCAGCCCGGCGGCGATCAGCATAAGGCCGGCGATCAACGTGTTGATAAGCGAGACGCGCATATTGGCCACTATCTGGCCCAGATGCATCCCCGCCGCAATGCCTCCCCGGTCCACGGCGAGGACGATGGCCGGCATCGCGAACGTAAGCAGAAGCGAGCCGAGGGTCACGACGCTGATCGTCAGGAGAAGCAAAGCAACCGCCAGCGAAACCAGAACCGGGTTGGGGTGACCGCGCCCCTGGACCGACAGGATCACTATCGCCGGCGCGTACAGCAGCAAACCGACCAGGGCCAGAACGAGGTAGTAGACCAGGTACGTGAGAAAAAGCTGGACGCCCCGGCCGAGGTAGTCGAAGTTTGCCGGCGGCAGTCGTTCCTCTCCGGCCCTGAGGCGGTCGAGCGCCGCCAGCATCCATCCCAGGTCGTTGATCCCGCCCACGATCGGGATCAAGAGGATCAGCCCGATGATCGCGATCTTGCCCGCCCAGTCCGGATCGCGGAATGGCCACACGAACGCGTCCGTGACCCGATCCACGTCGAATCCTAGGGAGGCGGCGGTCCGAAGTTGGCGACGAGGAAGAGCACGATCCAAAGCAGCGTGACGACCGCGCCGGTGGCCGTGCTGATCGCGCCGATGACCCACCCCGCGACCGCGGTTGGCCGGCCCCCAAGGGTCGTGGGCGATTCGGCGATGCGCGCGATGGCGGACTTACCGAGGAAGTAAGCCAGCACGCCTCCGACCATCCCCGGCAGCCCCAGCAGCAGGGCGTTGAGCAGGTCGCCATTGGCCGTGACCAGCGCGATGAGCGCGCCGAGGACGCCGGTCATCGCGATCAGCAGCCCGAAGATCGCGAGCAGCAGCGAGGCGATGGTCCGGCCCTCGGTGCGCCCGGCCGGCCTCGGCGGTGCTGGGTAGATCGGCCGCCCGTAGTAGGGAGCGATGACTGGTGGTGGTGGAGGTGGAGGCGGCGGGGGTGGAGGCGGCGGGGCCGCTGCGCTTTGCGGCTCGAACTTCAACGGAGCAGCGCCCGGGCGATTACCACGCGCTGAATCTGGTTCGTGCCCTCGTAGATCTGGGTGATCTTGGCATCTCGCATCATTCGTTCCACAGGGTAGTCCGTGATGTAGCCGTACCCGCCAAGCAGCTGCACGCAGTCTGTCGTCACCTTCATCGCCATGTCCGACGCGAACAGCTTCGCCATGGCGGCCACCTTGGTCAGGTCGGGCGCCTTGCCGTCGACTTTGGTGGCGGCCTGGAAAACCAGATATCGGGCGGCTTCGATCTGCGTCGCGATGTCGGCCAGCATGAACTGGATCCCCTGGAAGCTTGCGATCGCCTGGCCAAACTGCTCACGTTCTTTGGTGTAGTGCAACGCGTAGGCGAATGCGCCTTCGGCGATGCCCAGCGCCTGCGCGCCGATGCCGGGCCTCGAGCGATCCAGCACCGCGAGCGCGAGCTTGAACCCCGCGCCCTCATCGCCGAGGCGGTTCGCCGCAGGAACCTTCACGTCCTCGAGCACGATCTGCACGGTCGGGGACCCGCGGATGCCGAGCTTGTGCTCGAGCTTCTCCACCTTCCACGGGCTGGTTTCCCGCTCGAGCACGAAGGCGGAGATGGACTTGTGGTCGCTCCCACCGTCTGTCTGCGCGAACACGACCAGCGTGCCCGCGACGCTCCCGTGGGTGATGAACTGCTTGGTTCCGTTGAGCACGTACTCGCTGCCGACCTTGCGGGCTCGGGTCTTCATTGCCGCCGCGTCGGAGCCGCTGCCGGGCTCCGACAGCGCGTACGCCGCGACCTTCTCTCCCGACGCGAGCGGCGGGCAGAGTCGCTTCTTCTGCTCTTCGCTGCCCGCGACGAGGATCGGATAGGAGCCCAGTGCTTGCACCGCGAGGATCAACGACGAGCTCGCGCACGCCTTGGCGATCTCTTCGATGCCCATGCAGATAGTCACGCTCGAGCCCGAGATTCCGCCGTACTCCTCGGGGAATGGAATCCCGAGGATCCCGTTCTCGGCGAACAGCTTCTCTATGTCCTTCGGATATTCACCTGTCTGGTCGATCTCGGCGGCGCGCGGCGCGACGCGATCCTGCACGAGTTCGCGGATCGTGTCCCTGATCGCCTGCTGCTCGGCCGTGAACTCGAAGTCCATGCGAATTGATTATCCGGCCATGAGCTCGCGGGCGATCACGATCCGCTGCACCTGGTTGGATCCCTCATAGATCTGCAGGGCTTTGGCGTCGCGCACGTGGCGC
Organism: Candidatus Dormiibacterota bacterium; assembly: GCA_035945895.1. Lineage (GTDB taxonomy): Bacteria > Chloroflexota > Dormibacteria > Dormibacterales > Dormibacteraceae > 40CM-4-65-16. The sequence continues at coordinate 11,706 of DASYZS010000161.1, read as the reverse complement.
TCGAACGGGGAGCCCGCGCGCGCACCATCCTCACCCGCGATCTGCAGAGCGTCGAGCGCGACCTGCATCGCCGTGTCGGTGCTGTGAAGCTTCGCCATCGATGCCTCGCGGGTAAACGGCAGGCCGCGGCTGCAGCGAGTCGCGGCCAGATACGCGAGCAGGCGCGCCGACTGCACGCGAGTCGCCATGTCGGCAAGCGCAAAGTCATCGCCTTGCCCGTGACCGATCTCACGCATCAGGGCCACCGCTTCGTCAACCGCCGCCTGAGCGATGCCGAGCGCCTGGCCCGAGATCCCGATGCGGCCCGAGTCCAAAGCGCGCATCGCGACGGTGAATCCCTGGCCCTCGCGACCAAGCCGGTTCGCTTCGGGCACCTTCACGTCCTCGAGCAGCAGCTCGCCCGTCGGCGACCCGTTGAGACCCATCTTGTCGAACACCTGGCCGACCCGCAGCCCGGGCGCGTCGGCAGGCACGAGGAACGCTGTAACGCCCGCCGCACGCTCGTCCGGGCCCGTGCGCGCGAACACGACGTACAGCCCCGCATGCCCGATGTTGGTGATGAAGATCTTGGTGCCGTTGAGCACGTAGCCGCCGCCGTCGCGCCGCGCGGACGTCTTGAGTGCTGCGGCGTCGGAGCCAGACGCCGGTTCGGTCAGGGCGAATGCCCCCAGAAGCCGGCCTGAAGCGAGGAGAGGGAGCCAGCGCTTCTTCTGCTCTTCGTCGCCGAACAGCAGGATCGGCTCGGTGCCGACGCTCGTGTGGACGTCGACGATGACCGCGGTCGACGCGCATGCCTGGGCGAGCTCCTCGATGCAGATGGCGAACGCGAGGGCGTCGAGACCGGCGCCCCCGTACTCGCGCGGGATGAGCACGCCCATGAGCCCGGATTCAGTGGCCGCCTGGATGGCTTCCGTGGGAAAACGGTGGTCGCGATCGACCTCTTCGGCCAGGGGACGGACCACTCCTTGAGCGATCTCTCGAACTGCGTCGCGAAAACTCGCGTGATGGGGCGACAGGTCGAGGTCCAACTCAGGCGTTACTTAGAATAGTGGGCTTGACAATGGACGCTGGGCCGAGATACCTCGAAGGCACGACCGTCGGCAGCGGTCGCGACATCATCGGCGTCCGGCGTGATCGCATCGCGGACATCATCAGCACGGGGCGCGAGATCATCTCGCGTGCCAAATCGGAAAAAATCCTGCCGGAAACGATCACCGGCGCCACCGCGGCCCTCCTGGTCACGATCGCAGGCTACGGGGAACCACTGTCTGAGGGGCAGTGGCGGGAGTTGGCGGGCGTGGTTGGCGGGATCATGCGTGACAGCACTTATGCGGACCTGGCCCGCCTTCGAACGTTGATCACTCAAGAGCAATTCTTGAATGTGGCCAGAAATCAGGGCTACGCTCGGTTCATCCGGCGCCTGGACGACGGGCGCTGGGTGTGTGAGCTGACTCCCAAGCTTGAAGATCTTCCGGACGAGTAAGGAGCCGAAGAGGGCGTTGGGCGGCGCGCTGCGTTCGCGCATCCTGCGAGCGATCTTTGCCGCCATCTTCGTCTTCGCGGTCGTAAGTCCGGCCGCCGTGATCGCCGCCGTCGTCTGGACGGCGCCGCCCGTCAACGGCGGCGGTCCAGGTGCGTCGGCCACACAGCCCGCGCGACTCCTTCCGCCACCCGACGTGCAGCCAACAAGCCTTCCCGCGCCATCGTTCAACGTGTACGCCAACACGCTGTCGGGCACCGTGCCGTGTCCACTCTGCGAGCTCCCGCCCCGGGTCTACGTGCCCAACAGCATGGCCGGCACGGTCGACGTGATCGATCCGCTGACCTTCAGAGTCATCGACCACTATCGAGTGGGTTTCATTCCTCACCACATCGCGCCGGCGTGGGACATGAGCGCGTTGTACGTGGACAACGAGGGGTCAAGCAGCCTCACCGTCCTCGACATACACACGGGAAAGCCGGCGGGGCAGGTGAACATCCCATTCCCCTACAACCTCTACTTCACACCCGACGGCACCAAGGCGATCGACGTGGTCGAACGTCTGGAGCGCATCGAGTTTCGTGACTGGCGTCACGGATGGGCGCTGTTGAAATCGGTCCCGATTCCCTGGCCGGGCGCCGACCACATGGACTTCAGCGCCGACGGCAGCTACCTGATGATCTCGACCGAGTACTCAGGCGTCGTTGCGAAAGTCGACACGATCAACATGCAGCTCGTCGGGTATGTGTGGGTCGGCGGTTTGCCGATCGACGTCAAGCTCTCGCCCGACGGGAACTACTTCTACGTCACCAACCAGGGCCTCATGGGCGTGTCAGTCATCGATCCGGTGGCGATGAAGGTGGTCAAGTTCATACCGACCGGCCGCGGGGCACATGGGTTGCAGGTGTCGCGAGATACCAAGTCGCTCTACGTGTCCAACCGTCTCGAGGGATCTGTCTCGGTCATCGACTTCGCGACGCAATCCGTGGTTGCCAAATGGCATATCCCGGGCGGCGGAAGCCCTGACATGCTGCAGCTCAACCCCGAAGGGACCCAGCTGTGGGCCTCAGGGCGTTACAACGCCACCGTGTACGTCTTTGACACGACGACGGGCGACGTGCTCGCGAGGATCCCAGTCGGCAGCGAGGATCACGGCCTCACGTACTTCCCGAACGTGGGGAGCTACAGCATCGGTCACAACGGGGTGTACCGCTAAGTACCGAGCAGCCTCGCGATGAGCATGCGCTGCACCTCGGACGTGCCCTCGCCGATCTCGTTGACCTTCACGTCGCGCCAGTACCTGGCCACCGGATAGTCCTCCATGAATCCGTAACCGCCGTGGATCTGCACGGCGTTGTCCGCCGCGCGCTTCGAAGTCTCTGACGCGTAGAGCTTGGACATCGCGGCGAGCATCCGCACCTCGTCCGACGTCTCCCCCGCGCCCTCGCGCCCGTAAGCCACAGCGGCTCGGTAGACCATCGTCCGGGCGACCTCTGTCTCCATCGCCATGTCGGCGAGCTTGAACTGGATCGCCTGGTGGCGGGAGATCGGCTCGCCAAAAGTTCGCCGCTCCTTCGCGTAGGAGAGCGCCGCGTCGAGGCAGGCCTGAGCCACGCCGACAGACAGCGCGGCGATGGCGATGCGTCCGCCCGTCAACGTGTGCAGGAACTGGCGGTAACCGCCCCCACGCTGGCCGAGCATGTTGTCGGCGGGCACGGTGCAGTCGTCGAACGAAAGCGGATGGGTGTCCGAGGAATGCCAGCCGAGCTTGCGATAGGACTCGAGCACGTGATAGCCCGGTGTACCTGTCGGGACCATCAGGGCGCTGATCTCGCTACCTCCCCCGTTGCGTCCAGTGACCGCGGTGATCGTCACGCCCGCCGAGATGGTCGTGCCGCAGTTGGTGATGAACTGCTTCGCACCGTTGATGACCCACTGACCGTTGCGGGCCTCGGCGCGCGTCTTGGTCGCTCCCGCGTCGGAGCCGGCCTCCGGTTCGGTGAGGCCGAAGGCCCACAGCTTCCGCCCGGCGAACAGGTCGGGCAGCCACTGCTCCTTCTGCGCGGGTGTGCCGAAGTCGTAGATGGGTGCCGATCCGAGGCAGACCGCGGCCTCCAGGGTGATGCCGACCCCTGCGTCGGCTCGCGAGATCTCTTCGATCGCGAGGCACAGCGACAGAAAGTCGGCTCCCGCGCCGCCGAACTCTTCGGAAAACGGGAGCCCGAACAGGCCTAGCTCGCCCATCTGGCGCACGATGTCGTACCCGAATCTGTGCTCGCGGTCGAGCTCTTCGGCGGCGGGGGCGACGACCTCACGCGCGAAGTCACGGCACGTGTCACGGATCGCCTGCTGCTCCGGGGTCAGTTCAAAATCCATTCCTGAGTGTCTATCCTCCGAGTTCCGAAGCATATCCGGGGCATCGGCGGGCGGAGCCAAGGAGAGGGTGGCGCGACGAGGAGCGCATCGTACATGCGCGACGAGCGAGCGCCGGGCCCCTCGACGCAGGCTTCGGAGCCGAAGGCGCCCGCCCGCCTAGGCCCCGCAGATGCGAGGAACTTGGGGGAGAGACACTCCTAATCGTTGCAGAACGACTACGCGGAAGGCATCCGCATTGCCCAGACGATCAAGGACCTCGACGGGCCTAATGTCAGCCCGCTTTGCCAGACCCGGCTGTACACGCACGGGCAACCGGCCGACCGGTCGCTGGTGCTGCTCCACGGATTCACCAACTGCCCGCAGCAGATGGATACGTTGGGCCGGCAGTTCTTCGAGAAGGGCTGGAACGTCTTCATCCCCCGATACCCGCGCCATGGCTACAAGGACCGCCTGAACACCGCGATCTCCGAGCTGCGTGCCGAGCACCTCGTCGCTGTGGCCAACCGCTCCGCTGAGGTGGGCGTCCGGCTTGGGCAGCACCTGACTGTCGCCGGGCTTTCACTCGGCGCCATCCTCACGGGCCTCCTCGCGCAGTCACGCAGCGACCTCGATCGCGCTGTTTTGATCGCTCCCATGCTCGGACTGCGCCCGATACCGGGCCCAGTCCTGACCGCTTTGAGTCGCGTGGTGCGGCACGTCCCGAACTTCTATGTGTGGTGGGATCGCGAACGGAAAGACAAGATCAGCCCTCCTTACGGCTATCCGCGTTTCTCGACACATGCATATGCCGCGCTGTTTCAGACCGGCCGCACACTGGTCACCGAGGCGCGGCGCACAAAACCCCTGGGCCGATCGATCGTGGTGGTGACCAACGCCGCCGAGCCGCGTCTCGACAACCGATTCACCTACGCATTGATGGAGTCGTGGCGCGCGCACGGTGCAACCGTGGAGACGTTCGAATTTCCGATCGCCGACGGACTGCCCCATGACCTGATCGACCCCGGCAACGCGGCGCAGAACACTGCCCTGGTCTACCCGGTGGTGACGCGATTCATCGAAGGCGCTTAGACATCTCGTGCTCGAGCTGGCCCGGCCGCACCTCCTGCTCGGCGCCGGTGCGCCTGAAGCCATTGCGCTCGTACAGCTTTTCCGCAGCCTCGTTGCCCCGCACGACCCACAGGAAAATCTCTTCGTAGCCCGCCTGCTGCGCCCAATCGACGACGCGCCGCACGAGCAGGCCGCCAACGCCCTGGCGTCGAAAGCGCGGATCGACCCACATCGCGGTCAGGGCCGCCACGCCGGTCTTCTCGCCGTCACCGCCCGAAGCGGTGCCGACCACGACACCTTCCGTCTCGGCCACGAAACGCGTCCTGGTGGTGACGGCATTTCTCCAATCGCGTTCGGGGCGGTCCTTTTCGCGCTCGTACCACGACCCGAACGCATAGGGGGCTTCACGCAGAGCCTCGAGACGCACACGCCGATAGGTCGCCCAGTCTTCCTCGCCTAGCGTTCGGAGCTTAATTGCCGAGGACGAACACCTTGAGCGACCAGCTGATGAGCACGGTCACAACCGTCCCGAGGATGACGCCGCGCCACTGATCTCGAGTGAGGCGCGGTCGGATCGTCCGCCCCGAGATCGCGCCGGTAACCAGCCCTCCGATCGCGACGAACGTCCCGGCGAAGAGCGCCGGCCCGAGAGGGTAGAGGCGCACCGAGTTGGCGATGTCGCCGTCCCACATGTAGGCGAACGACCGCGTGCCGCCGCAGAAGGGGCAGGGATGGCCGGTCAAGAAATAGAACGGGCAGGTCGGCGCTCCGAGATGCGCCGCGTGCAGCACCCAATAGACACGCGTGTACACGAGCCACAGCACGAGGAGCGCAGCGATCCCGAGCTCTCGCATGCGATCGGTGGCCAGCACTCGGATTGGAAGGGCGCTCACTGCAGCAACCCCACGATGTCGTCCGTCGTCTCCGCCACTGCCACCCCGGCGCGCTTGAACGCCTCCTCTTTGCTCTTGGCCGTGCCTCGATTGCCCGAGATGATGGCCCCGGCGTGGCCCATCCGCTTGCCCTCTGGCGCCGTTCGGCCCGAGATGAAGGCCACCGCCTTCAGCCGTGAGCCGCGTGCCAGCAGGTCGGCCGCGTGCTCCTCGTCGCTTCCCCCGATCTCCCCGATGAGCACGAGATGGGTGGTGGATGAATCCTTTTCAAACAGCTGCACCACGTCGCTGAATGTCAGGCCCAGCACCGGGTCACCGCCGATGCCCACGATGGTCGACTGCCCCATCCCCTTCGCCGACAGCGCCGACGCAACCTCGTAGGTCAGAGTGCCGCTGCGCGACACAAGCCCGATGTGCCCTCGCATGGTGATGCGCTGCGGGATGATGCCGATCTTGGCCTCACCTGGCACAAGAAGGCCCGGACAGTTCGCTCCCAGGAGTCGGGCCTGCGGATAACCGCGAAGAAAGTCTTTGACCCGGATCATGTCCTGGATCGGGATGCCCTCGGTGATGCACACGATCAGCGTGATGCCGGCGGCCGCGGCTTCCATGATCGCGTCGGGAGCAAAAGGCGCGGGCACGAAGATGCCCGACGCGGTGGCACCGGTCGCGTTCACAGCATCGGCGACGGTGTTGAACACCGGCACGCCGAGGTGCGTGGTGCCGCCTTTTCCAGGCGACACTCCACCAACGACCTTCGTGCCGAGGGACTGCATCTGCTCGGTGTGGAACGAGCCTTCCCGCCCGGTGATGCCCTGGACGATCACCTTCGTGGAGCCGTCGAGAAGGATGCTCAAGCGCGAGCTCCCGCGCGCGTGAGCTCGACGATCTTCTGCGCCGCCGCCCACGCATTCACGCCAGGCTCGATGCCGCTGCGCCGAAGGATCTCGCGGCCTTCTTCCTCGTTCGTGCCGCTAAGACGCACGACGAGCGGCAGCTGCATCTTCAGGTTGTCGCGCGCGGTCACGATGCCTCTGGCCACCTCGTCGCCGCGGGTGATGCCGCCGAACACGTTGATCAGCACGCCGCGCACCTTCGGGTTCATCAGGATCACGGCGAGCGCGTTCTCAACGACCTCAGCCTTCGCGCCTCCGCCGATGTCGCAAAAGTTCGCCGGCCTCCCGCCGGCGCGCTGCACGAGGTCCAGCGTGCCCATGCACAAACCTGCTCCGTTGCCGATGATCCCGACCTCGCCGTCGAGCGAGACGTACGTCAGGTGCCGCTTCTTGGCCTCGACCTCGTAGGGGTCGCCCTCGAGCACCGAGCCGTAGCGATCCTCCAGGTCCTTGTGACGCCAGGCGGCGTTGTCGTCGATCTCGAGCTTTGCGTCGCCCGCGACAACCGCCCCGGATGTGGTGACCACGAGCGGGTTGATCTCGGCGGTCAAGGCGTCGAATTCGGGGATCGCGCGGTAAAGCTTCTTGATCACCGAACCAAGGGGACGCGCCAGGTCGCCCAGATCGGCGTCAAAGATGAGCTGGGTGAGCTCGAAATCGAGAGGTCCCCGCCATGGATTGGGGTAGAGCCGGGCAATCGACCCGGGCGACTCGCCGGCGACCTGCTCGATGTCCATGCCACCTTTCGCCGAGAGCATGAGGATGTTCGCCCTCGCGTCGCGGTCGACCGTGAAGCCGAGATAGATCTCGCGCGCGATCTCCAGCGCCGCCTCGCAGTACACGAGCGGCACCTTGAAGCCCTTGATGTCCATGCCGATGATCTGCTCGGCCGCGGCGCGGGCTTCGCTGGGCGTGCGCGCGAGCTTGATGCCTCCCGCCTTGCCTCTGCCTCCGACCGGCACCTGGGCCTTGACCGCCACCGGACCGAGCTGTTCACACGCTTCCGCCGCCTCGTCGGGCGTCGGCGCGACTTTGCCGGGCGGGATGGCGATGCCCAGCGACGAGAGGACGGCTTTGGCCTGGTATTCGAGGAGCTTCAAGTGGTTATGGGGAAGTGGCCAGCGGGCAGGGCGTCGCCGAATCCTGCGGGTTGTTCTGCCAGCTGTTGCAAAAGGCCTGGCGGAAACTGCTGCTGTTGACGAGCACGACCCCGCCGATGATCAGGACGATCACCACCACGAGCGCGAAACCGCACCCGATCAGAACCGCGGGCAGGGCCGAGACGCCAGACCGAGCCGGAGGCTGGGCGGGCAAGCCGGTGGGCCGCCAGGCAGTTCCGTCCCAGTACTGAAGACCATCGTCGGAGATCCAGCGCCCGTACTGATCCTGCTTCGGCATCAGGGGCTAAGTCTATTAGCGGAGGCTCAAGCGCCAGTCGTTGCATTCCATCCAGTGCCCCTTCGGGTACTCGAACTGGACCGGCCCGACCAGCTCGAAGCCGGCCTTGCGGCAGACGGCGTTGGAGGGCGGGTTGTCCACCGATGGAAAGGCGTGGATGGTGTCGCGGCGCCTGGTGGCGCGGGCCACCTCGATCGCCTCCTTCACCGCCTCGGCCGCCAGACCGCGACCCTGGAACTCGGGCACGATGCCCCATCCCATCTCGTAGACGGGCTTGCCCTGCCACTCCCGCTCCCAGAGGCTGACATTGCCCACCTCGGTACCGCCGGGCTCGAGCACCGCAGTCAGCGGGTACACGCTGTCGCTGCCTGCCGCGGCGACGTACCGTTCGTGTCGCCTGCGCAGGGCTTCGTCTGATTCCGGCCCGCCGAGGTGCTCGGTCATCTCGGGTGCGTTGAGGCGGACCAGGAGCGGCCAATCGCCCTCCTCATAGGGCCGCAATCGGATCACAGTCCCAGGCTAACGAAGTGGAGCCGAAGGCCGGATTCACTCCGGCCGTCACCAGGCGTGTTCCACCAGACGCCGCCAGGCGTCATTGGCAATGGTGGGGGCTTCGCGGGGGAGGCCTGCCTCCCCCGCGCTTAAAGGGGGATATTTCCGTGCCAGCGCGGGCTGCGCTTGCGCTCCTTGCGCATCGCCAGCCGCAGTGCGCGGATGAGCTCAGACCTTGTCCGCCCGGGCTCGATGACGTCATCGATGTAGCCGCGCTCGGCGGCGATGTATGGATTCGCGAATCGTTCCGTGTACTCGGCGACGAGCTGGGATCGGTCGGCCGAACCGGCTGACAGCTCCCGCCGGTACAGAATGTTGACCGCGCCCTCCGGCCCCATCACGGCGATCTCGGCCGTCGGCCAGGCCACGTTGAAATCCGCGCGGATGTGCTTCGAGCACATCACGCAGTAGGCGCCGCCGTAAGCCTTCCGTGTGATCACGGTGAGCTTCGGCACCGTCGCCTCGCTGAAGGCGTAGAGGAGCTTGGCGCCGTGGCGAATGATTCCGCCGTACTCCTGCTCGGTGCCCGGCAAAAAACCAGGCACGTCGACGAACGTGACCAGCGGGATGCTGAATGCGTCGCAGAACCTCACGAACCTGGCGGCCTTGTCCGATGCGTTGATGTCGAGCGCGCCCGCCATGACCTTCGGCTGGTTGGCGACGACGCCGATCGGCTTGCCGGCCAGGTGCGCGAAGCCGACGACGATGTTCATCGCGTAGAACGGCTGCACCTCGAAAAAGTCGCCGTGGTCGACGACCATCGCGATCACGTCCTTGATGTCGTACGGCTCTTTCGGGTTGTCGGGGATGATCGTTGCGAGCCCGGCCGCCTCGCGCGCGGGATCGTCGGTGGGCTCCAGCTGGGGTGGCTGGTCCTCGCAGCTTTGCGGGATGAACTTGAAGAGCCTGCGCACCTGGGCGAAGCACTCCTCCTCGCTCTCGGCGAGAAAGTGGGCCACGCCGGACCGCACGTTGTGCACCTCCGCACCGCCGAGGGAGTCGAACGTCACGTCCTCGCCGGTGGTGACGCGAATGACTTCGGGCCCGGTGATGAACATGTAGCCGACCCCGTGCACCATGAAGGTGAAATCGGTGATGGCGGGCGAATAGACGGCCCCGCCGGTGCAGGGCCCGAGGATGAGGCTGAGCTGCGGGACCAGACCGCTGGCCTCGACGTTGCGCCAGAAGATCTCGGCGTAGCCCGCAAGCGAGACGACCCCCTCCTGGATGCGTGCGCCGCCCGAGTCGTTGATGCCGATGATGGGGATCCGGTTGCTCGCGGCCAGGTCCATGACCTTGATCACCTTCTCCGCGAACACCTCGCCCAGCGAGCCCCCGAACACGCTCGCGTCGTGGCTGAACAGCATCACGTCGCGGCCGTCGATCTTGGCGAGACCTGTGACGACGCCGTCGCCGGGGACCCCGTCGCTGTGGCGGGCGAAGAGGTCGATCTCCTCGAACGAGTTGCGATCGACCAGGCGCGAGATGCGCTCTCGCGCGGTGAGCTTGCCCTTGGCGTGCTGGCGTTGGAATGCCTCCGCGTCACCGTGGCCGGCCTCGTACTTGCGCCGGCGCAGGTCGTTGAGCGGGTCGACCTTGCGAGGCATCAGCGCTCCATGAACATCCAGCGGTGGCCCTCGATGTCCTCGGCCCGGTAGCGCTTGCCCTCGACCGGCGAAAGGATGGTCGCACCGGCGCGTTCGGCGCGCTCGAAATGAGCCTCGATGTCGTCGACGTACACCAGAACCCCGTCGATGATGTAGGGCACGTCGTGCCAGCTCAGGGCGATCGCGCACTCGTCGCGATGGCGCTTGGGTCCGCGGTAGTGCAGAGAAGGCGTCGCCAGCATCACCACACCGCCGCCGGTATCTAGCTCGCCGTGCGTGAGCCTTCCATTTTCTACGCGCCTGTCCAGCTCGCGGAACCCGAACGCTGTCTGCAGCCAGTCCATGGCGGTCGGACCGTTTTCATACGCCAGCATCGGAATCACTGCTTGATTCATCACGCAGCCTCCCCGGGGTGATATTCGCCGAACACAGCGCGCAGCACGCGGCAGCACTCGCCGATCGTCACGTAGTCCGCGAGCGCAGCTTTCAGCGGCGGCATCAGGTTGTCGGTGCCGCGCGCTGCCCTCTCGATGTCGGCGAGACGGCGCTCGACCGCTTTCGGATCGCGGCCGGCTCGCAGTTTTTTCAGCGCCCGCGCCTGCGCGGCCTGGTGTCGCGGGCTGATCTTCATGATCTCGACCGCTCGCGAGTCGGTGTCCGTGTAGCGGTTCACGCCGACGACCACGCGCTCGCCCGACTCGATGCGCCTCTGCGACCGATACGCGCTGTCGGCGATGCGTCGCTGAGTCCAACCGGATTCGATGCACGCCACCGCGCCGCCGAGCTCGTCGATCTCGGCCATGATCGCGAGCGCTTCTTCCTCGACCCGGTCAGTCAGGTTCTCGACGTAGTAGGAGCCTCCAAGCGGATCGGCCACAACGGGAACCCCGCTCTCGAATCCGATGACCTGCTGGGTGCGGAGGGCGAGCTCGGCCGCGCTCTGCGACGGCAGCCCCAACGCCTCGTCGTAGGCGTTCGTGTGGAGCGACTGTGTACCGCCCAGCACCGCGCTCATCGCCTCGAGCGTCGTGCGCACGACGTTGTTGAGTGGCTGCTGCGCGGTGAGCGTCACGCCGCCCGTCTGCGTGTGGAAGCGCAGGGCCTGGGAGCGCTCGTCCTTCGCGGCGAAGCCGTCGCGCATGATGCGGGCCCACATCCGACGGGCGGCGCGAAACTTCGCGACCTCCTCGAAGAAATCCATGTGGCAGGCGAAAAAGAACGAGACGCGCGGCGCAAAGTCGTCGACCGCAAGGGAGGCCGCCTGCGCGGCTTCGACGTAGGCGATGGCGTGGCTCAGCGTGAGCGCGATCTCCTCCGCGGCCGTGGATCCCGCCTCGCGCATGTGGTAGCCCGAGATGGAGATCGTGTTCCAGTTCGGCAGCTCCTGCGCGGAGTACGAAAAGAGGTCGGTGATGAGCCTCATCGAGGGCTTCGGAGGAAAGATGTAGGTGCCCCGC
>DASYZS010000160.1:0-2437 GCA_035945895.1 Candidatus Dormiibacterota bacterium | reverse complement strand
GACCTACCCGGCGAGCGACGGGGAGAGCTACGAGCTCAACCTCATCGACACGCCGGGCCATGTCGACTTCGCGTACGAGGTTTCCAGGTCCCTGGCTGCTTGCGAGGGAGCGATCCTCGTGGTCGATGCCGCGCAGGGCATTGAGGCGCAGACGCTCGCCAACCTATACCAGGCGGTCGAAGCGGGCTTGACCATCGTCCCGGTCGTCAACAAGATCGATCTCGACGCGGCTCAACCGGAGCTCGTCGCGGAGGAGATCGCCGACGTGACGGGCATTCCGCGCGACCAGGTCATCTTCGCGTCGGCAAAGCTCGGCATCGGCACCCAGGACATCCTCGAGGCCGTGGTCAACCGCGTGCCGCCGCCCCGCGGCGATCCTTCAAAGCCGCTGCGCGCGCTGATCTTCGATTCCTACTACGACGCCTACCGCGGTGTGATCACGTACGTCCGCGTCGTCGACGGCGAGATCGTCCCGCGCACGCGCATTCGCATGATGAACACGGGAAAGATTCACGACGTCGACGAGGTCGGTTGGTTTGCGCCGCGCCCGCGACCGGCGGAAAAGCTGACCGCCGGCGAGGTGGGGTACGTAACCGCGGCCATCAAGAACGTGGTCGACGCGCGCGTCGGCGACACCATCACGACCGCGGATCACGGCGCCACGACGCCCCTGCCCGGTTACCGGCGCGTCAAGCCCATGGTTTTTGCGGGCCTGTTTCCGACCGACTCCGACCAGTTCGGCGACCTCAAGGAGGCGCTCGAGAAGCTGCAGCTCAACGACGGCGCCCTCTCCTTCCAGCCCGAAAACTCAGCGGCCCTCGGATTTGGGTTCCGCTGCGGATTCCTCGGGCTGCTCCACCTCGAGATCGTGCAGGAGCGGCTCGAGCGCGAGTTCGAGCTCGAGCTCATCACCACGGCGCCCACCGTCGAGTACGAGGTAACGCTGAAACGCGGCGGGGTAGTGGAGGTCGACAACCCGGCCCTCCTGCCGGACCCCACCGCCATCCAGACGATCTCGGAGCCATTCGTGAAGCTGACGATCATCACGCCGTCGACGTACGTCGGACCGATGATGGAGCTCTGCCAGGAGCGCCGCGGCGCCTTCAAGCATCTCGAGCACAAGCCGGGCGATCGGGTCGTGCTCGACTACGAGATACCCCTTGGCGAGATCATCCACGACTTCTACGACCAGCTGAAGTCGCGCTCCAAGGGCTACGCCTCGATGGACTACGAGATGATCGGCTTCCGCGAAGGCGACCTCGTGAAGCTGGACGTGCTGGTGGCGGGCGAGCCGGTCGACGCGCTGTCTCTGATCTCCCACCGGAGCAAGGCTCAAGCTCAGGGCCGGCGGCTGACAGAGAAGCTCAAGGCGATCATCCCGCGCCAGCTCTACGAGGTGCCGATCCAGGCGGCGATCGGGGGCAAGATCGTCGCCCGCGAAACGATTCCAGCCATGCGCAAGGACGTTCTTGCCAAGTGCTATGGCGGTGACGTCACCCGCAAACGCAAACTGTTGGAAAAGCAGAAGGAAGGCAAGCGGCGCATGAAGCGAGTTGGCTCGGTCGAGATTCCGCAGGAGGCGTTCATGGCGGTGCTGAAGCTTGACTAGAGCTGGATTCGCATTCCTTTTAATGGTGGTGCTGGCGGCGGCCGCCTGCCGGAGCCCGTTCCCGTCCGGCTCATCCGCGACGGCCAGGATCATCGACGTCTACACCGCAAGCCCGACAACTTCCGACGTCCACTCGCTTCTCGGCGGAGGTAACTGGTGGACGAGCGCCCCGACCTTTGCGCAGCGACCCCTCAACGCGTCGTCGATGTCATCCAACATCCACTACCAGGTGATCCGCCGCTATTCGAACGTCGGGACCGCCGAGGCGTGGAGGGTCGTCTATACGGAGTTCGCCAGCACGTCTGCCGCGACAACGATCGTGGACAACATCCAGAACAACCTGGGCAGCGGAGTCAGCGGCCCGAACGCAGGCGACAAAGCCCTCTATTACGGACAGCAGATGACCTCGACCGGTGGCACCAACCAGGGCGCTGCGCCTTTCGAGACCCTCACCGTAATTCGCGTCGGGTCTTTCGTGATCGAAAGCACATGGGACCGCCAGGCCGGATTCCCGACCATCGCGCAGCTCGGCAGGATCGCTTCGCAGCTCGCCTCGCGGTTGAAGGACGCGATCGCGGGGCGCATCCACGGCACGATCATCCCGGCGAGCGACATCGCGACCTTGCCACCGCCCAACGCGACCATGACTCTGCTGGGAGCGGTCCGGCTGCCGGTCCAGGCCGTGGGCTTGATGCTGAACTCGCCTGCGCCGACAGAGGTCGAGAAGATGTTCACCGGCCTGTCCGTGAACGACTTCGTGTTCGGCGACTACGCGCTCGACGAAGACACGCACATGGAGGTGCAGACGGCGACCTTCAAGTTTTCGTC
>DASYZS010000159.1:0-12433 GCA_035945895.1 Candidatus Dormiibacterota bacterium | reverse complement strand
GTCTTGGCCAGGCCGATCAGTCCCGCCTTGGTCGAGGAGTAGCTCGCCTGGCCGAAACCGCCCAGGGTGCCGGCCACCGAGGACATGAAGATCAGCCGGCCCCAGCTGTTCTCGACGAGGTAGGGCCACACCTCCTTCGTGCAGTTGAATGCGCCGGTCAGATTGACCTTCACGTCGCGATCCCACAGCTCGTAGGACTGGTTCGGGATCTGGGCCGTGTGATCGAGGGTGGCTGCGTTGTTGATCAGGATGTCGATCTTGCCGAACTCGTCCTTCACCTTCTTGAACACGTCGCGGATCTGCTCGCGGTTGGTCACATCCATCTTGATTGCGCGAGACTTGCGGCCCATCTTGCGGATCTGTTCGGCGGTCGCGTTGGAGTGAACCCATCCTTGCGAGACCGCGACCTGCGCGAGCGCGCTGCCCTGGGCCTCGGCCGTCTGCTGGAGGTTGGGGTCGTCCTCGACCAGCACGTCGGTGATCACCACGTCCGCGCCCATGCTTGCCAGCGTGAGCGCGTCCTGACGTCCGAGACCGCGGGACGCGCCGGTTATCACCGCGACTCTGCCTGAAAGGTCAAACATTCCTCACCTCCTCAATCTGATGGTTGCCCGCTGGCCGGCGATGGCGCGCGAGATAACAAGCCTCTGGATCTCGGCGGTCCCTTCCCAGATCTGATAGATCTTCGCGTCCCGAAACCACTTCTCGACGGGATACTCCTTGATGTAGCCGTAGCCACCGAGCACCTGGATGGCATCGGTGGTCACGTCCATGGCCACGTCGGCGGCAAAGCACTTCGCCATCGATCCTTCCGCGCGCTCGAAGGGAATCCCCTGCGTGGCCATCCATCCGGCGCGCCAGATCAGAAGACGCGCGGCGTCGATCCTCATCGCCATGTCGGCGAGCTTGAACCCGACCGCCTCATGCTGCCAGATCGGCTTGCCGAACTGTTTGCGGTCCTGGGCGTACTCGAGCGCGAACTCGAAGGCGGCGCGCGCGATCCCGAGCGCACCGGCGGCGACGCCGGGTCGGGTCGCCTCGAGGGTCATCAGCGCCCCGAGCGCGCCCGGCCCCGCGTTCTCGGCATCGGGCTCGCCGCCAAGGCGATGGTCGAGCGGGATGTGGCAGTCCTCGAGGATGACCTGCGCGGTATGGCTCGCTCGCACCCCGAGCTTCTTTTCCTTCCGTCCCATTCGGAGTCCGGGCGTGTCCTTGGGCACGAGAAACGAAGCAATGCCTGCCGGCCCTTTGGACGGGTCGGTGTTGGCATAGATCACGTGGTAGTCGGCGATACCGCCGTTGGTGCAGAACTGCTTGGTGCCGTTGAGCACGTAACCGTCGCTGACTCGAGTCGCGCGGGTCTTCATCGCCAGCGCGTCGGACCCTGAGTCGGGTTCGGTCAGGCCCAGGCCGCCGAGCACGAGCTTGTCCGGATTCGTGAACTCGGGTAGCCAGCGCTTCTTCTGCTCCACGGTGCCGCTGGAGCTAATCCCGGCAATTGCGAGCGCCATCGATTGGATGCAGACCGCGATGCCGGCGCATCCCCAGCTCAGCTCTTCATTGAGGATCAGCTCGGTGAGGAAGTCGAGGTTCTGTCCGCCGTACTCCTCGGGCAGAAACGCCGCGGGGCTGAGCCCGAGCTTGTGGGCTTTCTTGACGACCTCGTAGGGAAACTCTTCGGTCTCGTCGTAGTGCGCCGCAACGGGGCGGATCTCCCTTTCTGCAAACTCGTGCGCCAGCTCGCGGATCGCGACCTGCTCGGGTGTGAGGGCGAACTCGAGGGTCACCTTGCGTACTCCGCCGCGGCCTTGGTCAGCACCGGTTCGCCGTTCTGGTTGACCGCCGTGAGCTCGAGCCTGCCTTCAGAGGCGGGCTCCGCTGTGAACGTGACCGTGTCGCCGGGAACCACCATGCCCGCAAAGCGCACGAACAGTCTCCGGAGGTGCTGCGATCCGCCCGCGGCCTCGGCCGCGACGGTGCCGAGGATGCCCATCTGCAGCATCCCGTGCGCGATGACGCCCGGCAATCCGACAGATTTTGCGAAGTCGCCGTCCAGGTGGATTGGGTTGTAGTCGCCCGAGGCTTCGGCGTAAGCCGCGATCTGCTCGTTCGTGAAAGTGACGGAGCGCTGCGTCATGAGCGAATCACGAAAAGCGCGCGCGAGGTGCACAGCGGCGCACCCGCGGCATCGGTGGTGTCGGTCTCCAGGCTCACGAACCGGATGCCGCGCCTGCTCATGTCCGAGGCTACGCGCGCGGTCGACGTCAGCGTCTCACCGGCGCGCGGTTGGCGCGTCCACTCGAACTCCTGCTCGGCGTGGAGCAGGTGGCCGAAATCGATTGCCGCGTCCTCGTCGCCGAAGAGCTGCGGAGCTGTCACGCCTAGCGAATAGACCGCGGCGAAGGTCGGTGGCACTCCTTCGTCGGGGTCGGCGCCGATCGCCCGCGCAAACTGCGCCGCGCGCTCTGGATCGATCTCGATCTTCACCGCCGGGTAGGTTCGCCCGGCGACCACTGCCACGCGAAAAGACTAAATCCGACCCGGTTTGAAGCGCGCCAGGACGCGGCGCACCAGCATCGGCCGCAGGGCGATCCACGCTTCCATCACCGATGAGCGCTGCTTCGACGCTTCTTCCGGCGCCGCATACGCGGCGATCACGAAAGCCCCCGTGAGGTCGCGCATTGGGTCGGCGGCCTCCGGGAACGCTCTCTCCAATCGCCGGCCGAGCTCCAGCGGAGTCTCGCCTGGCCGGCGTTCGGCGCCGGCCAGGTGTGCCAGCACGAGCGTCCGCTTCCACACCGCAGCCACCGTGCCAGGACGCAGATAGCGCAAAGCAGCCACGAGCAATAGCAAGAGCAGCGCGACAACCACCCCGAGGACCTTGGTCAGGACACTTGCGCTGAGCTTCCCGACGGAGATCCCTCCGAACGTCGGCCCAACCCCTACGTTCGGATCGCCGAGGCCGGGGCGCGACTTGGGGGTCACGACCGTGCCCCCGGTCGGCCCGGCGGTGATCTGGCCTGGATCGCTGCAGTTCGCGTCCCGAAGACAGAGGTTTGATCCGTTCAAGCCTCGCGGGATGGGTAGATACTGCCCGAGGTCGTCAGGCGTCGGCTCGAACGGGATCCAACCGTAGTTCGGGAAGTAAACCTCGACCCAGGTGTGCGCGTCCTCGGCGCGGACGACGTTGCTTTCGGTCTGCGCGTTGAACTGCCCGGGGCCGAATCCGTTGACGAGCCGCGTCGGGATTCCGAGCGAACGCAGCATGTCGCCCATCGCCGTGGCGAAGAATTCGCAGTAGCCGACCTTGCTGTTGAAGAGGAACCAGTAGATCGGGTCCACGCCTGGGGGAGGCGCCGCGTCGAGCGAGTACTTGAAATTGCTGGTGCTGCGGAGCCAGGCCTCGATGGCCGCGGCCATGTCGTAGGGGTTGGTGGCGTTGGCGGCGTGCACCACGTCGAGGGCCTGGCCGTAGATCGCGCTGAGGACTCCGGGCGAGCGATAACCGGCTTGCGGCAGCGACATGTAGGGCGCAAGCCATTCGGGATATTGGGTCCCCGCGCCCTGCAGGTCCTGGACCGTGGCGGTCGAGAACTCCGCGGTCACGGCGTAGTTGCCCGAGGAGCTCGGCGGCTTGATGCTGTCGAGCCGATCGATGGACTCCAGCTGCTGGTCATAGATGCCGATCAGCGGCGCCTGCGTCGCCAGAGTCGTGCGATCGACCTTGTAGAGCTGCCCTGGATAGAAGAGCACCGTTGAGAATCCGGACGGGGGCCCGCGCATCGTCACGTCGATGACCGCGAGCCCGAGCTTCTCGTAGCTCTCCTGGTAGTCGGGATAGGCGTTGTTGGGGATCACTTCCTGGAAGGTCGTGGTCGGCGAGTACCGCCACTCCCTGCCGATGGTGGTGGTCACGTTGATGCCGCGAAAATACCTTGGCCCTCCGTAGGTCCCCTTGACCGTGTACTCGAACACGGGGTCGGCCGACCGTCTCAGGGCACCGGTCAGCTTCACATCGTCCGTGAAGCCGGTCACGCCGTGGCCAGCGGTGCCTGTGAAGATCCCTGGATTGCTGAGTCGCGCTTGCAGCTGCGCCCAGCTCGTAAACACGCCCGACTCGACATCGAGGGTTCGGTCGGTGGTCGAGAGCGGCGGGAGCATGATGCCGAGCACGATCAGCGCCGCCATCGCGACGAGGCCGCTCTCCCAGAAGTCCCACTTCGCGTCGCCGGTCAGCTTCACGCTCGCCTGGCCCGCGTTGGCGATCGAGCCCGTGTAGTTGGTCCACAGCAAGAGCGCGAGCGTCAGCACGAGCATGGCGAGCACGTACCCGTTCTGGTCGGCCGGGATGTTGAGCACGTTCGTGGCGAAAGCGGCCGCACCAGGGATCAGGCCCAGCATCGGCTTTCGCCAGCGCAGCACACACCACGCAAGCCATCCGCCGCTGATCCACATCAAGAGGCATATCAGGGCGAGGTAGAAGGACTGATCGCTCGATGCGCTTCCGTCCTGGATCCGCGTCCACCACACGCCGATGAGCTGTGGGTTGAGCACGTCCGTTGGGTGGTTGGCATGAATCCTCGGCCACGCTGCGAAGACCGCCGCGATCGGACCCAGCACAAAGCCGACGCTGAGCCCGATCCCTTCAGGGATCGGCAGCAACGCGAACAGCGACAACAGCAGGGCCGCGCCGAGCGCAAGCGGCAGGATCACGTCGATGCCGTCGACCCAGTGGACGGTGATGGTCGACTTGGCGATGCTCAGCGTCATGAGGAAGACGAGGACGGCCGACCAGAACCGGCCACCGCCCAACCACTCCCGCGTCCGGTCCCAGATCGCGGACGCGATGATGCCCTGGTCGAAGCCCTCCGGCCTGCCGAGGACCGTGTTAGGCGATACGTATCGCATCGCGCGTCCTCACCAGGCGGGCGAAGTCATCGCCCTTGCGGATTACGTACAGGTCGACGTCCTGGCCAAGGTCGAAGCTGACGTCCTGGTCCGGACCGCCGAAGCTCGCGGCATCCAGGTAGAAAACGATCAGCGTCGATCGCTTGCCGCGCACCGCCTGCAGCAGGCGGACCCACGTGGGATCGGAGCTTGGAGTGATCACCGCGATCGCTCGCCTGGGCAAGCGACGAATGCGGTCCCAGGCGAGTGTTTGGGTAAGCGGGGTCCGCCCGTCGGCCTGGCATACCGCCAGGTAGTCGAGGATCAGCCGGTCCTGGCGCACGGCCCGGTGCGGCTCGAGCAACGTGCCCCTCGAGTCGTTTGCGATCAGGCCGACCTGCCGGCCTCGACTGTGGATCTGCGCGGACAGGGACGCGGCAAGGCTGACGCCGTACTCGAGCGTCGACTCGTCGTCCTGGCCGTAGTGCACGGCGCGGTCGAGGTCGAGCAGGATCCACAGGTCCGTCGTCAGGGGCTGCTCGAAAGTCTTGGACATGAGCCGCTGGTACTTGGCGGAGAGCGGCCAGTGAATGCGGCCGAAGCTGTCGCCGGGTGTGTAGTCGCGCACGCCGCCCGTCTCGGGCGGGTAGTCGGACCACGCGCCCGATGCAGTCGTGCTGCCGACCTGCTGAGAGCTGGGGGTCACGAGGTCGGGGACAGGGCGGACGCGCGGGTAGACGAGGATCGACGTCCGCTGTGTGAGCTTCATCTCGCGTTCGAACAGGCCAAACGGCTCGCGCACGCGCAGTGAGGTCGGGCCGAGGGCGAGCCACCCGCGGCGGCGATACACGCCGCGCGCTTTCCAGCGCACGAGCTCGTTGCCGAGCGAGATCACCCGGCCCGGCTGGTAGTCGTGAATCTGGCTGAGGTCGCGGACCTCGACCCACGGCGCGGGCACCCAACCCTTGCGCCGGACCTCGAACGTTTCCTCGAACACCTCGCCCACCGTCGGTGAGCCCGGGTCGACGCGGCGCGCAACGCTGACTCCGCGAATCGCCAGACGCGGCCAGACCCAAGCGATGACGAAGAGAAGGCAGAGTCCGTAGGTGAAGGCGTAGGCGGGGCGAATCCCGGTGAGGTAGGTGAAGAACAGCAGGAGGGCGAGCGCGGCACCGAGGGCCAGCTTGCTCATGGGATCCCTGTTGGGGCTTGGCTACCCGTCGTATGCCATCTGCGGCACGTGCTCGCGCTCGAGCAGGCCCGCGATGAGCTTGCCTGCGCTCTGGCCCTGCATCTCGGCGTTGGGCCGCAGGATGATGCGGTGGGCGAGGACGGATTCGGCCAGCGCCTTGATGTCGTCAGGGAGCACGAAGGTCCGTCCCTGGATGGCGGCGAAGGCCTGGCTCGCGTGGTAGAGATGCAGCGTTCCGCGCGTGCTGGCGCCGAGCGCGACCTCGGGGTTGCCGCGCGTCCGGCCGACCAGGCGGGCGATGTACTCGCGGAGCTCGGGCTTCACGAAGATCTCACGCACCGCCTGCTGCGCCGCCTTCAGCTCATTCGGTGACACGACGGGCTGCAACTCGTCCATGGGCGACTCGAGCTTGTTCTTCGTGAGGAGGTTGGCCTCTTCTTTCTCGGTGAGGTAGCCAAGCTTGACCTTCATGAGGAAGCGGTCGAGCTGCGCCTCCGGCAACGGAAACGTGCCCGAGTACTCGACCGGGTTCTGCGTCGCCATCACCATGAACGGCTTGGGGAGAATGTGCGTCTCGCCGTCGATCGTGACCTGCCGCTCCTCCATCGCTTCGAGCAGCGCGGCCTGGGTCTTGGGGCTCGCACGGTTGATCTCGTCGGCGAGCAGGACCTGCGCGAAGACCGGGCCTGGGCGGAACTCGAACTCGTTCACCTTCTGGTTGAACGCGCGGACTCCGGTGACGTCGGACGGGAGCAGGTCCGGCGTGAACTGGATGCGGCGGAAGGTACAGTCGAGCGATCGGGCGAGAGACTTGGCGAGCATCGTCTTGCCGACGCCCGGGACGTCCTCGATGAGGAGGTGCCCCTCGCACAGCAAGGTCACGAGACAGAGACGGACCTCGTCCTCTTTGTTGACGATCGCTCGACTGACGTTGGACAGGAAGGCATCGGCGACTCTGGTTACGGTTTCGGCGGACCCCACGGCGCCGATTATAGGTTCGCCCTTATGGTCACCCACCTCAGGTGAATACGAATGGAGGGGTCGTTTGGTTCCGGCCCGTGGGTCCAACATGTCAGCCAACTAGGCCTTTGTTCGCAGGGGTGTCCCATCCATCGACGATCGTCTGAGTGAAGCCAGGACCATCGAACTGGAATCCCCAACAGAGCGTCGCCCTTGGAATAGCGAACATCACAACCAGCTGCTCGTTGGCACCCTCCCGGTGCCAAGGGTCGAGAAGGACTGCTTCGGGATAGATCTGGATTGTCTTGCCCAGCAACCGATCTGTCCCGACCACACGGCCAGTTGCGATCGCCGCGCTCTGCCGGTCCTGGGCGAATACGAACGGCTGGTTCGTCGCTAGATCTCCGGCCCGGACAAGCACCAAGCCCGGACGCTCGGCCACGTAGTAAAAGGCAAACGCCGTCCAGTCACCCTGGCCTGTGGTGCCCACCTTCCAGGCGCCGTACGCGTACACAGGCCCCTGACCGATGACAGCGCCTTTGAGGTGCAAATCGTGGACTTCGGAGGTACCTAGGGAATATGGACATGCCGCTCCCGGCCGCAGCCGAGGCAGCACATTCGGTCTCGACTCGAGGCCCCGTAGTTCTGACTGGCTGATCGAGCTTGCCTGGGAGAGCTGTCCGTTACCCACGTCGCGCGCCAAACGCACCCCGATCACCAGGCCTACTACCAGCGTGAATACGAGGGCGGCCGCGACCAGCGCCCCGGTCCTTCGGAAGCCGCCGGCCCATGCTGAACGACGCTGCGAATGCAGGCTCACGCTTCGACGTTTTCCGTCCGCAACTATCAACGTCCTGACCTGACTCTCGAGGCCCGGAGCGGGCGGGGTCACCTGATTGACCACATCTTGGATGTCTGTTCGCAGGCTCATCTGAGCGCCTCCTCGATCACCAGGTCGGGCCGCAGTCGGCGGATCGCCCGATACAGTCGAGATCGAGCAGCCCCGACCGACGTGCCTGCCACGGTGGCAATCTCCGTCAGCGGCATGTCGAGATAGAAATAAAGCGATACGACCAGGCGGTCTTCGTAGGGGAGCTGGCGCAGCGCCTGGCGCAGGTCGGCCTGGTCCACGATGCGGTTTTCGCCCGACGCAACAGCCAGCCCGCTCGGGAGTCCGAGGCCCACCGACGTGAACCACCTTCGTCGTCTGGCGTTGCGGCACTCATTGGCCACGATGCCCAGGAACCACGCCCGAAGCCGGCTCCGATCACCGAGCCGGCCGGACTTGCGCCAGGCGATGACCGACGCGTCCTGGACGATGTCTTCGGCCGCCGGGCCGTCGTGCAGCAACGCGCAAGCGAGCCGGTACGCAGGTTGCACGAGTGGAGCGAGCATGTCCGCGAAGGACTGCTCGTTCACCCGATCGACCACCACTACCGCCTGGCTCGCCACTCGCTGCAGCAGTCTGTTCTCCCTTAGATCGGAACGACGTGTCCGGACGGGTCGCGGGTAGGCTCGGGCGCCGGTGACGGGGCTAGGCAAGACCCCCGGTCGCACAAGGCGCCCGTGGGTCCGGAGTACGGCGCCGGCTCCGTGACGAAAGGCTGCGGCGCGGCGGCCCCGTCCGCGCAAGTCCAGCTTCTCGCCGTGTACGAGATGTAATAGACGACAGCATGGGTGCCGGCGGGACACGCGCCGAACGTGGTGTTTGTGTAAGTGGCTGCCGGCGACGAGGTCAAGCCTCTGACTAAGTAGCCGCCAGTCCCGCCGAGCGCAAAGGCTGACAACACGGCGGCAAAGATGAACGTACGCAAAACGGCGCTCGAGAGTTGAGGTCTGCGGAATGAGGCGCTGGCTTGCATGTAGTGAATGCTCCTTCTCGATCATTTGCTTGCGAACACTTGGCGCCGTTGTTCGATTTGCTTGCTTGTTAACGTCGTCATGAGCCTGGTTTGTGCCAGCCGTTACCAATCCGGCCGATTGGCGTCTGGTCTCTACATGAGGTCTATCGTCAAATGAGGTCTATCGTCGCGCTGCTGGTTTTCGGCGCGGTCGCATGCGGTTCAGTCAACCCGTCGCCGGTGGCTAGGACTCCGCTGACGGTCCCGGAGATGAAGTTCGCGGTCATGGACGCCGTCGGCAAGCCTCAGTACTGCGACCCGGACTTCTATCCACTGGGCCGCGACGAGATGCAGAGCGCGCTTCAGCAGTACCCCGCGATCAGAGCAGACGCCGAGACCTACCGGGCGATCCTGGCCCACGAGCACCTCCCGGCCGGCGACCTGACGGACGAGCAGAGGCTCGCGGTCTATCGCGCATGGAAGCTGCTGCGCGCGGTGGCGCTGGCATCCGAGGGAAACGCCTACTCGTTTCAGTACCGGATCCTCACGAATGGCAGCTACCAGATGGTCGCAGGCACGGTGCGCCAGGACGGTGTCGTCACCGTCAGCTCGCGCACCGCGAGCACGCGGCCGCTCTGCCCGATCTGCCTCGCTGCCTCCACCACGATCGCCACGCCTACTGGACCGGTCCGAGTGACGGACGTGCGCGTCGGGACGATCGTCTGGACTGAGGCCGCTGACGGCTCTCGCGTCGCGGCGCCGGTGATTGCAGCCGGCAGCATGGACGCGCCGCTAACGCACCGCATGGTCCATCTCGTGCTTGCCGACGGGCGCGAGCTCCTGGTCTCGCCGGGCCACCGCACCGCCGACGGCCGACAGGCGGGCGATCTACGGGTCGGTGATCAGCTCGACGGGTCGACGATCACGACCTGGGAGCTGGTGCCGAACGCCGGCGGGCGGACCTACGACCTCCTGCCCGCCGGCGCAACCGGCCATTACTGGGCGAACGGAATCCTGATGGCAAGCACCCTCAGTCAGCAGACGTAGAAGATTTCGGTAAAACCGACACCGTCGATCTGCCACCCGGTCGATCCGGACCAGCCGTTTGGCACTCCGGCGCTCATATGCCAGACGTACTTGTGAGGGACGCCCTCAACTGAAGCGGGTGACGCCTGGCTTTCGTACAGCACCAGCTCGGTGTGCTGCGCGACCGTCTTGCCGTTGACGACGTCGGTGCCGACGACTGGCCCGGCAGCGTTTCGGCCGACGAAGACGCTTTTGACAGGCTTGAACAGGTCCCTGTCCCGAACTAGGATCGGGCCATCGATCGCTGTGTCGGCGTAAGCGATGTTGTTGTAGTAGGTGCCCCAGTTGCTGTTGTCCGTTGCTCCTGCGACGCCGTAGACCGGTCCAGAACCAAGGTCCCCTGCACTGCTGTATGGACCGCTATTGCAGTCCGCTGACGTCTTCGGATATTGAATCTGAATCGGGCGTGCCTCGAGCTGCGCCAGCGGGTAGCTCACTGTCACACCGCCTGCGGGCGACACGTTGTTGTGCAGAGAGTTCCACGTCATCACTGCTGCCACGCCGACCGCCGCGATCAGCACCGCGGCGACGAGCGCCTGCGAAACGCGAAGTCTGAAAGCCATACGTTCCTTCCTCAGCCGGCCTTTCTGTTCGGCCAGCACGGTCTGCACCACCCGCTCGGGCATGCCACCAAGCGGCGGTGTGATCACTTCAAAAGCCGAGTGAACGTCCCTGCGCAGGTCTTTCACGAAAGTGCCTCCTCGATCGCGACATCGGGCCGCAGTTTCTTGATGGCTCGATGGAGCCGAGTCCGCGTCGCGCCGACTGACTTGCCGGCGACAGTGGCCACTTCGTCCACCGGCATGTCGAGAAAGAAATAGAGAACCACCACTAGACGGTCGTCGTGTCCCAGTTTCGATATGGCACGGCGCAAATCCGCGCCGCGCAGCGTCGCCTCTTCGGTCGACGCAACGGTCAGCTCGTTCGACAGCTTCGTGCTCTGCAACCACTTGCTGCGACGCGCGTTGCGGCACTTGTTGGCGACGACGCCGAGAAACCACGGCCGCAGCCGGCCCCGATCCGCCATAACTCCGAGCTTGCGCCACGCAACAAAGGACGCCTCCTGGACCGCGTCCTCTGCGGCGGTCGGGTCGTGCAGCATCGCGAGTGCGAGCCGGAAGCCAGGTTCGATCAGGGGCTTGAGCAGGTCGGCGAACGCCGAGTCACCGACCGGCAACGACTTGATCTCGGCCACCTGCTGCATGTCTCACCTATTCCTGTCTCGAGACAGGCGGTTTGTTACAGGCCGAATCCACCCGTTTTGCGCAAAAGGAGCCTATGCGGTCCCGTCAATACACCCTTTGTGCGCAAAAGGGGTGTTTGGGCAGCGGCTACGGCGCTAGGAGACCTCTTCCTCCTCCACAAGGCGGAGATGGCTCGACACGTCGAGGCCCAGGTGGCGGGCGAAGAATCCGGCAACCCGCTCGACGTACAGCGGACGGTCGGCGAAATAGGCGCCGGTGTGCGGCGCGCCCTGGACGATCCAGATCTCGCGCGGTCCGCGGTACGCGTCATACAGCCGGCGGCTGTGGGTGACGTTGGTGATGGCGTCTGCTCCGCCATGGATGAAGAACAGCGGCCGTGGTTCCAGCGCTGAGAGCACGTCCAGCGGCCGGCAAGCGGACAGGGTCGAGCGTGTACGCAACCAGAACATCAAGCCCGCGAGCCACACGAAAGGCGTCCCAGGAAGCTTGCTCGAGGTGCGCACGTTCTCGATCAGCAGCGTGCGCAGGTCGCTGAACGGACTGTCGAGGACGAGCGCCTGCACGCCTGGTTCACCGGCAGCGCCGAGCAGCGATACGACCGCACCCATCGAGTAGCCCAGCAGGCCGATCCGGGCATTCGGTATGCGCTTGCGCGCGAACGCGATGACCGCCTGCAGCTCCAGCACCTCTTTGATGCCGAAGGTCACCGGGGCGCGGTCGCTGCCCGGCATGCCGCGGTACGAGTAAAGGACGACGTTGAAGCCTTTTCGCCAGAGCGCGACGGCTATGCCGAGACCATTCTGTCGCTGGCCTTTGTGCCCGCCCGAGACGATCACGGTCTGGGGCGAGCCCGGCTGGCGGAAGTGCCATGCGCCGAAGTTCACGCCGTCCGCGGTGACGAGCTCGACCTCCTCGTAGTCCGCCTGGAACTCGAAGGGCGTGAAGGTGAAGTCGTCGAGCCATGTCGGTCTGGAGGGAACGAACGCACGGCGGTAGAGCCGGTAGGAGAGGCCGACATACAGGACCATCAACAGCACGACGACGAGAGCCGGGTACGTCATTAGAGGCAACCGAGTCGAAGCTTAGCTAGAACGCTTCGAAGCTGATCCCTTGGCCGGCTTCGCGGTGCGACCGGCCAGGTTCTCCTCGTAACGGCCAAGCACGAACAGGACCAGGCTCAGCCGGTTCAGCCACCGCCCGACGTCCGGGTTGTCCAGCCCGCCGGAGCGCTCCAGGGTGCGGCAGCGACGCTCGGCGCGCCG
>DASYZS010000158.1:0-9178 GCA_035945895.1 Candidatus Dormiibacterota bacterium | reverse complement strand
AGGCGCCGCGCTGGCGCCGCAGCGCATCCGCCAGCTCTCCGCAGCGATGCCGCCCGTGACGGAAGAGGGACGCCTGCTCAAGGGACTCCAGGTTCGGGACGTCGGCGACCTCACCGTCGGCGAGGACATCGAGGCGGGTTGGATGGAGCCGATGCAACGACTGGCCTCGATTCCACCGGAACAGTTCCTCACCGTCCTGGGCGGCGACCACTGCACGGCCGTGGTCACTCTCTCCGCGCAGGTGCGCCGGCATCCGGGCGTGCACGTCCTCTGGCTTGACGCCCATCCGGACCTGTGTGATTTCTCGCGCGGCGGCCACTGGACATGCGGTTGCGCGCTGCGCCGAGCGCTCGAGACGTCGGGCATCGAGCCGTCCCGCGTGGTCATCGCGGGCGGCCGCGACTACGACCCGGAGGAGCTGGAGTTCATTCGCGCCAACGGTGTGCTGCTGGTGCCGACGGTCGAGATCGCGCGCGATCCAGAGGGGGCGGCGCGCAAGATCGCGGACAGGCTGCGCGGCGCCGAGGTCCACGTCTCTTTCGACATCGACGTGCTCGACCCTGCCTTTGCGCCGGGGACCGAGATTCCATCGGCAGGCGGTCTCTCCACGCGCCAGGCCCTCGAGCTGTTGCGGGGTGCGACTGCGGATTCGCGCCTGGTCGGCTTCGACGTCGTCGAGGTCTCGCCGCCTTATGACAGCTCAGACATCACCACGCTTGCCGCCCTGAAGCTCATCTTCGAGGTATGGGGACTCGTGTGTGGACAGCGCTGACGTAGTCATCGTGGGCGGCGGCATCATGGGCTGCGCCCTCGCTTACCAGCTGGCCAAGCGCGACGTGGACGTGCTCCTGCTCGAGCGGGAGACGTTGGGCTCGCAGTCCACCGGCAAATGTGCGGGCGGCGTACGTCAGCAGTTCTCGATGGAGGCCAACGTCCGACTCCAACGGATGTCGGTCCGAATGTTCGAAGACTTCGAGCAGGAGACCGGACATCCCGCAGACTTTCGACAGATCGGATACCTGTTCGTCCTCACGCTGCCGCAGCACGTCGAGGATTTCCGCCACAACATGGAGATGTGGCATCGGGTCGGGCTGAGCGAAGCCCGCTGGGTCGATGCCTCCGAAGCCTCGCGCATGGTGCCCGTGCTCAACGTCGAAGACGTCCTCGGCTGCACCTTTTGCCCGACGGACGGCATCGCCAGCCCGGCCGACGTGACCTCGGGCTACGCGGCAGCCGCCCGCCGGCACGGGGCGCGGTTGAAGGAGGGCCTGGAGGTGGTGGGCATCGACGTGGCCGGCGGTCGCGTACAGGGCGTGCGCACGTCTGCCGGCGACGTCGCCACGCGGGTGCTCTTCAACTGCGCCGGGGCGTGGTCGGCGTCGATCGGGAGGATGGCCGGCCTCGAGATCCCGGTGCTGCCCTACCGCCGGCAGATCGCGGTCACGGGGACGTTTCCGCACGTTCCGCGCGACAACCCCATGACCGTCGACTTTCAGTCCTCCCTCTACTTCCACCCCGAGGGGGACGGTGTCCTGATCGGCATGAGCGACCGCGGCGACCCGCCCGGTTACGTCACCGAGGTGAACTGGGACTTCCTCGCCAGGATGTTCGAGCAAGCCGCGCGGCGAGCCCCAGCGCTAGCGTCCGCCGGCGTCAAGACGGCGTGGGCTGGGCTGTACGAGACGACGCCGGACCATCAGGCGATCCTCGGACCTTTACCCGAGGTCGATGGTTTCTGGTGCGCGGCCGGGTTCAGCGGACACGGATTCATGCAGGCGCCGGCTGCGGCGCTTCTACTGGCGCAGCTGCTGCTCGATCACAGCTCCGACATCGACCTGAGCCCGTTTGCCTTCACCCGGTTCGCGCAAGGCTCTCTCGTTCGGGAAAAGAACGTCATCTAGGGGTGAGCAGGCCCAACACCACGAGTCCGACGCCGAACAGCAGGAGCACGCCCCCGCAGCCCATCTGGACCGCGGTGTAGGCAATCCCGCCAGAGGCCGCATAGGTCTCTCGGTATCGGTCTCGCCCGCGACGGCGACGGATGGCGGCCGCGATCACGCCGATTCCCAGCAGCACGCCAAAGGCCCCGAGCACGATCGGGCTGGCAAGGAAACCGGGCGCTGACGCCGCGTACAGCACTGAGCGTCAGTATCCCTCGGATACGATTCAGAGCCGATGGCAAGGGTCCTGGTGCTGGGTTCGACCGGCTTCGTCGGGCGCGCGGTCGCCCACAAGTTCCTCGACGCGGGGCACCAGCTGCGCGTGCTCGTCCGCGACCCGATGAAGGCGGCCGCGTACAAGGTGCGGGGAGCCCAGGTCGTGGTGGGCGACGCCATGACCTTGTCGTCTGTGCAGCAGGCAGCCAGCGGTGTCGAGCACGTCGTCAGCCTGGTCGCGGTCCGCCGCAACTTCCCGCAGGCGATGACCACCGTCAACATCGACGGTCCTCGGATCCTGGGCGAGGCGTGCATCGCGGCCGGGGTGCGGTCGGTGACCTTCGTCAGCGCGATCGGAGCCAAGCTGGACCCCAGGCTGAAGTACTACACCTCGCGCTGGATAGGCGAGCAGGAGCTGGCCAAGACCGGCGTGGCCGGGACGATTCTGCGGTTCTCATGGGTCATCGGCGAGGACGGCGGAGTCGTCGATGCCTTCGAGCGCTCGCTGGTCGGCCCGTTCGCCATGATCCCGGGCAGCGGCCAGCACCAGGTGCAGCCGATCCTGCGCGACGACGCGGCACGCTGCATCGTCGAGTCAATCTCCAAGCCCCAGCTGCTCGGGAAGATCATCGAGCTCGGCGGTCCTGAGGTCGTGACCTACGAGACCATGTACGACTGGTTCCTGCAGGCGCGTCAGATCAAGAAGGCCAAGTTCCGGTTTCCTACCGGCGCGCTCATCCCGGCCGCGATGGCCATGGAGGCGGTGATGAAGGACCCGCCGATCACCTCCGACGAGGTGAGGATGGTCGACCAGCCGAACCTTGCGGCGGGCATCGACTCGGTCAGCTCGCAGTTCGGGTGGCGTCCCGGTACACCGGGCGCCTGGGCGCCGTCGCACTGGGCGAAGCGCGCAGCCCATTAACGGCAGCTCTTCAGCGGGAAAGAGAGCAGCGGCGCTTGCCCGGCCGCCAGGCCGGGTCGGCTTTGCCGACGCCGCGATGAGAGGGAACCGGCAGGTTCCCTCTCATGAACTCAGGCTGTTTTTCGGGCTGCCCCTGCCCGAAAGACACCGCCAGGCTCTCGACTCGTACATCGCTGAATGCACCGCCATCGCGCCGTCCTTTCGCTGGACCCCCGCCGCCAACCTTCACCTCACCGTTCGGTTCCTTGGCCACGTCGACCCGGCACTGGCCGAGGGGATCGCCGACCGCGTGGCCGCCGCACGACCATTGGGGTTCGAGGTGCGACTGGGCGGCGCGGGGTCGTTTGGGCGCGGCCGGCTGGCGCGGGTCGTCTGGCTGGGCCTCGCCGACGGAGAGGAAGCCATCGGCGAGCTGGCACGCCTTGTCGAGGCCGAGTCGGTGGCCGGCGGCCTCGACGCCGAGAGCAGGCGTTTTCACGCCCACCTCACTCTGGCCCGGGCACGCCCGCGAGAGGGCGCGCCGCTCCCGCCAATGCCTGGACCGCCAGACCTTCCGGGATGGCGGGCCGGCGAGCTCGTGCTCTATCGCAGCAGGCTCGGGCGAGCAGGCTCGGTCTACGAGCCGCTTCGCACCATCAGCCTGAACCCCGGATAGGCGCGCCTATCCGGGGTCATCGCACCTTTGAAGGCCGGTTAGTCGCGCCTATCCGGGGGTTGGATGATGCCGGCCTCGGCGCATTCGACGTCCTGCTCGGGCTTTCCGCCGCTGACGCCCACCGCGCCGAACACCTTGCCGTCGCGACGGATCAGGACCGACCCCAGGCCGGGCACGATTGGAACGCGGACCAACCTGTCCACGGCGCTGAAGAACCCAGGACGGTCCCTGGCCAGGTCCGCGAGCCCCGATCCGTCGCGGTAGAGCATCGCCGCGCCGACCGCCTTGGCCTCCGCGACCTGCGGCGACAGAGGCGGCGCGCCATCCATGCGAGCCAGGGCCACCAAGAGACCGCCTTCGTCGACCACCGCCACCGTCACGTGGATGCCCGCTGACTCCGCTTTGGCGTGAGCCCGGGCGATGAGTTGCTGCGCTTCGTCGAGGGTCAGGGGCACGGTCACACAGGCTACTCGAAATAGGTTGGCGGCGAACTGACTTTCGGAGTTGCAGGAAAACCCGGCAGCCAATACATTTCACGTCGGCCCCGAGGGAAACGTTCAAGGGGGCAGGAACAGGGCCGCAAGGCCGTGGGCCGGCTCCCGAGAGGCGATCCGTCGGGGTCATTACTTTTTCTGGCAATCAAGCGATTGCCCCCGCGTTACGCTGCACCAGACCATGAGCGTCGCGCAGCGCCCGCGCAAGCAGGCCGAGCACAATCCGCGCACCGACGTCGAGGTTTCGATCGTCATGCCCTGCCTCAACGAAGCCGAGACGCTTGCCTCATGCATCCGCAAGGCCCAACGTGCGATCGAGCGCGATGGGCTGTCCGCCGAGGTCATAGTCGCCGACAACGGGAGCAGCGATGGCTCGCCTCTGATCGCCAAAGAGCTCGGCGCTCGGGTGGTCGAGGTGGAGCGAAAGGGTTACGGAAGCGCGCTGCTCGGCGGCATCGCTGCGGCGCGCGGCAAGTACGTGGTGATGGGCGACGCAGACGACAGCTACGACTTCACCGCGATCGCTCCGTTCCTGGAAAAGCTGCGGCAGGGCTTCGACCTGGTGATGGGGAATCGATTCGCGGGCGGGATCCGACCCGGTGCAATGACCTGGTCCCATCGCTGGCTCGGCAATCCCGTCCTCACGCGAATCGGTCGCGTCTTTTTCGGGACGCCGGTAGGCGATATGCACTGCGGGCTGCGGGCCTTTCGCAAGGACGCGATCGACGGCCTTCACCTCCGCGCCACGGGCATGGAGTTCGCGAGCGAGATGGTCATCAAAGCTTCCCTGCAGCATTTGAAGATCGCGGAGGTCCCGGTGACGCTGAGCCCCGACGGCCGTTCGCGCCCTCCGCATCTGCGGACGTGGCGCGACGGTTGGCGCCACCTCCGCTTCATGCTCCTGTTCAGCCCGCGCTGGCTGTTCCTCTACCCAGGCGTCGCGCTGTTCGGCACAGGCGCGCTCGTCGGAGCGCTCCTCGAGACGGGTCCAAAACGGATCGGACCCGTGACGTTCGACATACACACGCTGCTCATCGCCGCCTTCGCGTGCCTGATCGGGTTCCAGCTTGTGGTGTTTGCCGTGTTCACCAAGGTGTTCGCCATGGAGCGCGGTTTCCATCCACCAAATGCCCGCTACCGCGCGATGTTCGATTACGTGACGCTCGAGACCGGCCTCGTGGTCGGCGGATTGATGACCGTCGCCGGCGTCATCGGCGCCGTCATCGCCGTGCTCAGCTGGGGCGCGGGAGGTTTCGGGAATCTTGATCCGCGCCTGACGATGCGCGAGGTCATCCCCGCCGTGGTCCTGGTGACGCTAGGCGTGCAGACGGTCTTCGCGAGCTTTTTTCTCAGCATCCTCGGCATGGAGAAAGACGCGCCAGGGGACTAGCGCGACGAGCCACGTCGCGGTCCAGGCGATGACGACCGCGTGCGACGGGACGTCCCAGTCCGGACCGAGCGCGGTCCCGACCGCCAGCAGCTCGACGGCCGCGATGCCCACGACGAGCCACAGGCGCTGCCACAGCGGAGGCGACGTGCGCAGGAAGAACCACGCGGCGATCACGAGCACGCTGTAGTCGAGCTCGTGGAAGTGGAACGTGACAAGGGCGGTCCCGACGAGACCCGCCGCGAAGACCGCATCGACGTCCTGCCTTCGCGTGTAAGCGACCGCGAGCGTGGCCAGGCTGAAGACCGCCCAGAGCGCAATCGTCACTGGACCGAGCCCAAAGAAGTGGATGAGCGTGCTGACGCTGTGGGCGGGATCAGCCTGGTTTTGCTGAATGGCCTGGACCCAGCTCGCGACGCCTGACGGCCCGAGCGCGGCCGCTGAAAGCAGCGCGAGCGCGATCACTCCAACAAGCCAGCCGGCAATCACGCGCACGCGTCCGCTCGCGAGAATCGCCGCCGGAAGCATCCACATCACTTGCGGCTTGAGCGAGGTCGCCACTGCCAGAACGAGTCCGGCGGCGAGCGGCCGATCGTGCTTGACGAGCCCCCAGCATCCGGCCACGCACGCGAGTACGAACATGATCGGCTGTCCGTAGTAGAAGGCGGACAAGACCGGCCACAGGCCGATCGCGAGCAGGAGAAGCGAGGCTTTGGCCACTCCGGCAAACGGCGCGGCGACCTGCCATGCAAAAACAAGCGCGACGAGCGAGATCACCGTCCATGCGAGATACGCGGCGGGCTCGGGCAGCACCGTGAGCGGCGCGAACAACCAGGCCACAAGCGGCGGATGCACGTAGGTGTACACGGCGTCGATTCGCTGCTGGCCGGGCGGAAACGATGTGGAGAGGGCGCGCAGGGTGGAGGGGTCATAGATTGTCGACCACCCGTAGCGCACGCCCGCCTGCGCGGCGACGTAGATCATGCGCACGTCCTCGTGGATGGGCATCGCCACGAATAGGAGGATCCACACGGCGATCGCATGCGCCCCGGCCCACAGCGACGCGAGGCCACCGGCGAGCAGCCAGAGCGGCGGCCGCCGCTTGATCATGCCGGCGCCGGCTCGGGGTGACGCACTGCTGGTGCCATCTTCCGACTCGGTTCGAGCGCCAGAAGCACAAGGAATCCCGGCTCCCAGACCAGCATCGGTATGGGCTGGCCGATGGCGATGAATTGCGCCGCCGCGATCCCCGCCAGCAGCCAGAGCTTGAGCTGCAGGCTTGGGTTCGAGCGCAGCACGATCCATGCGGCCAGCACGAGCATCGCCACGTCGTCCTCATGCAGGTAGCTGGCCGCGCCCATCGTGGCGATGATGCCCAGCGCGAACACGAGGTCGAGGCGGTCGCGTCGCATCCAGGCAGCGCCAAGCGCGACGATGCCGAACCCGACCTCGGCGGCGGTGGCAAGCGGAGTGTGTCCAATCAGCCAGGAGTAGGTGAGAGGTCCGGAGTACGGGCTCGCGCGCAGCAGGCCGAGGTCATGCCACCAGGAGTTCAGGCCCGAGGCGCCCAACGAGGCCAGCGACGCCGCACCGAGCACGGCGCCCACGACCGCGAAAGCGATCACCGGCCGCCAGCGGCCGCCGACCAGCAACGCGAGCGGGACTAGCCATGCATCCTGCGGCTTGGCGATCACCCCGAGCGCGAGCACCGCTCCGGCTGCGATCGCCTGACCCCGGTCGAGGAGCCACCACGCGAGACCGACCAGCGCCAGGGTGGCGACGACCCACTGGCCGAGCCAGAACTGGAAGTGCACCGGCCACAGGGCGAGTCCGACCAGGATCAGCGTTACCCTCGTCAAGGCCGAGCCCGGGCTGACCAACCAGCCGACCACGACGAACGCCGCGACGTTGACCAGGGTCCAGATCACGAACGCCGCGGGGATCGGAAGCCACGCGACCGGCACGAGGATCCATGCATCAGGTGGCGGGGCGACGAAGAAATGCGTCAGGTCGATGACCCTGCCAGACGGCGGGAAGCCGGCCGAAGCGGCTTTCTGCAGGTCGAGGTCGTAGATGTGGGACCAGCCGTTGGTGAGACCAATGCGCGTTGCCACGACCCAGACGCGGATGTCCTCGGCGTACGGATCGGCGACGAAATGAGCCACCCAGCGCTGGATGCCAAAAACGACCGCGATGGCGGCGGTGACGGCCGACGCGGAGAGCCAGAGCGGGGGAAGCCTGGTCTCGATCCTGGCGAGCACGGGTCGTAATTCTGGTGTTCGCGCTCGGGCTTTCGGCCGGTTATGCAGAATAGGCGCCGCCTCAAGTGACTCGCCCCAGCCTTCTCGACTTTGCCCGGCGCGAGCCGCTGCTCCTCGCTTTCATTGCAGGCGCGCTTGGGGCCCGCGTCGTCTTCTGGGCCACCACCAACCGCATGTTCGAGGACGGCCTGACCACGATCACTCATGCGCGCAACGTTCCGCTCGGCCTTGGTCTCGTGCACCACCTGGGCGAAGGTCACATCCACGGGTTCACCTCCGCGCTGGGGGTCCTGATTCCGCTGGTCGGGGAGCTGCTCCATGAGGGGTGGGGCATGGCCGCCATGCGGATTGCCTCGCTGGGGTTCGTGTGCGTCGCCCTGGTCTATGCGCGACTGCTGGCCCGCGACCTAGGCCTGGGCTCATTTCCGACAGCCTTCCTGCTGGCCTACCTCGCATTCGACCAGAACCAGATCTTCTTCGGGATGGCTGGGATGGAGACCCAGGTCGCGGTGGCGATCCTCCTCGCGGGCATCCACCACGTGCGCCGCGGCGAATTCATCGCCGCCGGCGCGTGGCTCGGCCTTGCGCCCCTGGTGCGACCTGAGTTCGTGCTCTGGGTGCTTCCCGCGCTCGTCTACCTGGCGGTGCTCGACCGGAGGCGGGCGCTCGTGTCCGGCGCGACCGCAGCCGCGGTGGTGGCGCCGTGGGTGATCTTCACGACGCTCTACTACGGGTCTCCGATTCCGAACACGATCGTCGCCAAGTCAACGATCTACCCGATCCCTCCTTTCGTCAGCGGAGGCTCGTTGACTCCCTGGTTCGACTGGCTCGTGGCGCAGGTCAGCGGCCACGTCGTCATCCTGCTCTACCACCTCGAGCCTTTCCGCGAGGTGTGGGCCACTGTCGCGACGCCGCTCCCCGACGCGGTGCTTGCGGCGGTGGCGATCGCGACGCTCTATTTCGTCGTGCTCGGATTCGTGGCGACGAAAAGCGTTCGCGACATGTGGCCCGCGGCCGCGTTCGTGCTTCTGTTCTTCGGCTACCGGATCTACTTCATCCCGGCGATCAACTATTACGACTGGTACTGGCCGCCCTTTCTCGCGGTGGTCATGCTCTTTGCGGCTCTGGGCATGCAGCGCATGTCGACCACAATCTCCATTGCGCCGAAGACGGTCGCGGTCGTCCTCGCGATCGCGTTCGCGCTCCACATGCCGTTCAGCTTCGTCGTGGAGCGAAACGTGCAGCTCGTCGAGAACCAGGTCCGAGCCAACGTGGGCCTTTATCTCAAGGCCAATGTGCAGCC
>DASYZS010000157.1:0-15917 GCA_035945895.1 Candidatus Dormiibacterota bacterium | reverse complement strand
GCTCTCGATCGACCCAATCCCCGAAGGACACTCGGGCTTCACCTACTACGTCACGGCCGGTGACGGCGATTACGTCTTGCGCCTGCCCCCTCCGGGCGCGCGCATCGCTGCCACCGCGGACGTCATGCGCCAGGGCCGGATCATGGCGGCGCTGCACGACGGGGGCCTCCCCACTCCCGCCGTCCCGGTCATCTCTTCCGAGCCGCTCGTCGACGGCAGGCCGTTCGTGCTCATGGAGAAGGTCGCCGGCAAGCGCATCGAGGCAACCGCCCTGGAACAGGAACCGATCGCGATCGCGAGGTCGGCGGTCGGGGTTCTCCAGCGGTTGCAGCAGGTTCCGCTCGACAAAACCGGCATCGGAGATGAAGAGCCAGTCCCGCTCCAGGTCGAGATGATGCGGTGGGCGATGCTCATGCAGCGCGCCCCCGAGGAGTTGACGACGAGGGCGGGCGAGCTCGGCGGCATGCTCGCGGCCCAGGTGCCGCTGGAGCAAGAGCCCACCCTGGTGCATGGCGACTACCACTTCGGCAACATGCTGTTCCGCGGCGCTGAGGTGGTGGCCGTTCTGGACTGGGAGATCGCCGAGCTCGGGCAGCCTCGGCTGGACCTCGGGTGCCTGTGCGTGATGACCATCCGCCGCAACTTCAAGGACGCGCCCAGCCCAGGCGGCACGATCAACCTCGACATGCATGACCTGTTCGAGCTGTACGGCACGGACAGGGACGAGATGCGTTGGTACGTGGCGATGAGCCTTTATAAGTACGCGGCCATACTCGGTTACAACCTGATGCTCCACCGCAAGGGCCGCCGCCCGGATCCCATGTACGAAGGGATGACGGATACCATCACGGGCATGATCGATGAGGGGATTTCGCTGCTGTGACCTGGGACTTCTCGACCGAGCCCGAATTCGAGCAAAAGCTCGAGTGGATGCGACGCTTCATGCACGACGAGGTCTATCCCCTCGAGGTGCTCGACATCGACGAGCGCGGTTTCACGCGCGCGATCCGTCCGCTGCAGGTGGAGGTCAAGCGGCAGAAGCTGTGGGCGACGCATCTCCCGCCCGAGCTCGGCGGACAAGGCTACGGCCAGGTGAAGCTCGGCCTCATGCACGAGATCGAGGGGGCTTCCGTCTGGGGCCCCATCGTCTTCGGCAACCAGGCGCCGGATTCCGGCAACTCCGAGATCCTTGCCGACTTCGGGACCGACCCGCAGAAAGAGCGCTGGCTCTACCCGCTGCTCGACGGCAGGATCCGCTCCGCGTTTTCCATGACCGAGCCTGACACCGCAGGCTCAGACCCCACTCTGCTGAAGACCACCGCGGAGCTGGACGGCGACGAATGGGTCATCAACGGGCACAAGTGGTTCACGTCGAACGGCATGATCGCGGACTTCCTCATCGCGATGGTCGTCACCGAACCCGACGCCGATGCCTACGAGCGCGCGTCGATGATCATCGTGCCGTCCGACGCGCCAGGCCTCAAACGGCTACGGAACATCCCCACGATGGGCGGCGAAAGCGAACGGTTTGGCTACGGGCACGCCGAGATCGTCTACGACAACGTGCGTGTGCCGGCGAACAACGTTCTCGGCGAGCGCGGCCAGGGATTCCTGATCGCCCAGGCCCGCCTCGGACCCGGCCGCATTCATCACTGCATGCGCTGGCTCGGCCAGGCGAGACGAGCCTTCGACATGCTGTGCGAGCGTGCCCTGCAGCGCGAGGCGTTTGGCAAGAAGCTCGCGAGTCACCAGACCGTGCAGAACTGGATCGCGGACTCGGCGGCCGAGATGCAGGCCGCGCGTCTGATGACGCTGCACGCCGCATGGGTCATCGATACGCAAGGCGCCTCGGCCGCGCGCAAAGAGATCTCGCTCATCAAGTTCTTCGGTGCGAAGGTCCTGCACGACGTCATCGACCGCGCCATCCAGATTCACGGCTCGCTTGGTTATTCGGCGGACCTTCCATTGGAAGAGATGTACCGACATGCACGGGCCGCGCGCATCTATGACGGACCCGACGAGGTCCATCGCGTGTCGGTCGCGCGCCAGATCCTCGCGGGCTACCGGACGCCGGAGGGACCGTGGCCGCGCGAGCACATCCCGACACGTCGCGAGGCGTCGCGGCGCAAGTTCGCCGCACTGCTCGAAGCCGCCACCACGGATGCCTGAGCTTCCGGACTACGCGGTCCTCGCGCGCGAGCACTGGACCGAATCCAACGCGAAGTACACCGATGGCAGGGCGCGCGAAGCGTGGGCGCAGCAAGAGATCGCGTGGGGCGTGTTCAAGAACCGAGAGGCAGATCTCGGTGTGCTCCCTGATCTGCGTGGACTCGAGGTCATCGAGCTCGGCTGCGGCACGGCCTATTTCGGCGCCTGGCTGAAGAAGCGCGGGGCGAAACGGGTGGTCGGCGTGGACATCACACCGGCCCAGCTGGACACCGCGCGTCGCATGAACGAGGAGTTCGGCCTTGGGCTCGAGCTACTGGAGGCCAGCGCCGAAGACGTGCCCTTGCCCGACGCAACGTTTGACCTTGCGTTCTCGGAGTATGGCGCATCGATCTGGTGCGACCCCTACAAGTGGATCCCTGAGGCCGCCCGGCTGCTCAGAGGGGGCGGCGAGCTCGTCTTCATGGCGACGACCGACCTCCAGATGGTCTGCTCGGCGGACGAGGAAAAGATCTCCGAGGGGCTGGTGCGGCCGCTTCGCGGCATGCACCGTCTCGATTGGACCTCCGGCGGCGACATCTCGTCCGAGTTCCACATAAGCACCTCGGAGATGTTTCAGCTTCTGCGCCGAACCGGCTTCGAGGTGCTCGACTACCGCCAGCTCTATGCGCCCGACGACGCCGTCGACCATCACTTTTACAACTTCGTGCCGGCCGAGTGGGCGAAGAAATGGCCGTCCGAGGAGATCTGGCGAGCTAGAAAGAGAGGTTAGGGACGAACCTCCGCCAGGTGGAGGCGGTCCCACTCCGAGTACTCGCCGTTGACGTGGATGATCCGCGTATGCCCTGCCTGCTCGAGCAGGCTCGCCGAGATGCCGGCGCGGTAGCCCGACGCGCAGTGCACCGCCACCGGGGCCTCGCGCGGAATCTCGGCGGCGCGGAACGGAACGTCCGGAACGTACATATGCAGCGCCCCTGGCACGTGGCCGGCCGCCCATTCGTGCTCGTCACGCGTGTCGACTACGGTCATCGGTTCGGCGCTGAGCACCCACGTGGCCATATCTTCGACGTCGACTGTCTCGAAAGTCGAAACGGCACGTCCGCTGGAGCGCCATGCATCGATCCCACCGTCGAGCTCGCCCGCGATGGCGTCAAATCCAATGCGTAGGAGCTGGCGCTGCGCAATGACGTGCTGATCGTGCGTCCCACCGGCCAGGATGACCCGCCGCCCACGAGCGACCAACCACCCGACCCACATGCTCACCGAGCCTTCGAGCCCGATGCTGTAACTCCCAGGGATGTGTCCGCGGTCGTATTCGCGACCATCGCGGACATCGATCACGGCCGCGCCCTCGTCGATCATCCGGGCCGCATCGTCAGCCGTGAGCTTCGTCAGCGCCGGCAACGTGCGGCCGATCAGGCGAGCGCCATCGCGGTTGATCGCCGACATGTCGCGGTAGTAGGCCGGGTACCGGGGCTGGTTGAGGACGCGTGCCAGAAATGGCATCAGCTCGGTGGTGGTGAAGAAAGGATTCGCCTGGCGCTCGTGGCCGAGGGTGGTCTCGTGCCCGCTGCGGCCGCCGGCGCCGCACAACGAACCCGCGCCGTGTGTCGGGAAGACGCGCAGGTAGTCGGGCAGCCCGCGCAGCCGGACCTGCAGCGTCGTCAACGCTTCGAGGGCCAGCTGCACGGCGAGGTGCGGTCCGAACAGGTCGGTGCGTGCGATCGCGCCGAGCATCACAGCCCCGCCTGAAAACAGGGCGTGCGCTTGGCTGCCTTCGCTCAGCAGGTAGGACTTGTGGTCGGGCGTGTGGCCTGGCGTGTGCAGCGCGCGAAGTGTCATGTCGCCGACCGTCAGCTCCTCGCCCACCGCCACTTCATCCACGCTCGCACCCACTTCGGCCGCCAGCTCATGCCGCCCCGAGACGAAGTCGTTGTGGAGGTGAGTGTCGAGGGCGTGCGTGAGCTTGATGTGCTGGTCGTCCGCGAGATTCAGGTACCGCTCGATGTCGCGAAACGGGTCGATGACCAGCCCGACGCCGTGCTCGATGTCGCAGACGACAAAGCTCGTGTTCCCCAGCTCAGGAGCCGGCACCGCCTCGACCGTGTACATGGGGCGTCTACCAGATGCGAATTGGGACTGAGGTCAGCACGATCCAGATCGTGACCAGGGTCACGACGACG
This sequence comes from Candidatus Dormiibacterota bacterium, assembly GCA_035945895.1. Lineage (GTDB taxonomy): Bacteria > Chloroflexota > Dormibacteria > Dormibacterales > Dormibacteraceae > 40CM-4-65-16. The sequence goes on along the minus strand of DASYZS010000157.1, from coordinate 11,568 downwards.
GCGCCACCGTAGAAGATCACCTGCGCCGCCATGCCCTTGGCCGCGTGCAGGCCGATGTCTACCGCGAAGTAGCGGATGCGGTGGGCGAAAAGGAAGAACGGAAGAGCGATCAGGACGACGAGGTAGAGCTTGACCAGCGGATTGCCGAGAACGAGGACCCACGTGTCGTAGTGGCGGTCGACGACCGGCACCAGTTGCAGCGGCCCGAGGATGCCCTGGACCAGCACGTGAACGGGCACGAGAAGGGCGGCGATGATGCCGCCCTGGGCGAACATGATCCAGTAGAAGAGATGCGCGAATGCAAGGCGCTCTTTCACCACCGGGCGAACCACACCAGCACGAACGCCACGACTGCTGACGCCACCAGCCACGCACCGAATTGCGAAAGCACGATCAGGCGCGACGGCACGGGCTTGTCGAAGAGCTTGAAATGCAGGATCGTCCCCGCAAGGCTGAGAAACGTGACGCTGTGGTAGAGCGAGAACAGCAGGACAATCACGCTGAACACGACGAATGCCGGCGAGCCGTGAGGCTGGTAGTGCGCCGGTCCGTTGGACGCACGCTGTATCTCCACCAGCAGCCACAGCAGCCACAGCGCCATCGGGATCGCCGTGAACTCGCGCAGCATGTACCGGAAGTAGTGGAAATTGCGCGTCCACCAGCCGGTGGGCATGCGCCACGGAAATTCGCGTGGCGCGGCTTGCGCCTCCGTCGTCACTCTCGGTTTCCGTAAGGAAGGAGGAAGCGCATCGTCGTGTCGAGCTTCGACTGCTGGATCGCTTTCGCCGGGTCGACGCCCTTCGGGCACACGACCGAGCATTCGCCGACGAAGCTGCACTCCCAGATGCCCTCGGACTGACCGATCACCGGGAGACGCTGCTTGAGGCCCTCGTCGCGCGAGTCGAGGTTGTAGCGCCGCGCGAGAGCCGTCGCCGCAGGGCCCAGGAACTCGTTGTTCAGCCCGTACACCGGGCACGCCGCGTAGCACAGCAAGCAGTTGATGCACTCGCTGAACTGACGGAAGTCATCGATCTGCTCATTGGTCTGCCGGTGCTCCCGTGCGCCGAGCGGGAGCTCCTGCTTGCGGATGATCCACGGCTGGATCTCCTTCAGCTTGTGCATGAAGTCTTCCATGTCGATGACGAGGTCGCGGATGATAGGAAAGTTGTTCAGCGGCTGCACCACGATGGGGCGCGGCCAGTAGTCGCGCACGAACGCGTTGCAGGTGAGCTTCGGTACGCCGTTCACCATCATCCCGCAGCTGCCGCAGATACCCATGCGGCACGACCAGCGGTAGCTGAGGCTCCCGTCGACGTGCGATTTCACGTAGTTGAGCGCATCGAGCACGACCATGCTCTCGTCGTAGAACGGAATCTCGTACGACTGCACGCGCGGCTTCTCGTCGCGTTCGGGGTCGAAGCGCGTCGCCTTGATGGTGACGATCTTGTCGGCCATCAGTAGGTCCGGGCCTGAGGCTGGTAGTTGGTGATGTTCACGTCTCGATACTCCAGTCGTGGTGCTAGCGCGTTGGTGCGGAACGCAAGCGTGTGCTTGAGGAACTTCGTGTCGTCGCGCTCGGGGAAGTCCCGGCGGGCGTGCGCCCCGCGCGATTCTTCTCGTGCCAGGGCCGAGAACACGATCGCGGTGCTGATCTCGAGCATGAAGTCGAGCTCGAGGGCGGCAATCAGCTCGGTGTTGAAGGTCCGGCTCGAGTCGTCGATCTTGATGTTCTCGAACCGCTCGCGGAGGCCGCCCAGGTTGCGGGCAAGACGGGACAAACCCTCGCGATCACGAAAGACGCCGGCGCCGGCGTCCATGTCCTTCTGCATCTCCTCGCGGATCACGGCGATGCGTTCCTCCCCCGTTTTCTTGTCGAGGTACTCGGACTCGACACGCCGCGCCTCGTCCCAGAGCAGCGCCTCCACCGGGTTGGCCGTCACCGGCTTGGCCGTGGCCGCGTAAAAGGCCGCCGCGCGGCCGGCAGCGGCACCGAACACCAGGCACTCCGGCAATGAGTTGGAACCGAGCCGGTTGCCGCCGTTGAGGCCGACGTTGGCGCACTCCCCCGCCGCGTACAGGCCGAGGATAGGCGTCGTCCCGGAGATGTCGGCGTCGACGCCACCCATCATGTAGTGCTGCACCGGCCGCACGGGGATCGGCTCGTGGACGATGTCGATGCCGACGAACTCCCGGCCCAGCTCGCGCATGAACGGAAGCTTGCGGTCGATGACATCTTCACCCAGGTGGCGCACGTCGAGATGCATGTACTGGCCGTGCGGGCCCTCGAACCCACGTCCGGCTTCGAACTCGGTGACCATGGCGCGCGAGATGATGTCGCGCGGTCCAAGCTCCATCTTGTTCGGCACGTAGCGCTTCAGGAAGCGCTCGCCCTGGTTGTTGTAGAGGTATCCGCCCTCTCCCCGCACCGCTTCCGTGATGAGGATCCCGGTGAACGGCAGCCCAGTCGGATGAAACTGCACCATCTCCATGTCCTTCAGGCCGACGCCGGCGCGGTAGGCAAGCGCCATTCCATCGCCGGTGCAGATGTTGCCGTTGGTGGTGAATGCGTAGGTGCGACCGAGACCGCCGGTCGCGAGGATGACCGACTTCGCGGTGATCGCGTCGAAGCGCCCCGTACGGATGTCGTAGGCCACGACGCCGACGCAGCGGCTGTCTTCGATCAGCAGCTTGGTCACGAACGCCTCGTCGTGGCGCACGATCTGCTCGTACTTCAGCGAAGTCTGGAAGACCGTGTGGAGCATGTGGAAGCCTGACTTGTCTGCAGCGAAGACCGTGCGCCACGTGGTCATGCCGCCGAACGGACGGACCGCGATGGTGCCGTCGGGGTTGCGGCTCCAGGGACAGCCCCAGTGCTCCATCTGGATGATCTCGACCGGCGCCTCGCGCACGAACGCCTCGACCACGTCTTGGTCGGCGAGGTAGTCCGAGCCTTTGATTGTGTCGAAAGCGTGGGTCTCGTACGTATCGCCCGGCCCGAGCGCGGCGGCAGCGCCTCCCTCGGCGGAAACCGTGTGGCTGCGCATCGGGTAGACCTTGGAGACCATCCCGACCCTCACCCGGGGATTGGCCTCGACCGCAGCTATGGCTGCCCTGATGCCGGCGAGCCCCCCGCCGACGACCAGGACGTCATAGCTTTCGAAATCCACTAGGAGTGTCTGGCCTCCGAGTCTCGTAGCAGATTTCGCGGCATTGGCGGGCGGAGCCAAGGAGAGGGTGGCGCGATGAGGAGCGCATCAGCAGATGCGTGACGAGTGAGCGCCGGGCCCCTCGACGCAGGCTTCAGCGCCAAAGGCGCCCGCCCGCCTAGGACGCGAAGCTGCACGGGACTCCGGGGGACAGACGCTCCAACCTTCTGATTTTATTGGGAGTCGTGACCGCACCGTTCTGGGCGCCGCCGCAGGAGAGATACCCGGGAGTGCTGCCCGACAAGGCGGATGTCCTGATCGTCGGCGGAGGGATCGCGGGTACGAGCCTGCTGTGGCACCTGACCAGCCGCCGCATCGACACCGTCCTTGTGGAACGCCATCACCTCGCGTGGGGCGCGAGCGGTCGCAACGCGGGGTTTCTGCTCGCCGGAACCTCCTCCAACTACGCGGACGGTGTGCGCACCTATGGCCGCGAGCGGGCCCGCGAGCTCTGGGAGATCACGACCGAGAACCATGACCGCATGGTCGAAGCCGCACGCGGCATGGACGTGGGACATCGCAGGCTCGGCAGCGCCATCGTTCCGGCGAGCGACGAGGAGCGAGCGCGGCTGATCGAATCGGAGCAGCTGCTGCGGGACGACGGATTCGAAGTGCGGTGGGACGGGGCGAGGCTGATCAACCCGCGCGACGGAGAGATCGATCCCTCCGCGATGGTCGCCGCCCTGGCGCGGCAGGCAAAGCATCGCGCGATTCGCGAGGGCGTTTCTATAACGAAGGTCGAGCCTCGCCGTACCGGCGTGCTGGTCACGGCCGGCGATGCTCAATGCGACGCGGGCGTGGTGGTCCTCGCCACCAACGGGTACACCTCAGAGCTGGTGCCCAGCATCAAGATCCAGCCCACCCGCGCCCAGATGCTCGCAACGGCGCCCGACTCTAATCCCATCGCGGACATGCCCGCCTACTCGAACTTCGGCTATCGGTACTGGCGGCAGCTGGCCACCGGCGAGGTGCTGCTTGGAGGCTGGCGCGACACGTCACCGGATACGGAGAACACCTCCGACGACCAGCCGACTGAGGAGATCCAGGCCCGGCTCGACAGCGGCTTGTCCGACCTGCACGTCAGCGCCGAGGTGATGCACCGCTGGGCCGGGACCATGGGCTTCACCGAGTCGGGACTTCCGTTCGCGGGCCTCGTCGAGGGGATGCCGAACGTCTACGTCTGCGCCGGGTTCACCGGCCACGGCATGGGTTTCGCGTTCATGACCGCGAAGTCGGTGGCGGAAGCGATCTAGACAGGAACCCGAGCCAGTTGTTGCCCATGATGCCTTCGACCTGGGTCTTGTTGAAGTGCAGGCGCAGCCGGGCCTGCAGCGTTTTCAGGTCGGCCACCGATTGCACCGCGGAGTGCCGGGCGTCGAAGCCGCCGTCGAGGTCCGTTCCCAGGCCGACGTGCTCCGGACCTCCCGCCGCTCGGGCGTGATGCACGACGTGCCGCACCACGTCGTCGAGGGTCGCCGTACCCGACTGGCGCAGATGCCGCGCGTAGAAGCTGATGCCCACCACCCCTCCGCGACGCCCGATCTCGGCCACCGACGCGTCCGTCAGCTGGCGATCGCCCGGCACAAATTCGCGCGCGTTGCTGTGGGAGGCCATGATCGGGCCGCGCCACAGCTCGAACGCTTCGGCGACTGCCTGGTCGGCCATATGGCTGAGGTCGAGGATCACCTTCTTGCGCCGCATGGCTTTCAGCAGCTGACGACCCAGCTCGGTCACGCCACCTGGCGCGTGCGTCCCGCCGCTGTAGCGGGTTCGGCTCCAGGCAAGGCCGATGATCCGCACGCCGCGGTCGACCCAGGCGCCGAGCTGGGCCGGCGTTTCGATCGGGTCCGCGCCTTCCATCAGCAGCACCGCGGCCAGGCGTCCTTTCCTCCAGCTGCGGGCGTAGTCCGCCAGCGCCTTGCGGTCACCGATCAGGTCCAGGCCGCATGACCGGTAGTAGTTGACCTGGGTGGTGGCCATCAGGTTGGCCTCGTGGCCGTTCTCGTACACGAAGCGCGTGCGCATCGCCCGCCGGCCCTGCGCGGGCGCGCAGTAGAGGGTGGCAAAGACCAGGCCGACTTCTGCCCCGACCAGGGCCGAGCGGCTCACCACGTAGCCTGGGGCCGGGGGTCCGAGGAAGCCTCGTCCCTCGGCGATTGCATTCCAGGCGATGTCGAGATGGGCGTCGACTATCACGCCCTGGGGAGGATAGCTGGCCGACCAGGGGCGCCGTGGCCGCCCTGGACGAGCGCGTAAAGGCATGTAAGGAGATGCCTCCAAATGTTCGCCAACCGCGCTAGAATCGCCGCCAGCACGCTGGAGGGTAGTCCGGCCGGCATCGTCCGGAACTCAGCGCGAATACAAGGGGAGGCCAGACGGTGACCGTGAGTTTCGTGGATCGGACTTTGACGTGTCGTGACTGCGGGCGGGAGTTTCTCTTTACGGCGGGGGAGCAGGAGTTCTATCAGTCGCGGGGCCTCCAGAACGAGCCTCGGCGCTGCCCCGAGTGCCGCGCGGCGCGGCGGGCATCCGACGGCAACGGCCGGGCTAGGGTCATGCACGACGTGATCTGCTCGAACTGCGGTAAGCCGACCCAGGTGCCGTTCGTACCGACCGGCGCGCGGCCGGTTTACTGCCTGGACTGCTTCCAGACTGTAGGCAGGCGGTAACCGCCAAGCACTACCGCCATCCCTGAAAAGGTGGCATAGGCCGACTCAAACTGCGTCTTGGGATGCCACGCCGGCCCGAACCATGGGTCGTCGATGAGCACGGCATCGGGCCTCACCCCGACCACCGTCACGGCATGCTCCGTCAACGTGTAGCTGACAGGCGCGCCATCGTAGGCGACGTACTGGCGTAGGGGCACCTGGTGATAGGAGTTGCTGATCCATGCCACCAGCGGCTCGCCGCGCAGCACATCGCGATAGACCTCGTCGGGGGAGATCGGATTCCCGTACAGCCCTGAGCCCGAGGAGACCACGTGGGCGCCGGCCAGTCCGGCCGCCCGGGCGACGGGATCGTTGTAGACGCCGTAGCCCGTGTAGCGCTCGATGTGGCCATCGGGGTCGCCGACGAAACCCTGGGCGGGATCGCCCCAGGTCTTCAGGTGGCCGGTCGAATCGAACTGCGCAGGCCGTGCATCGATCGTCATGTACGACAGGAGAGTCAGTTCAGTTGCGTTGATCCCGAGATAGGACAGCGCCATCCGAAGCGCCGCCGCCTCGCACGTGAGGTTGTGTTCCTGGTGGTGCCATTGGACTTCGAGCACGCGCTCGCTCGGAATCGCGGCCTGAACCGACGCCGCGGCCATGTAAGCGACGATCACGGCCTTGAGCACCGCAGCCACATATATGGAACGCGGCGACGGACGCGGACGCTACGGCGCTATTTCGCAGGGCGGCCAGGGCCGAGCATGGCCGCGATCGCAAAATTCGTGGCGATCCCAAGAGCAAAGAGAAGGCCCGCGGCGCTGCTGAGCCAGAAGGGCGGGATCAAGTGGTCGCCGAGGATGATGCCACCGGCAAGGCTCCACATCGCGAACGCGATACCGAGCACCACCCAACCCAGGCCGATCGAGGTGACCTGGCGCCCGGACGGACCTGGGCCGCGCCAGGCAAACGGAAAGATGGAGCGACCGGTCACCGCCTGGAACACACCTATGACGATCGCGGCGCCGCCCGCCAGCCCGCCAAGCCACGTCCCCACGATCAGCAGTTCCATAGCCTCTCAGTCTGCCATGGGAATCGCGATAGGACCTGCGACGGGAAAGCCCAGGTTAGTCCGGACTATCCGGGATTCGCAGTGATCGCAATCGGGCGCACTGGTGAGCCCGTTGCGCCGCGCATCTTGAGGGGCAGGCAGACGAAGACGAACTCGTAGACCTTCGCCGCTGCCAGCTCCTCGAGGTAGAGGTTTTCGATGATCGGGATGCCTGCGCGGACCAGGAAGAGGATGTGTCCCGGCAGGGTGGCGTTCAGGTCCGGGTCGATCTCGGAGCTCATCAGGTCGAATGCCATGTTGTCGGCGCCGACCGCGCCGACCTTGTGGTCGATCAGCCAGCGCGAGCCTGCCGCGCTGACGCCGGCGGCGCGGAGGTATTCGGCCGGCTTCGACCAGAGTGACCCATAGCCCGTGCGCACGAGGACGGCGTCTCCCTCCCGAATCTCCACCCGCGCAGCTCGCTCGAGGTCCTGCGGTGTGATCGCGTAGTCGGGCTCGAGGCGCTTGTTGCCGGCCACGTCGAGCAGCACACCACGGCACATCAGCGGCGCCATGGTGTCGACGCCGAGCTGCCTGAACCCCGCCGACGTCTGGACGCCGGAATCGACGTCGATGCCTCCGTGGAGCTTCAGGTTCTCGGCCTGGTGAGCCAGCGCATCGATATGGGTCCCCGAATGCTCAGGCGTGACGATGATTCCCGATGCGCCGGTGCGAGCCTCCGCGGCGCCGCGCGCGTGGTGCCGGTGCAGGAAGTAGTTGAAGCCAGGCGCGTGGGCGGGATGCGAAGGCGCGCCGGGATAGCGAAGCTGCTCGAGGTCGAAGACGCGGGACTTCTCGAGCTGCTCGAGAAGGCTCAATCGCGGTATCTGTAGACGATGCGCCCGCGCGTCAGGTCGTAAGGCGAAAGCTCCACCCGGATGCGGTCACCGGGCGTGATGCGGATGAAGTAGCGACGCATCCGCCCGGCGGCGTACGCGATGAGCTTGTGCCCACCCTCCACCTCTACCTCGAACATCGCGTTCGGCAGCGCCTGCGACACGACCGCATCCATGACGACCGCCTGCTCTTTCTGGTCGCCATCGCTGCGCTCCGTTTTGCGCGGCTTCTCAGGACGCCGCGGCCCGCGCCGATTCTTATTCTTGCCCAAAGCTTCTGAAGTCTAAAGGCGACCCGCGGTGAGCTGCGACTCGACCTTGCGCGCGAGGTCCTCCTTCAGCCGGTCGACCGCGACCAATCGATGCAAGGTTTCGATCCATCGACGGTCTTTCGCCACCGCCCGCGCCATCAGCGCCAAGCCCTCGTCCAGGTGTCCTTCTTCCGCCAGCGACAGTCCCGCCCAGAACTGGATTTCGACCATCTCCGGCGCCATCGCCGTGGCTTTGCGCAGAGTTTCGAGCGCCGCCGCTCTGTCCCCCCTTTCCTCGAGACCCTCGGCGCTGTTCAGCGTCATGTAAGCCCGCTTCACGCGCAGCAGGCGCCGCAACTCGGCGATCGGATCGGGCGCGTCCTCGACGCGCAGGTCGATGACGCGGTCTTCCCACGAATGTCCGCTCGGCTTGCCGCTGACGACGAGCATTGCGGCCGATTGCTTGCCGCGAATATCACCGCCCTCGGCCTCGGCCGCCTCGAGCGCGGCCATCATCCGCTCCGCCAGGGGACCATCGATGCTCGTGAAGATCTCGTACATCGCGTCCCACACCGTGTCCTTCTCCATCAGGTTGGCCTGGACGCTGAAGCCATCGCCCGTGCGGTGCCCTGCCGCCGGGATGCATTTCTCGCCAGTGTGCGCAGCGACGTTGCCCGCAGCATCGACGAGCGCGACCTGCCGTGAGTCGGGCTGCGTGTCGCCTGCGAGCAAGGCTCGCAGAGCCTGATGCGCGGTATAGCCCCCACGCATCAGCTCGAGGCCAAGCGGCCCGAAGCTGATGTTCACGGCTGACTGCGTCGCCACCGCGCCGATGCCGGCGATCGCCCACGGCACCACTGGCCCGACCTGGAAGTAGTGAGACTGGACGGCGACTCCAAACTCACCCGTTTCCTTGTCGCGCGCGACGATCGAGTAGGTCAAGGTCGGCCCTATCGTAAGCGGCGATGGCGATGCACTACCAAAGGCCCGATTGGTTCACGAAGCACGTGTTCAACCGCGCGGTTGCGCTCGCGACAGCGCTTGGAATCAGCGTGTGGGGCTCGCGCGTCCTTCGCGTGCGAGGCAGAAAGAGCGGCGAGTGGCGTAGCTCCCCTGTCAACTTGCTGACGTTAGGCACAACCCAGTACCTGGTTGCGCCGCGCGGCCAGACGCAGTGGGTGCGCAACATCCGGGTCACGCGCGAAGGTGAGCTCTGGCTCGGACGCGGACGTCAGGAATTCAAAGTGACCGAGATCTCGGACGAGGACAAGGTCCCGATCCTGCGCCAGTACCTACAGCGCTGGAAGTGGGAGGTCGGAGTGTTCTTCGGCGGCGTCGGCCCCGACTCCCCCGACGAGGAGCTTCGACGCATCGCGCCGGATCACCCTGTGTTCAGGGTCGAGCCGGTCTAGCTTCCGTTGCCTTCGTAGCGGAGCTCACGCGGCTTCGTCGCATGCCATCGCTCGATCCAGGTGCCCTGGACGTCGGGCTGCCTTTCTTCCGCTGAAAGGGTTCGCACGGCTTTTTCCACCCTGGCAGTGAACTCGCGCGTCCCTTCTTTGAGCTCGGGGGTCATCGGCTTGCCTATGCGGACCCGTACGCGCCCAGGCACAGGCAGCGGCTGATGGCGCGGCATGACCTGGAATGCGCCCTGGATCTGGACCGGCACCACCGGCGTGCCGGTCTCCTTCGCGAGGAAGCCGACGCCGGGCTTGAACTCCTGGATGCGCCCGTCGGGCGAGCGGCTGCCTTCCGGAAACATCACGAGGTTCCATCCCGATTTCAATAGGTTGCTGGAGCTGTGCAGCTGCGCCTGTGCGCCACCCGTGCGGGAGAACGGGAACGTATTGAGAAACAGGCCGACGATGTTGCCGAGTATCGGGTGCTTGTACCAGTAGTCAGCCGCCGCGGCAACCACAGTGTGATCGCGGGCGGAGTCCGTCAGCGAGTGCAGGACCAGCGAGGTGTCGGCGTGGCTCGAATGGTTGGGCGCGAAGATCACGGGACGCTTGAGTTCTCGCACCCACTCCCTGCCCTCGACCTTCGGATGGACCATCACCTCGGTGAATGGGAGGAGAAGCGCGCGCTGGATCAGCCAGCGGATCGAGCGCACGGGCTCGGCCCGCGCCCAGCCCAGGTCCTCAGGCCTGGCCGGCACGACGGCGCCCTGCTCGGGCCAGCTATGTGGCCGCGGAGAATTCCAGTGCCACCCGCGGCGCATTCGCCGGACGTCCCTGGACAATCCGCCGATCACGTCGCCGAGCCGGGTGAGCGGCGCGTCCGAGTACCAGGCCATCAGCGGACGCGTCCGTTGATCTTGCTGGCGATGGTCGTGCCGGAGTTGATCGGCAGGTCGAAGATCAGCAGGGCCAGCACAAATTCCTTGTTCTGCCACTCCGCAACGTAAAGACTCACTCCGGCGCCGCTGAAGGTCACGACGATCGAGTTCGCGCCGAGGCCGGTCGTGGCGCCCAGGCCCACAGTCCCGCCGGCGGCTTTGAGGGTCGCGATCTGGGAGTCGCTGAGTCGGAACTGGGTTCCCTGGTTTGTGTACGCTGCCCCGGCCGACGCCGAGTCCTTGAAGCGAAACGCGTAGACGCGGGCCACCTTTCCGGTGGTCGTGGTGGCGAACTGGCCGCAGCTCGAGGTCGTGTCCGCGTACACGGCCAGGTACGAGTCGTTGAGGCCTCCCGCTTTGAGGTCGTCAAACGTCTTCTTGTCAGTCGTGTATCGAGCCGGAGCTTTGGTCTGCTCCATCGTGAGGTAGTTCTCGTACGTGCCGCTTTCGGGGCATAGCTGCTCGCCGGAGAAATCGGAAGAGTTGAGCGCCACGCTCTTGGCCGACGGAGGGCCCTGCGTCACCGGACCCGAGCCGCCTCCCCCACAAGCCGACAGCAACACCATTGCCGCGGCGATGAGCGAATGCCGCACGGCTAAAAGATCCTTCGATTCATGGTCAGGACCGCCTGGTCGGCGTCGTATGCGGAGACGTCGTAGCTCAGGAAGTCGGTCTCGAACCGCTTGTTCTGCCACATCGCCACGAAGTAGTTCGAGCCTGCGACCCGGCCTGTGCCGACCACCGAGGCAGGCCCAAGTCCGGTGGCCGTGCCGAATGTGGTGATGCCTCCTGCGAGCTCGATGAAGCGGATGTCCTGCGGGCCCAGCCCCATCAGGGTGGAATCACGCCGGTAGTTCGCGGCGGCAACGGTCGCGTTTTTGAACAGCACCACCAGGCCGACCATGACGCCGCCTCGCGGAGCACCGGTGCCTGAGTCCGACGCGGCCGCGCAGTCCGAGGCGCTGGTGCCGAAAACCGCGAAGTACGCGTCGGTAGCTCCCTGCCGCTTCCACTGCTCCCACTCGGTGGCATGTCTGTCGTACGACGGCGAGCCCGCGCTCTTCTCGGCCTGCAGCACTTTGTTGACGTCGCCGCTGGTCGAACAGCGCTGCATGCCCGGCACGTCGCCAGGCTGCAGGGTGACGCTCTGAGGCGTAGGCGGCTTGGGAAGAGCGGCC
>DASYZS010000156.1:0-41228 GCA_035945895.1 Candidatus Dormiibacterota bacterium | reverse complement strand
CGCGACCGAGCAGAAGCTCGCCGAGGTCGTAGAAGCGGACGAGGTCGACGTCGACCGCGCGGTCAAAGCCGCGGGCAGGGCCTTCGACTCCTGGGCGCGGCTGCCGGCCTCGCGTCGCGCTCGGTATCTCTTCCGGATTTCGCGCCTGATCCAGGAGCGCTCACGTGAGCTCGCCGTGGTCGAGACGATGGACGGCGGCAAGCCCATCAAGGAGTCGCGTGACGTCGACATCCCGCTGAGCGCGGCGCACTTCTTCTACTACGCGGGCTGGGCGGACAAGCTCGAATGGGCCTTCCCGAACGTCAAACCGCGGCCCATCGGGGTTGCGGGCCAGGTGATCCCCTGGAACTTCCCGCTGCTGATGCTCGCCTGGAAGATCGCACCGGCGCTGGCCGCGGGCAACACTGTGGTCCTCAAGCCCGCTGAGACCACGCCCCTGTCGGCGATGCTCTTCGCGGACATCTGCATGCAGGCCGAGCTGCCAGACGGTGTCGTGAACATCGTCACCGGCGCGGGCAAGACTGGGTCGTTGGTCGTGTCTCATCCGGCTGTGCGCAAGGTCGCGTTCACAGGCTCGACCGAGGTGGGCAAGCTCATCCAGCGCTCGCTGGCCGGCACCGGCAAGCGTTTGACCCTCGAGCTCGGAGGCAAGGCCGCCAATATCGTCTTCGAGGACGCGCCGCTCGACGCGGCCATCGAAGGGATCGTCAACGGCATCTACTTCAACCAGGGCCACGTGTGCTGCGCCGGTTCGCGGCTGCTGGTGCAGGAGTCGATCGCCGAACCACTGCTGGAAAAGCTGAAGCGCCGGCTGTCGACGCTGCGATTGGGCGACCCGCTCGACAAGAACACCGACATCGGCGCCATCAACTCTCGCGCGCAGCTGGAGAAGATCCAGGGCCTCGTCGAGTCGGGCATCGAGGAAGGGGCGGAGCTCTACCAGCCGGAGTGCGTGCTGCCAGAGCGCGGCTTCTGGTTTCCGCCCACGCTCTTCACCAACGTCTCGCAGTCGTACCGCATCGCGCGCGAGGAGATCTTCGGCCCCGTGCTGTCGGTCCTCACATTCCGCACTCCGAACGAGGCGGTGGAGAAGGCGAACAACACGCCGTACGGGCTGTCGGCAGGCGTGTGGACGGACAAGGGCTCGCGCATCCTGTGGATGGCGGAGCGAATGCGCGCCGGCGTGGTGTGGGCCAACACCTTCAACCGGTTCGACCCGACCTCCCCGTTCGGCGGCTACAAGGAATCCGGGTACGGCCGTGAGGGCGGCGTCCACGGCCTGCTTCCTTATCTGGAGCTCAACTGAGCATGGACGTCCGCAAGACCTACAAGCTCTTCGTCAACGGCGAGTTCGTCCGCTCGGAGTCGGGGCGCGCATACCGTCCGGACGGCGGCCAGGTCAACGTGCCGCGGGGCTCCCGCAAGGACCTTCGCGACGCGGTTCGCTCGGCTCGCACCGCCTTCCCCGGATGGGCGGGGCGCACGGCGATGAACCGCGGCCAGATCCTGTACCGGGCCGCGGAGATGCTCGACGGTCGCGCGGCGCAGTTCGTCGAGCTGCTTGGAGGCGGCGCCGGCTCGCGGCGCGAGCTGAATTCGGCGGTCGAGACCCTCGTCTGGTACGCGGGCTGGACCGACAAGCTGCCCCAGGTGACGGGCACCGTGAACCCGGTGGCCGGCCCCTACTTCAACTTCACGATCCCCGAACCGACCGGGGTGGTCGGCATCATCGCGCCCGAGGAAGCTCCGCTTGCCGGGCTCGTGCGCAGGCTTGCCCCGGCCCTATGCGGCGGCAATGTCGTCGTGGCTCTGGCCGCCGAAACGCATCCGCTGGCGGCGTTGACGCTGGCGGAGGTCCTCGCCACGAGCGATGTTCCGGCGGGCGTGATCAACATCCTCAGCGGCCAGCGCAAAGAGCTGCTCCCCTGGCTCGCCTCGCACATGGACGTCAACGCGATCGACGTCGCCGGCTGCACCGCCGACGAAATCAAAGCAATCGAGGAATCCGCGGCAGGCAACGTGAAGCGAGTGATCAAGCTCTCCGAGAAGGAGATGAGTCCTTATCTCATCGCCGCATTCATGGAAATGAAGACCATCTGGCATCCGATTGGGGTTTGACCTTTCTAAGATTGTTGGTGCATGGCTGAGGCGCTGACCCAGGCGGCTCCGGAGCACAGCACGGACCTGCGCCTGGACCGGGCCAACGGCAAGCCCATGATCACCGCCGACCAGATTGGGCGTCGCGTGAAGCGACTCGGGCGGCAGATCTCGGCCACCTACGCGGACATCGATACGCCGCTCGTCATGGTCGTCATCCTGAAAGGCGCGACCGTGTTCGCCGCCGACCTGCTGCGCAGCCTCTCCATCCCCGCGGAGCTCGAGTTCATTCGCGCCTCGAGCTACGGCGCCGGCACCTCGAGCAGCGGAAAGCTTCGCCTGGCGCACATGGTGGAAGGACCTCTCGTCGGCCGTCACGTCCTGCTGGTCGAAGACATCGTCGACTCTGGCCTCACCGTGACGGTGATCGAGCGAAGGATTCAGCGACTGGGTGCGGCGTCTGTCAGGCTGGCGGCCCTGCTCGACCGGCCCGCGCGCAGGCAGGTGGAAACGAAGATCGATTTCACCGGGTTCGTGATCCCCGACCGTTTCGTGATCGGCTACGGACTCGACTACGCCGGCCTGTATCGCGAGCTGCCGCACATCTACTCGCTGACATAGACCGGTCTCGCTTTTTCGGCTGGAAGAAAGCCGAGCTGCACTCCCACCTCGATGGTGCAGTTCGTGTTGCGACGGCTCGCGAGCTCTCGGGACGCGACGACCTGAGGATGGTCGCGCCGGAGAACTGTCCGAGCCAGGCCGAATACATCAAGTACTTCGACGACGCGATCGCCGTGATGCAGACCGAGGAGGCGCTCGAACGAATCGCCTACGAGCTTTGCGTCGATTCGGCGGCGGAGAACATCGTCTACCTCGAGGTGCGCTGGGCGCCGCGCCTGCACCTGCGCGAAGGGTTGAGTGTCGCCACCGTCATCGACTCGGTGCTGCGAGGGCTGAAGTCAGGCCCCGTCGAGGCCGTCGCGATCGTCTGCGCGATGCGACAGCACACGCCGAGTGAGAACGCCGAACTCGCGCACGAAGCGGCAAAGTTCGCAGGCCGAGGAGTGGTCGGATTCGACCTCGCGGGGGACGAGGTGCGCTATCCCGCGTCTCCTCAGCGACCGGCTTTCGAGGCTGCACGCGCGGCCGGGCTTCACCTGACCTGCCATGCGGGCGAGGCGGGCGAGCCGTCGAGCGTCGAGGAGGCACTCGACCTGGGCGCCGAGCGCATCGCCCATGGAGTGATCGGTGCGCGCGACCCGCGCATCGTCGAGCGGGTGCGCCGCGAGGGGGTCGTGCTCGACATGTGCCCGACGGCCAACTACAAGTGCAAGTCGGTGCCGGCGCTGGCGGACCATCCACTGCCACGGCTTGTTCGCGAGGGCGTGCGCTGCACCATCAGCACCGACTCCCGCACCGTCGCCGACACGACGTTGACTCGAGAGTTCGAGCTCATGTCTGAGGTCGGCATGACGGACGAAGAGCTCAGCGGCTGCAACGCCACCGCCTACGCCGCCAAGTTCGGATAGTCCGGACTATCCGTGCATCTCGCAGCGCAAAACCGCGGTTAGTCCGGGTGGTCTCAATGGGTCGCCGCACCAGTTGCGGGCATGGATTGTTGCAAAACCTGAGAGAGGGCTTGTGCAGGCGTCTTCCAACCCAGAGTCTCACGAGGGCGACCATTCAAGAGGTCAGCTACTCGATCCAGCTCAGGCTGGGTGACTCGAGCCAGGCTGCGGCCTTTAGGAAAGAACTGGCGGAGCAAGCCGTTGGTGTTCTCGTTGGTGCCGCGCTGCCAGGGACTGCCCGGGTCGCAGAAGTAGATGGCGACTCCGGTGTCGACGGTGAAGCGTTGGTGCTGCGACATCTCCGCGCCTTGGTCCCATGTCAGCGAACGTCGCAGACTGGCCGGCAGTTGGACGATGCTCGCGGCAATGCCCTCGCGCACGGCCTGAGCTCGCTCGCCCGGCGCCAAGGTGAACAGCATCACATAGCGGGTGCTGCGTTCGACCAGGGTGCCAATCGCGGTGGTGGGTGTGCCCAACAAGAGGTCGCCTTCCCAATGGCCAGGCACCGCGCGGTCATTCGCCTCAGCTGGTCGCTCGCTGATCAGGATCGGGTTGGGCAGCATCTTGGGGCCTTTCCCCCGGATCTCGTTCTTGGCCCGTCGGTAGGTCCGTTGTGTGCGCAGGAACTTGGTCAGCTCCTGGCGCAGCGTGCCTCGGCCTTGTACGTAGAGCGAGATGTAGATGGTCTCGTGCGAGACCTGCATCAGCGGGTCGTCTGAATGCACCTGCTTTAGCCAAGCAGAAATCTGTTTCGGCGACCACCACTTGTGCAGCCCAGCCTCCACCTCGGCCCGGAGCCGGGGTGAGAGCGCCAGCTTGCTCGGCTTGGGCCGCCGCCGCCGACCTGCTGCTGCCTCATCCGCAGTCGCCGCTCGATAGCCTGCTCGACCTCCGTTTCGGCGCACCTCTCGCGAAACCGACGAAGACGCCCGACCCAGCTTGCGGGCCAGGGCTCGACATGACTCGCCGACAGCCAGACCACGCGACAGTTCTTCGCGTTCACTCATCGTCAGTTCGCGCCGAGAACGTCGAGGCTGGTGCGGTGGCACACCGCCGGTTGCCCTCACCTGGTCCCAAACCGCCCGCCGGCTCCGACCCATGTGTCGAGCCATCATCGCGACCGGTTCACCACGCTTTCGCCGCGTCCAGATCTCGGCCTTCTCCGCCACCGTCAACAGGGGTCCTCTCGCCAAGCTGCACCTCCTAAATCCCGAAGCCACTCGGCTTCATTTAATCGAGGTGGTGCATTGACCCCTAGAAACCGCCCGGACTATCCGGGTTTTTGGGCCTTAGCCGGTTCCGAAGAGCCGGTCGCCGAAGTCCCCCAGTCCGGGCACGATGTACGCCTTGTCGTTGAGGTGCGAATCGAGCGCCGCGGTGTAGACGTCGACCTCAGAGTGGCGATCGGCAAGCACCTTCACGCCCTCCGGCGCCGCGACGATGCACACCATCCGAGTGTCTGTGCCGCCGGCCTCCTTGATCATGTCGAGGGCCTGCGCCGCCGATCCGCCGGTCGCCAGCATCGGGTCGAGCAGCAACGGGATCTTCCCCCGCAGCTTGGGCAGCTTGTTGTAGTAAATGCGAGCGACCGCCGTCTCCTCGTCGCGTTCGAGACCGATGTAGCCGACGGAAACGCGCGGCAGCAGCTCCAGGACCGGAGCAAGCAGGCCCAGACCCGCGCGAAGCACCGGGATCGCAACCACCTCGCTCGCCAGCTCGATCGCGTCAGCGTCCGCGAGTGGCGTTCGCACCTTGCCGTGTTTCACCGGAAGGTCAGCCGTGGCTTCGTAGAGAAGCATCGTGATCACGTTGCGCGCCAGGGTCCGGAACTCCTCGGGCTCGGTCGTGGCATCACGAAGTCCGCGGAGACTGTCCGCGACGAGCGGGTGCTTACTTACGTGTAGCGGCACTGGCTGCGTCGCGCTTGATCAGCCGGCGGATGGCATCGACCGCGACCGAGAGCATGCGGTCCATGTACGACGGATCGAGGTGATGGATCTCGCCCGCACCGACTTCATCGACGGTCAGGCACACCGTTCCGGCACGCATCTTGCGCAGTCGCGAGACGACGTAGAGGGTCGAGGTCTCCATGTCATTGCCCAGCACCCCGGACTTCGTCCACATCTCCAGCTCCGCGCGCAGATCGGGCCGCGGCATCTGGTCGGGCACCAGGTCGGAGTAGAGAGCATCGACAGAACGCATCACACCGACGTGGTAGGGCACGCCGGCAGCCTCGGCGGCTTCGACGAGCGCGTTGACGACATGCAGCGACGCGACCGCCGGGTACTCCTTCGGAACGTAGCCGTCCGGAGTGCCCTCGCTGCGGACCGATGCGATCGCGATGACCAGGTCGCCCATCTTGACCTCAGGCTGGAGCGCCCCACACGTGCCGACGCGCAGGAGCGTATGCACTCCCAGCTCGTGAAGCTCCTCGACCCCGATCGCGACCGATGGACCACCCATCCCGGTGGACATCGCCGACACGAACGTGCCGTCGACCTTGCCGGTGAACGTGCGGTACTCGCGGCTGAACGCAACCTCGCGCGCCTCGTCGAGGTGCTTGGCGATCAGCGGCGTCCGGAACGGGTCGCCGGGCACGAGCACGTACTCGCCGACGTCTCCAGGCCCGAGGCCAACGTGATACTTCTTCTCTGTTACCGCCATCGCAACCGCCCGAATACTAATCCGCGCGAGTGATGCCGTTCTCATCCACCCGGGCGAGCACGTGTGGCGGGCGTCGCAGCTCGTGATCGACAAGTCGCCACGCGTTGCGGACGCGTTGCGTGACCCGGTCGATCAGCTCGCGCGATTGGGCATGGACGGTGACGAGCGCGTCGCCTTTCTTCACCCGATCGCCGACGAGCGCGTCGATGACGAAGCCGGCCGCGTGATCGATCCGGTCCTCTTTCCTTAGCCGCCCCGCGCCGAGGTCGACCGCGGACAGGCCGATCTCGAGCGCGTCGATCGACTGGACAAAGCCGTCCCTGTCCGACGCTATCGGTATCTGAACCGCGGCTACCGGCAGCCCTTGCTCGAGGTGGCCGCCCTGCGCCTTCAGCATGTCCTCGAACTTCTTTCGGCCCGCCCCGGAGCGAAGGACTTGCTCGACATCGGCAGTCACGCCGGCCAGCGCGCACATCTCGGCGGTAACGCGCAAGCAGACCTCGAGCAGCTCCGCATCGGCGTTGCCTGCGAGGGCGTCCAGCGCCTCTTGAACCTCCAGGGCATTGCCAACCGAGCGACCGAGCGGGTTGTCCATCGCGGTGACAAGCGCGACCGTACGCCGCGAGGCCCCCTCGCCCAGCGTGACCATCTCGCGCGCGAGCTCCTCCGCGGCGGATACGTCGGGCATGAAGGCGCCACGCCCGAACTTGACGTCGAGAACGATCGCATCCGCGCCGGCGGCGATCTTCTTCGACATCACGCTCGACGCGATGAGCGGCACCGACGGCACGGTCGCGGTCACGTCGCGGAGCGCGTAGATCAGCTTGTCGGCCGGGACCAGCCGGGGCGATTGGCCGGCTACCGCGATCCCGATCTCGCGGACCTGATCGATGAATCGTTCTGGGGTCAGCTCGACCGTCAGCCCAGGGACCGACTCGAGCTTGTCGAGCGTGCCCCCGCTGTGGGCGAGACCGCGTCCGCTGAGCTTCGGCACCTTGACGCCGCACGCCGCCGCGAGCGGACCGGCGATCAGCGTGACCTTGTCGCCGACGCCGCCGGTTGAGTGCTTGTCGACCTTGATGCCTGGGATCGCGCTCAAGTCGAGGACCTCGCCGCTGGCGATCATGGCCTGCGTTAGGGCCAGGGTCTCGGCCGGCGTCATGCCCCGGATGCACACTGCCATCAGCCACGCCGCCATCTGGTAGTCCGGGATCTCCTGCCGGACGTATCCGCCAACCAGGAAATCGATCTCGTCGCGCGTGTGCTCGCCGCCGTCGCGCTTGTTTCCGATCAACTCGAGGGCGTTCACCGGGCTAATTTTGGCCGGTGTACAATCCGGCCCGACCGAGCGATATGAGAGCCCCGGTTTCAGCCGGGCCTTTGTGTATTCAGGGAGAGCGACGAGGATGGGTCATAAGCGACTTAAGTTGTTCGGCGTCCTGGCCGCGGCGATGGTGCTCGCCATGGCCTGCGGTGGGAGCAGTGGTGGTGGCAACACCAAGCAGATCAAGGTCGGGCTTGTAACCGACACCGGCGGCCTGAACGACAAGTCGTTCAACCACCTTGCCTACGTGGGCCTGCAGAACGCGGTCTCGAAGCTGGGCATCAAGGGCGACGTGATCGAGTCGCACGCAGGGTCTGAGTACGTCCCGAACCTGACCAGCTTCGCCCAGAAGGGTTATGACCTCGTCGTCGGCAACGGCTTCTTGATGCAGCCGGCCATCGGCACCGTCGCGGCCCAGTTCCCGAACACCAAGTTCGCCATCGTCGACGGTGCGGGCACGGACGCCAACTTCAACGACCTCAAGCAGCCGAACGTCATGGACCTGTTCTTCAAGGAGCAGGAGTCGGGCGCGCTCGTCGGAGCGATCGCCGGCCTTCTCGAGAAGCAGGGCAAGGCGCCCAAGAACACGCACGTGATCAGCGCGGTCGGCGGCATCAAGATTCCACCCGTCGACCACTACATCGCGGGCTACCAGTGGGCCGCCAAGATGGAAGACCCACAGATGAAGGTGCTGGTCGGCTACTCCAACGACTTCAACGCAACCGATAAGTGCAAGGGTGTCGCCAACAGCCAGATCGCCCAAGGGTCCGAGTTCGTCTTCCAGGTCGCGGGCGGCTGCGGCCTCGGCGCGATCCAAGCGGCCGGCCAGGCCCACGTCTACAGCTTCGGTGTGGACGCGGACCAGAAGGACGCCGACGCATCGGTCATCGCCAGCGCTCTGAAGAAGGTCGACGTCGCGGTCTATGACGCGATCAAGGCCGTGGTCGACGGCAAGTTCACCGGAGGCGCGAACCGCTTCAGTCTTGCCAACGACGCCACCGGATACCAGGTGGACAACTTCAGCCTTCCCCCGGACATCAAGAGTGCGGTCGACTCCCTGGCGGCGGCGATGAAGTCCGGATCGCAGGTCCCGCCGGACACCGTCTCCTAATCTCGGTCGCGAAGGGGGCGAGGCAAGCTCCTCGCCCCCTACCCGGAGCCTTGCGCGCGTTCAGCGGTCTCGCCGTCCCACTTGGCTCCGTGTTGTTCGCCTTCGTAGTCGGCGGTTTGATCGTGGCCGCCACGGGCGCGAATCCCCTTGACGCCTATCAGGGTCTGCTCTGCGGCGTCGGCGTCATCTGCAGCGGTGGCGAGAATCCCGCGCTGCAGGTCTCGAACACGATCGTCTACTCGACACCCCTTATTGCGGCCGGCGTCGCGGTGGCGCTTCCGTTTCGCGCCGGCCTTTTCAACATCGGAGCCGAAGGCCAGCTGCTGGTCGGCACCATCGCGTGCACCCTGGTTGGGACCAAGCTCGGATTCCTTCCCGCGGTGGTGCTCGTGCCGCTGGAGCTGATCGCCGGAATGCTTGCCGGTGCCGCGTGGGCAGGGATTGCCGGCGTGCTCAAGGCGACCGTCGGTGCGCACGAGGTAGTGACGACGATCATGCTCAACTACGTCGCCCTGTGGCTGATCCGCTACCTGATCATCGGCGGACCGCTGCAGGCGCCGCACGCGTTCTCCGCGTCCTCTCCGATTGCCGCCGCCGGCCGGCTGCCCACTTTCTTGCCGGCGAGCAACTCGATCATCGTGTTCGGGCTGCCGTCGAGCGTCTTTCGCGTCAACACCGGTCTGATCTTTGCCCTGGTAGCCGCGGCGGTGTTTGCGTTCTTGCTGTGGCGCACATCGCTCGGCTACGAGATCCGCGCCGTCGGACAGAGCCAGAAGGCGGCGCGCTACGCGGGCGTCAGCGTGCCCCGGACGATCATCGTCACCATGCTCATCGCCGGCTCGTTCGCCGGCCTGGCGGGCGCGCTGCAGCTGTCCGGCGTCGACAAGCAGATGACGGACCAGTACTTCTCCGACACCACCGGCTTCGACGCCATCGCCGTCGCCTTGCTCGGCCTGGGCAGCGCGCGGGGCATCGTCCTGGCGGCGTTGCTCTTCGGCGCCCTTCGTTCCGGCGGCGCGGTCATGCAGAGCGACGCGGGATTGTCCTCCAACCTCGTGCTCGTGCTCCAGGCGCTGATCCTGTTCAGCATCGCCGCCAACTTCGTCGGCCAGATCAGGCGCCTGATTCCCGGGCTTGGGCCGCCGCCGGCGGCGATGCCTAGCGAGCTGCCGCCCGCGGCGCCGCTCATGACCGAAGCCGCATCAGCACCTGCGCAACCCACATGAGCGCGCTCGGCGACATCGGCCACCTGCTGCTCACGGCCAACCTGTGGCAGGCAACGCTGGCGGCGGCGGTTCTTCTTCTGCTGCCGGCCCTCGGCGGCACGATCTCGGAGCGCAGCGGCGTCGTCAACATCGCCATGGAAGGAATGATGCTGACCGGCGCCTTCTTCGCCGTGTACGCCGACCTTCACCTGCACAACGCCTGGCTCGCCACGCTGGTGGGGATGCTCGCCGGAGGCTTGATGGCGTTGATCCACGGAGTGGTTTCGATTCGCTTCCGCGCGGACCAGATCGTGAGCGGGATCGCCATCAACATCTTCGCGGCGGGCCTGACCGTGTTTCTGATCGGCCGGCTCTATGGGGTGAACGACGTCGGACACGTCGGCGCCGACGAGCTGCTGCCCAACATCAACATCCCGGTACTCGATCAGATCCCGTTCCTCGGCCAGGTGCTGTTCCAGCAGAACGTCATCGTCTACGTGGCGCTGATACTTCTCTTCCTCGTCCACCTGGTGCTGTTTCGCACGAGGCTCGGGCTGCGCATCCGCGCGGTCGGCGAGCACCCCCAGGCGGCCGACACCGCGGGCATCAGCGTTTTTCGATTGCGCTATGGCGCCGTGATCACCAGCGGCGTCCTGTCAGGACTCGCCGGTGCGTACCTGGCGATCGGCATCTCCAACACGTTCGTTCCGAACATGACCAGCGGCCGCGGCTACATCGCGCTGGCAGCAATGATCTTCGGCAAGTGGACGCCGTTTGGCGCGTTCATCGCGTGCGTCATCTTCGGCCTCGGGCAGGCGATCTATGACAACAACTCGATCATTCACATCTCGCCCTACTTCCTGAGCATGCTCCCGTACATCCTCACGCTCATCGTGCTGGCCGGTCTCGTGGGCCGAAGCACACCTCCCGCGGCCGACGGCCTGCCCTACGTGCCCGGAGCAGAGTGAGCGAGCGACTCGCGGTCGACATGCGCGGGATCACCAAGCAATTCCCCGGCGTGCTCGCCAACGACCACGTCGACTTCAGCGTGCGTGAGGGTGAGATCCACGCCCTGGTCGGCGAGAACGGCGCCGGCAAGAGCACTTTGATGAACGAGCTCTACGGCCTGATTCATCCGGACTCCGGCGAGATCCTCATCAACAGCAAGCCCGCTCACATATCCGGCCCGCGGGACGCCATCGCGCTGGGGATCGGCATGGTGCACCAGCACTTCATGCTCATCCCGGTGTTCTCGGTGGGCGAGAACATCATGCTGGGTCGTGAGCCGGTCACGGGTCCCGACTTCTACGACCGCGCCCGGGCGCGCACCGAGATCAAAGACCTGACCAAACGGTACGGACTTGCCCTCAACCCCGACGCGCGGATGGGCGACCTTCCGGTCGGGCTGCAGCAGCGAGCCGAGATCGTGAAGGTGCTCTACCGCGGCGCCAGCATCCTGATCCTCGACGAGCCGACCGGTGTTCTGACCCCGCAGGAGAGCCACGAGCTTTTCGGCGTCCTACGCGACCTGAAGAAGAGCGGCAAGACGATCATCTTCATCAGCCACAAGCTCAAGGAGGTGCTCGAGATCTCCGACCGCATCACCGTAATGCGGCGCGGAAAGGTCGTCGGCCACCTCATCACGCAGGACACCGACGAAGAGGCGATCGCCACGCTGATGGTCGGGCGCGCGGTCCTGCTCCGGGTGGAGAAATCGCCCGCGAAACCCGGCGGCGTCGCGCTCAAAGTGGACGGGCTGACCGCCAACTCCGACCAGAACGTGCCCGCCCTGAAGGGAGTCTCGTTCGAGTTGCGGTACGGCGAGATCCTGGGCATCGCCGGGGTGGAGGGCAACGGCCAGAGTGAGCTGATGGAGGTGTTGGCCGGCACGCGGCGCGCGACCGGCGGGCACGTCACGCTGGGCGGTCGCGACATCACCACGATGGACGCGAACACCGAGCGCGACGCCGGCGTGGCGTTCATCCCCGAGGACCGCCGCGGCACAGGCCTCGTGCTCAGCTTTTCGATCGCCGAGAACTCGATCCTCGGCCGCGAACGCGCACCGACTTTTTCCTGGCGCACATTCGTGCTGAACCTGGTCGCGATCCGCGAATGGGCGCGACGCCTCGTCAAGGATTTCGACATCCGCACGCCCTCCATCGACGTTGCCGCGCGCAACCTCTCCGGAGGCAACCAGCAGAAGGTCATCGTCGCGCGGGAGATGGGCGGCCGGCCGAAGGTGCTGCTCGCGGCTCAGCCCACGCGCGGCGTCGACATCGGCGCCATCGAGTTCATCCACCGTCAGATCGTCAAGGAGCGTGACGAAGGTGCTGCGGTGCTTTTGGTTTCAGCCGAGCTGGACGAGGTGCGCTCGCTGTCGGACCGCATCGCGGTCATGTACGAAGGACGGATAGTGACCATCGTCGGGCCGGAGACGCCGGAAGAGCGCCTCGGCCTCCTGATGACCGGTGGCGGTGTGAAAGAGGGCGCCGCCTAGCGCCTGCACAATCCCGGATAGTCGCGACTAACCGGGCACTTGCCGCTTCATAGGGGCCGATAGTCGCGACTATCCGAGGTCTTCGAGCGCGGCGGGCAGGACGCGGATGGACTCCAGGCGCCGCCAACCCTTCTCCGGCAGTTTGTCCTCGTCGACCTGCTCGTGCTCCCAGGTGACCACGTAGGGAATGTGAACGGCGCGCCCGCCGAGCTCGACGACAGGCACGATGTCCGACCGCAGGGAGTTGCCGACCATGACGAACTCATCGGGTTTGATCCCGCGCCGCTGAAAGATGCCGTGATAGGTCTCGGTGTTCTTCTCGCTGACGATCTCGACGCCGACGAACAGCCGGCCGAGGCCTGAGCTCGCAAGCTTGCTTTCCTGGTTGAAGAGGTCGCCTTTGGTGATGAGCACGAGGTCGTAACGACTGCTGAGCTGGCGCAGCGTTTCCTCCACGCCGTCGAGAAGCTCCGTCGGCTCTGTCAACATCCGCTTGCCCCATCCGAGGATCACCGCGAGGTCGCTGGTGGGGATCTGCGAGTCGGTCAGCTCCATCGCCGTTTCCAGCATCGAAAGGGTGAAGGACTTCACACCGTAGCCGTAAATCGAGAGGTTCTTCATCTCTGTGGCGGCCAATCGCGCGTCAACGTCGGCGGCCGGCGCGTGCCGCTTCAGGAGATCGCGGAACTCACCCTGGGTGACGTGAAACCTCGTCTCGCTGTGCCACAGCGTGTCGTCACCGTCGAAACCCACAACCCGGACCGGCATGGCCCCAGGAATGCTACGGCCAGCTGGTCTTGATCATCTCCCAGTGCGCGCCACCATCCAGCGTCTGCTGTACTTCTCCGCCCACTGTCGCGTAGCCCACATTCGCGTCGGCGAAAACGATCTGCGGCGGAATCGGCGCGGGTTGGGTGTAGTTGGTTTGCAGCGAGTGCCAGCTCTGTCCTCCGTCGGTCGTTTCCGAAGACAGGCCCGATGGGATCAGCTCGATCCACCTCGAGGGCGTCACAAAGCCGAGAGATTTGCTCGCATGCGGCGACTGGGTGACGTAGGACCAGGTCTGCCCACTGTCGGTCGAGCGGTAAACGAAGGGCGGCGCATACGCGAGCACTGTGCTGCCATAAGCCTGGAACGAAAACACCCTGGGGGCGGGGCGTTTGGCGTCGCCCATGGCCTTCGCCCAGGTGCGCCCACCGTCCTCGGTGCGCCAGATCGTCGCGACGTTGAAGGAGTCGCCAGTCGAGAGTAGCCCGTGCTGCTCGTCCGTGAAATACAGGGCGTCCTTGCAGGCGTTGGTGGGCATACCGTTCGCGCTCTGCCAGTGATCCCCGCCGTCAACCGTGTTCCACAAAGTCGCCCCCTGAAGACTGCAATCGCTAACAAAACTGCTCCGATACATCAGGTAGCCGGTCATGCCGTCGACGAAGGAGATCAGTGGGTTGTCTGAGCCTGGGCCGAACGGCGGCGTCCGTGCTTCCCACGTCGTCGCCTGGTCGGTCGAGCGGAACAGGTGCTGGCCGGCGACCACTGCCCACACGACCTTGCTCGCCGGAGCGCTCAAGACCGCGCTGGAGGGCATCGCGATCGGGCCGGGCGTCGGTGAAGGTGACGTGGAGATGCCCGCCGTCTGAATCCTGACCCAGTGCGAACCGCCGTCGCTGGTCCGCTGCAGCAAGCCGCCGCCGGTTTCGTAGCCAACCTGGGGGTCAGCGAAGACGATCGTCGTGCCTCCGAACTCAAGCGAGTCGAGGATGAGATCGGTGGTGTACGGATGCCACTGCTGGCCGCCGTTGGTGCTCTCCATAGGGGCGCCCGGTCCTGTCAGAAGCAGGAAGCGGGACTCGGTGACCATCACGGGCACGCGCGGCGGAACCTTCTGTCGCCATGACCACGAAGCCCCATCACTCGAAGTGAAGAGGTACTGGTGGCTGGTCGCGGGATCGCTCTGGTTGTCGTATGCCTCGAGGTACAGGGTCGATCCGAACGCTTTGATCCAGACCGCGGCGAGCTGAAATCCGCCGGCCGAAGACTTGAAGTCAGGAGGATCCGGCAGCACAGCCTGGTTCCAGCCGTTTCCGCCGTCGGAGGTCCGGTAAATCGTCGGTGGGTGATTAGGGTCATGGGCCGCGACGAATCCGTGCTTCGCGTCCACAAACCAGATGCCGTCCTTGCACTGACCCTTATCGATGCCCGTGACCTTCAGCTGCTGCCAGGTCGTCGCTCCGTCCGTGGTGTGCCACAGGTCCGCGGCCGCCTCCTCACACTGTGTTGCGGGCACACCTGGCGCCAGCAGCCATCCCTCGTGGTCGTTGATGAAGCTGATCAGTGGACGATGTTCGCCAAAGGGCATCGGGACCGTGCGCATCTCCCAATTGCGGCCCTGGTCGGGCGACACGAAGAGCGCCTGGTAGTTGACGAGGGCCCACACTACGTTGGTCGAAGGCGCCACCACCTGGGCGGTGCTGGGAAGGGCGGGGGGCGACGGCGGCGCCGTCGGCGTGGGAATCGGCGAAGGGCTGGGCGTTGCCGCAACGACGCCCTTTGCGAGATGAGTTACGGGCCGAACGCTTCGCGTTGCCGCCCACGCGCCTATGAGCCCGACGCACAACGTGAGGGCGATGACGCCCGCCATGCTGGCGGCGAGGTTGAGCTTCTCGCGCGGCATATCCCCTAGTACGCGCATAAGCAGGGTTCTGTTACGCATCATTTACGGCGTGCAGCAGGTCAAGCTCGAGTCGGTCCGCCGGAATTCGGGCGGACGGATCCATCTGACGCCGAGAGTTCCACGCAGCGGCCCGGTCACGACGCTGTGCGGCCAGACGCTCGAGGCGGGCTCTTACACGGCGGTCGACGCCCACGCCGATTGCGCCAACTGCATGCGCCGCTCGAAGGACCCTTCGCGCGTCTCGGGCGCGTTCTTCGCGCAGGAGGAAGGATCGGAGCTCCTCCGCCTGTCCCTGGAACAAGCACATTCCCGCAAACCCGAAGGCAAGCCCAATCTCCATGTCCTGCCAAGCCCGCACCACGGGCCGGTGGTGTGGCCGGCGCCCAAGCCCCCGGCCGACATGATTCCCGACCAGCTCGGCGACCTGGTGACGCGATGGTTCAAGCCATCTGGTGAGGGTGTGTGGCGCAGCCCGCTTGGCGTGGTCGTGCGCCTGCGCAAGCACGGCAAGGAATGGCGCTTCCATGAGCTCGTGTTCGAGGGGTCGATCGTGGCGACTCGCACGGAGGACGGGATGAGGATCAAAGCCGGCGACGTCGAGGTGACGCCGTCCGGAGACGGCTATGAGGTCCGGGTACGCAAGAAGCCTTAGGGCTCAGGCTCCGATCGGGCCGAAGTCAGAACTTTCTTGTTTCTGCAGCCGACAAACCCGCCCAACTCGCTATGCTCGGGTGAAATGCCCGGCGACATGGAGCGCGCCCTCGGCGCCCTCAAGGACTTCACGCGGCGCGACATCCTGCTCCGGTTCTACGCCGACCGCAAGCCTCGCAGCGTCGAGGACGTGGCTCGGGAAGCGGGTGTTCACCGATCCGTGGCGTTCGAGCACCTCGAGCGCCTGGTTGCCCTCGGCTACCTGGAGGTCGGGCACCGTCGCGGTCTTCCGGGCAAGCCGGCCAAGATCTACAAGCTCACCGGTGGCCCGGTCCAGATCAGCCATCCGATGCGGCGTTACGACATCGTCGCCGAGTCGCTCGCCAGAGCCTTCGATGAGCGGGGCGAAGAAGGCAGCGAAGCCGTGCGACGGGCGGGACGCAAGTTCGGCGAGTCCATCTCCATGTCCGGCGCCAGGACTCCGATGGCCGCACTCGAGCCGATGCTGGAAATGGGCGCCGAGTACGACGTCGAGCGTGGCGGGACCGTCAGCTGCACCAACTGCCTCTTCGCCGAGGTGTGCCGCCGAGCGCCGGTGATCTGCAGCTTCCACGCCGGCATCATCGAGGGGCTGTTCGCGCATACGGACCTGAACTTCAGCGTCAAGGCCCTGGGGTTCCGAGACCCTTACGGCTGCGCGTACATGCTCGAGGAGCACGTCCTCGGTCGGGAGAGCGAGGCCGCAGCCGCCGGCTAGGGCCGAAACATCTCAGCGAGCATCGGCTCGGCATCGAGACCAGCCGTAAGGGTTGCGCCGTGCTCATCGACCGAGTAATCGATCCACGGGCAGCATTCACGTTCGAGATCGATCAGCTGGTGGAGGGCCTGCACTCCGCCGGGTTCCGCATCGAGGCGGATGCCACCGGGCACCCGTTCGCGTCGTAGCAGTCCGCTCTCCCACAGCTTGTGCCAGGCCTGTCCGCGGTCACGCAAGTCCGCGCTCGACGACGTGCAGACGATTGGGTTCGTGTTGCGCACGTCTGCCTGAAGCATGCGCGGCGGGTGATTATTCCGGACGTGAAGTTGATAGCCGAATCATTCGAGTGGCCGTTTCGCCACGTATCAGCGTCCATCTGGATCGCAGGGCTATTCACCGTGCTGTTGCTCCCGGTCCTGTTCATCCCGTTGCTCGGATATTCGATCGCGGCCACGCGGGCGGCGGAACAGGGCGCGGCCGGACCGCCGGCCTGGCATCTTGACGGGCGTCTACTGTCGGATGGTTTCTGGACGTCCCTTGCCATCCTGATCACCGTCCTGCCGTTTGCCGTCGTGCTGAATCCGCTGGCGGAGGGATTGCATTTCCTCCACGAGCCATACGCGCACGTCGTCGCGTTCTTCTTCCTCGCGCTGCTCTGGGGACTTGTCGCGCTCCTCTTCTTCCCTCATGCGACCGCTGCGTTTGCCGCTTCCGGTGCGCCGCGCGACATGTTCGACGCGGTCGCGGCGTGGCGAGGCGTGCGCGCGAACTTCATTACGTGGAACGTGGTCGCCGCGGCGATGGTGACCGCATGGGCGGTCGCAATCGCATGCGTCGGGCTGCTCTGCGTCGGACTCGTGCCCGGCGTGTTCTACGCCATCCTTGTGAGCGCACATGCTGCAGCGGCGCTCAACCGTCAAGCCTCGAGTCAAGGTTCACCCGCTCGGTGACACGGCTCTCCTCGCGGATCTCGGATCACGCCTCGACACGGCACTCAACACGAGGGCCATTGCGCTTGCGGCCGCGCTGAAGAAGCGCCGCGACGTGCGCCAGGCCGTGGCCGGCCACGCAAGCGTCACAGTGCAGTTCGACCCCGACCAGATCACCCTCGACGCAATGGCTGCGGCCATCAGGCGGCTGGCAACGAAGCGGCCGCCTATGGAGGAGCCGGGCCGGCTGCACCGCATCCCGGTCGTCTACGACGGCGCGGACCTGGAGGAAGTGGCGAATCACCTGGGCCTGGCGAAGGGCCGCGTGGTCGAGCTTCACACCCGGCCGATATATCGCGCATTCCTGGTCGGCTTCGTGCCGGGTTGGGCTTACCTCGGACCGCTTCCGGACGAGCTGTTGACACCGCGGCGGGCGACGCCTCGCACCGCGGTGCCCGCGGGGTCGGTGGCCATCGCCGGCCAGCAGACGGGGATATATCCGCTGGATTCGCCTGGCGGCTGGAATCTCATCGGGCGCACGTCGGTCAGGCTCTTCTTCCCCGACTCCGACCCGCCCTCGCTGTTCCGTGCCGGAGATCGGGTCAAGTTTTTCGCCGTCGACGCGTGACAGAGCTGTTCCGCGTCGTCCAGCCCGGGATCCTGACCACGGTGCAGGACATCGGCCGGCCGCAGGCGGTGGCAGCGGGTGTGCAGCCGGGAGGCGCGATGGATCGCTTCGCCCAGATCGCCGCCAACCTGCTCGTCGACAACGACCGGAGCCTGGCGACCCTGGAGTGCACGCTCACAGGACCGAGGTTGGTCGCCGAGCACGCTTGCGTGATCGCGATCACCGGCGGCGACTTTGGACCGACGATCAACGGCGACGCGGCGCCGATGTGGACGAGCGTCCAGATGACACCCGGTGACGAGCTGGCCTTCGGCTCACGACGCAGCGGCGCGAGGGCGTACATCGCCGTCGCGGGCGGCGTGCTCGGCGACCGCTGGCTTGGCTCTTTGTCCACCAACCTGATGTGCGCCCGCGGTGGGATGCACGGCCGCGCGCTCGTGGCGGGCGACATGGTTGCCTCGGGCGAGACGTGGGCAATGCCGGCACCCGGACGCATGCTCGGTGATGAGCATCGACCCGCGTACGACGATCACACGTTGCGGGTCATCCGCGGCCCACATTTCACGCGCCTGACGGCAGAGTCACAACGCGCCCTCTGGGACGGAGCCTTCAGCCTCAACCCCAATTCCAACCGCATGGGCTACCGACTCGACGGCGCGCATCTCCAGGCGCCCGGCGAAGAGCTGCTGTCGTTCTCCCTGGTGGCCGGCGTGATCCAGCTGCCGGCGGGAGGTCAGCCAATCCTCTTGATGGCGGACCACCAGACCGCGGGCGGCTATCCAGTCATTGCGACCGTCTGCAGCGCGTCCATGCCCGTCGCCGCCCAGCTCGCGCCGGGCGACGATCTACGCCTGGTCGAGACCTCGATCGAAGATGCGCTGCGAGCGCGCGGCGCTCAGCGTGCCGCGCTCGACTCCTTGACGAGCTGACGTATCCAGTCCGTGTGCTCCGCGTAGTGCTCGTAGGTGTTGCCGGCGACCCAGTCTAGAGCCGGCCGGTTATCTGAGTCGTCTCGCGGCTCGTTCGGTTGGTAGTGGTTGTACGGCAGCCGCAGGTCAGAGTCGCTCATTCCCGCCAGTCGCTTCATGAGCAGAGCGTGGGTCTGGTGGAAGTAGTCAAGCGCCTGTTCCGGCGACTTGCTGCGATGCATCGACCAGACGGCCGCGTTGATCGCATCGGTCTCATCGACGCCCGGTCCAACCCCCATCGCCTCGCGCCGGTCCGTTCCCTCGAGCAGCGCCAGCAGCGAGTGCTCCCACGCGGCGATGTTGATCAGGTGATCCTTGACCGCCCATCCGTCCGCGCCTGTCAGCGTCAGCCCACTCGGACCAAGTGATTCGACAAGGCTGTTGAGCTGGTGCCACGACTCTTCGATCGGTTCGACGGCGCTGTTGGGATGTGTCACGTCTCGCTCGCGACCTTCTTGGCCTCGGCGATCACCGCGTCGTAGTCGGGCTGCGGATTCTCTCGCGACGCAACCCACGTCCAGCGGATCACGCCATCGTGGTCGATGACGAAGATCGTCCGCCGAGCCATCCCCGTGTAGCCGGCGACGTCGTCACGGCGTACGCCGTAGTCGGTCACCATCTTTCGCTCGAAGTCACCGATCAGATCAAACGGCAAACCGCCGAGCTCTTTGGCAAACGCCTGGTGGCTGAAGACCGAATCCACGCTGATTCCGTAGATGCCGACTCCATTGGCGACTGCATCGTCGTTCCTTGACCGAAACTCGGTCAGCTCGGTCCTTCAACCACCTGTGAAGTCGAGCACATAGAAAAGGAAGACCAGGGCGCGGTGCTTCTGCAGCGCTTCGCCGAGTGTCAGCTCCTGCCCGGCGGTGGTGGGCAGCTTGAAGTCGGGCGCCTTGTCCCCCACCTGCAGCACGCGAAAAAGTCTAAGAGCCGGAAGATTCCAACACGTACCAGCCGGATCGCGTCGCGCCGCTGATCGTGTATCCGCGGCCGAGCGCCCCGCCCAGCGCTTCTCGCACCGCCGCGCGCCAGGCACGCGCCAGCTCGGGGTCCGAGTGACGCATGGCGACGATGTCCTCGGGCACCTGACATGTAAGGACGCGCGCGGACGATTGCGTCATCACCGGCTCGCCAGAGGGACCGACGGCCACGATTGCGTCATTGCCCCAGGCCCGCAGCTTTTCCACGTCCAGCTCCTCGGGATGCCCCGCCGCGGCCGCCTCGGCTCTGTGCGAGTCGAGCCGCCAGCGAATCAGCAAACGGTCGGACACTTCCCCGGTGTTCAGGTCGTCTCTCATCTCACCGTAGAAGTTGACGAGGTACTCCGGGGCCTCCGCGCCAAGCTTGGTCAGGTTGAAATACGCGTTGCGGCGCACCAGGGGATCGGTCGTCCACTCCATCACCTTCACTTCGCGATCGAGGCACCAGCGACGCTGGTGCTGCTTGAGCTCGAAACCGATTCCGCGGGCCTCCCGGTCGGGCAGCACGCCGAGGATGTGCGAATGCATGAGCAGCTCAGCGCGGGGATCGCCGCCGAGCCACCCGACCAGGCCACCGATCATCCGACCGTGGGCATACGCACCGGCGATGTAGTTCTCCGAGTGCGCGAGCGCTCGCAGGATGTCGGCGCCGATCGGCTGGCCGGCGCGTCCCCAGACCACCGCAAACAGCTCCGCAAGCTCACGCAGCTCCTCCAGCTCGGTCAGCTCCCGGATGTCGGCGGCTGGGTTCAACTGCCGAGCGGCGCCGTCTTGATGCCGGCCTCGCGCAGCGCGCGGCGAACCGCCTCGGCGACCTGGCCTGCCCCTTTCGTGTCGCCGTGGACGCAGATCGTGTCGAAGCGACCTGAACGCGCCAGGCTCACCGCCTGCCGGGCGGCGAGCTCGGGGTTGAGAAGCGCCCCCGCGTCAGTGCGCGGCGCGAGGCTCCCGTCGGGGAGCATCAGCCGGTCGGCGAATCCCTCGCGGTAGGCGGGGACTCCCGCGCGATTGGCGGCGGCAACGATCTCGAAGTCCGGCTGGCCCATCAATCCGACCCCATGGGACTTCGCGACACGGGCCAGCCCATCCGCGGCCGAGGCGTCGCGCTGGCATCGGTGATAGAGCGCGCCATGCGGCTTGATGTACGCGATCGGGATGACGGCGGCGATGCTTGCCACCTGGAAGGCGATCAGGGCGTCGATCTCATCCGACGAAAGCGCCTTGTCGATGCGTCCGAACCCCGCGCGGTCGTCGTACCCAGGATGCGCGCCCGCCTGGATCCCTAGCGTTTTGCATCGCCGCGCCGTGGCGATCGTGATGGTGGGCGATCCCGCATGGACGCCGCACCCGATGTTGGCGCTGTCGATCTGCGCGAGGATGGCTTCGTCCTCTCCCGCGCCCTCGCCGATGTCGGCGTTCAGGTTCACTCGTGTTTGGTGTGGCCGCGCAGCAGCTGCACCGCGTGATCGAGCAAGGGCAGGACCGCTTCGAGCGACTCGGTCGCGCCCTTCGAGCTGCCGGGCAGGTTGAGGATGAGGGAGCGCCCGCGCACTCCGGCGAGGCTTCGAGACAGAGCGGCCATTGGCGTGCTCTTCTCGCCGGCTCGTCGCATGAGCTCGGCGAGGCCCGGCACCTGGTAGTCGATGAGCATCGACGTTGCCTGCGGCGTGACGTCGCGCGGGCCGAGCCCGGTGCCGCCGGTCGTGACGACGAGGTCTGCCCCCGCGATGATCGCGGCCACGATCGCATCGGTGATCCGGTCGTGCTCGTCGGGTACGACCTCGGGCCCGGTGACCTCGAATCGCTCGCCGCTCAGCAGCTCGGCGAGCGCCGGTCCGCTCTTGTCCGTCCGCGTTCCGTGCGACACGCCGTCGCTGACGGTGATCACGTGCGCTCGATGCGTCAACCTTCTCGCTTCCAGGTGCCGGAGCGGCCACCAGACTTCTCGAGCAGCCGGACCGATTCGAGATAGACGCCGCGCTCGACGGCCTTGGTCATGTCGATCAAGGTCAGGCCGGCGACGGCTGCAGCAGTGAGCGCCTCCATCTCCACCCCCGTCTGTCCGGTGACTCGGGCTTTGGCAACGATGCGCACGCCGTGCTCGACGTACTCAAAGTCCACGTTCACGCTCGTGATGGGCAGCGGATGGGCCAGGGGGATCAGGTCCGGCGTGCGCTTGGCAGCCATGATCCCGGCCACGCGGGCGACCTGCAGCGCATCGCCCTTGGCCGTCCCTTCGCGCACCGCCTCGATCGTCTCGGGGGCCATGCGCACGATGCATTCGGCGACCGCCTCGCGCGCGGTCACCGCCTTCTCGCCCACGTCCACCATGCGCGCCGCGCCCTTCTCGTCGATATGGGTCAGCCGCTGGGAGCTCCGCCGAGCTGGGCCAGCCCGATCTTTGGAGCCCATGCGGCCCATTCCGGGTGTTAGGGGGCCCGTCGCGTCGTCGTCGCGCATCTCTAATGCGCTCCTCCTAGCGCCACCCCTGCCTTCGGCCTGGGCCGCCTGGGTCTCCAAATCTCTGGGCCGTCCAGCCCGTCGGAGCTCCTGCCACGGGCATCAGGATATTGCGAGATGGCCGAGACCGAGGGTGTGCTGTTCGACTACGGGCGAACGCTTGTCACGTTCACGCCGTATCCGCAGCGCAAGCTCCTCGCCGTGCTGCGCCGGTTCCGCCCTCGCATCGAGGCAGCCCTTGGTGTGCCGGCGCCGGAGGCTGAGACCATCCTCCGCGACGTGCTCCAACCTCTCGAGGCCTACGTGTCCAGCGAGAGTGAGGACGAGGTCGACTACACCGACGTCTATCGGGACACGTGGCACAGCGCTGGATTGAAGCTGCCCGACGATCTGCTGCACGACATCCTGGATTCGGAGCAGCAGGTCTGGGACCGTTCCGTGCGCGTGGACCCCGATGCATCCAGGGCCCTCGCCTGGCTTCGTGCACAAGGGATCAAGCTGGGCATCTGCTCGAACGCGCCGTTTCCACCAGCGATGATGCGCCGGCAGATGGAAAGCAACGGCATCGCAGCCATGGTTGACGCGATCGTCTTCTCGAGCGAGGTCGGAAAGCGAAAGCCTTCCCCGGAGCTTTACCGCGCGGCGCTCGCGGCGATTGGGACGCAGGCCGAGCGGACGGTGTTCGTCGGCGACCGTGTGCGCGAGGACTACGCGGGCCCTCGCTCAGTCGGAATGCGCGCGATCATCGTACTGGCGCACGCGGAGGAGCCGCCGCCTGACGGGATTCCCTCGATCAACACGCTGGCCGATCTGCCGGACGTGCTTTGAAGAAGCGGCCGAATCCGCTCTGGCTTTTCTTCTACGGCCGGCCGCGCCGTGGCTTTCCGTGGCTGCTGGCCGGCATCCTCGTCGCGGTTGCTTTGCTCGCTGTTGTCTTTGCCCTGCCTGGGGGCGCCGACGTGTCGCGGACCATCGCGGCAGGCTTCTTCGGCCTGCTGCTCGTGGGCGCGCTCGTGCTCGCGGTCGTTGCGGTGCTGCGCCCACGCAGGCGCCCCTGAGCGATCAGCACCGCGGCGGTCCCGGCGCCGACCCCGTTGTCGATGTTCACCACGGTCAGTCCAGTCGAGCAGGACTGGAGCATGGTCGTGAGCGCGCCTTCGCCGCCACCGCCTCGGCCGTAGCCGGTCGAGACCGGCAGCCCGATCACGGGGATGTCCACCAGACCGGCAACGAGACCCGGCAGAACCCCGTCCATGCCGGCCGCGACCACGAGCACGTCCGCGCCCCATTGGAGCATCGCGGCCAATGGTCCGACGAATCGGTGGAGCCCCGCCACGCCCAGGTCCGCCTCGAGCTGCGCCTGAAGTCCACAGGCCTCGATGACCATTCGGGCCTCATCGGCAACTGGAACGTCTGACGTTCCGCCCGTGAGAATGCCGACCTTTGCGTCGAGCGGCAGCGGAGCAAAGCCTTCGCGCAGGACGCGAGCGGACGCGTGGTACTCGACGAGCCGCATCCCGCCGGCAGCCTCGACCAGCGCTGAGCGATGCTCCGCCGTCATGCGGCTGATGAGACCCTGGCCTTGCTGCTCCGCGAGCACCACGGCGAGGCGGGCGGCTTCGCGCGGAGTCTTTCCGCTCGCGAGCACGACCTCCGGGATTCCGCGACGCAAGAAACGGCCGAGGTCCAGTCGGGCTCGGCCGCCCAGCTCGTCGAGCTCCAGGCGACGGATCTGCGCGAGCGCTTCGTCCTCGTCCAGCTCGCCAGCGATAAGCCGGCGCAGCACGTCTCTCACAGTCCGAGCAGAACGTCGCGCATCCGCTGCCAGTGCGTGCCCGCCCAGTAGATGCGGCCACACGCAGGGCATTCGGAGTAGCGCGACTGGGTGCGGCGCACGTAGGGCGGCACACGCTCCGCCACCATCGCCGGGACGCGCGCCTCGAGCTCCGAGTTGCACTCGATGCAGCGCGTGAGCGCCTCCTTCAGCTCGAGGCCCAGCTCCGCGAACACCTGGCGCAGCTGCTTGGTCACGTCGTCGTCGCGAATCAGGATGGCGCGCACAACTCCGCTCTGGATGACACGACGCTTCGTGAGGTCGCGGTCCCGCGTGAGAAGGACACGATCCTCCGCCGCGGCTTCGCGCACGAGCTCGGAGTCGCCGATGCGCGCGTGATAGGAAGCGTCGTAGCCCAGAGCGCGCAGCCATCGCGCGAGCCGTCCGACGTTGCAGTCCGCGAGGAATCGTGGCCTCAAGTTGAACCAATCTTAGAATCCAGCCGAATGGCGTCCTTCGATGAGCTGATGGCCAAGCTGCGTACCGAAGCAAGCGGCTGCTACTCGTGGTCCAACGGCCCCGGCGACCGGTACGCGGCGCACACCCACAACTTCGAAAAGGTGCTCTACTGCGTCGAGGGTTCGATCACTCTTGTGCTCGAAAGCGAGGGTCGCAAGGTGGATCTGAACCCTGGCGACCGGATGGTTTTGCCTCCCGGAACCGTGCACTCCGCCGTGGTCGGCCGAAGCGGCTGCACGTGCATCGAAGGCCATAGGTAGCTCGCAGGCGGGGGCGTAATATGGGCGCCGTCGATGAGCATCATCGAGTTCATCCGCGACCGTGCCCGTTATTACAACTGCCCTGTGTGCGGGCGCAGCCTGAAGGGCTGCGACGTCCAGGTCCTCAGTCACGAGGACGAGAGGTTTCACCTCCAGGTGACGTGCGCGCAGTGCCAGGTCACGTTCGTCGTCGTGCTCGCGATCGCGGGTGGGGCCGTCGAGGAGATCGCCGCGACGGAGCCCGTCGAGGAAAAGGTGCCCGCGCCTGAGCCCATCAGCGTCGACGAGATCCTCGACCTGCACCTCTTCCTCAAGGGTTACCAGGGCACGCTCAAAGAGCTGATTCAGCAGCCGAACACAAGCCGCTGACGCGCATTTATGGCCGGACGCGCGCAGGGCGAATCTATCTAGACGACGCAGGGTCTGCGCCGGTCCTCCCCGAAGTCACCGAAGCCCTCCGCAGCACTCCAGCCGGTAACCCGTCGAGCCTGCACGCCGAGGGCCGTGCTGCCCGTAGCGCGCTTGATCGGGCCCGCGACGTCGCCGCCCAGGCACTGGGCGCGGCGCGCACCGAGATCACGTTCGTCTCCTCGGGTACAGAAGCCGTGAACCTCGCGCTGTTCGGTGTTGGTGGGCGCCTGGTGACGTGGGCGGCTGAGCATCAGTCAGTGATTGGGGCGGCGCGCCGCATGCAAGTCCTGGGCCGTGAGGTGGTGATCGCGCCCGTCGATGCCGATGCGCGCGCCGACCTCGACGCCATCACCACAGGCACACATCTCGTCTCCATCGGGCTGGCCAACAACGAGGTTGGGACCATCCAGCCCGTTGCAGAGGCGATCGCGCGCGCGCACGACGTAGGCGCGCTGATCCACGTCGATGCATGCGCGGGCGCACGCTGGATTCCGATCGCGCCGGGCGCTGACCTGGTGTCGATCAGCGGCCACAAGCTCGGCGCGGGGCGCGGAGGATTGCTGTTCGTGCGCGACGGGGTGCGGGTCGATCCCTTGTTGTTGGGCGGGCCGCAGGAGTGGGGACGGCGGGCGGGCCACGAAGACGTCGCGGCATCGGTCGCCGTCGCGACGGCGCTTTCGGTTACTGCAAAGCAGGCGCACAACGCTGCGCCCATCGCGCGACGGCAGGCCGGCCTTCTTCGCGATTCGCTGCGCGAGCTCGGCGGCGAGCTGACCGGAGCCGGCGAGCGCCTGCCCAACTTCGCCTCGTGCACGTTCGCCGACCGCAAGGGTGAAGACATGCTGCTCGCGCTGGATCTCGCTGGTGTCGCGGCATCCAGCGGGTCGGCCTGCGCTTCAGGGTCGCTCGACCCGTCGCATGTCCTGCTGGCGATGGGCATGAGCCTCGAGCGGTCGCTGGGCAGCCTTCGGCTCACGACGGGACACGCGACGACCGACGATGAGATCGCGACCGCAATCGACGTTTTGCGCAGCGTGCTGGCTCGCACACCCACGCATGCCTAGCGTCGAGGAGGAGCTCGCGCGAATGGTCGCGCGCGGCGAGGAAGGGGTGCTCGCGACGGTGATCAAGCTCGACGGTGAGCCGCCATCCCAACGCGGAGCCAAGCTCCTGATGGCGCGCGGCTCGGCGCTCGCGGGCACGCTTGGCTGCAGCGAGTTCGACTCGGCAGCGCTCGCGGATTCGGCGGCAATCGCGGACGCGGGCTCTCCGCAGCTGCGGACTTATCGGCACGACCTGGGTTCGATCGAGGTCTACCTCGAGCCCTACGCCGCGTCTCCGACGCTGATCGTGTTTGGCGACACTCCAGTCGGCCGCGCGCTCGCCGGGTGGGCGCCTGAAGTCGGATTCCGCGCGATGCTGTTCGACTCTCCTCGTGAAGTGCCGTCCGACCTGAGCGGGGATCTCTACGTGGTGCACACGAACCACGACGCGCCCGACCTGGTCGACGCGCTCGAGGCCGTGTTACGCCACGACCCGCGTTTCATTGGGCTTGTCGGGAGCCGCCGCCACACCGGCCACCACCTCGAAGCCCTGCGTGCGAAGGGGGTCGGGGAGGAGGTCATTGCGCGAATCCAGAGTCCGGTCGGCCTGGACATCGGCGCGCGAACCCCTGAGGAGATCGCGCTTTCGATTCTCGCGGGGCTCGTCGCTATCCATCGCAAGGCGCAAGGAGGCTGGAAACAGCTGCCTCGGTAACGCCCGCATTCAATAAGTCGTGAATGTCGTGTATTAACCGATTGAAATACGCCTGGTGCACGCAATAATTCGCGGGAAAACCGGTCAGAACGTTTCAGGGATTCCAAGGGAAGCAAATGCACCAGGTCGAAGACTGCTCAAACAGGTCTGATTTTCGCGGGTACTTCGGCTAGTCCCGGTGTCGATCGCGACTGGCACGAGGCTGGGTCAATACGAAGTCCAGGACTTCATAGGCCAGGGGGCGATGGGCGTGGTCTACCGTGCCTATCACCCGGAGCTGGAACGCGTCGGCGCGGTCAAGATCATGCAGGCGATCTCTCCGGACCCGGACACGGTCACGCGGTTCCGGCACGAGGCCCAGGCCATCGCTCAGCTGCGCCATCCGAACATCGTCAACGTCTACGACTTCGGGGCGTTCCAGGGGACGCCGTACATGATCGTCGAATACATCGCCGGCGGAAGCCTGGCCGCGCGGATGAGCAACGGCCGGCTCGATCAGTTCACCGCCATCCGCTACCTGCGCGGAATCGCCGCCGGTCTCGACTACGCCCACGGCCACGGAATCGTGCACCGGGACGTCAAGCCGGCAAACGTGCTTTTGACGGCCGAGGACACCCCGGTGCTGGCGGACTTTGGCCTGGCCAAGCTCGTGCAGGGGTCGTCGCTCAAGTCGCTGACGGGGTTCACCACGGGCACGCCGGCCTACATGTCGCCCGAACAGGTGGCAGGCCACCACGTCGGACCGGCAACCGACCGGTACGCGCTCGCCACGATCGCATACGAGATGCTCACCGGGGTCATCCCGTTCGACGGCGAAGCCCTGATGGAGATGCTCTACGCGCAGGTCCACCGCGAGCCGCCGCCTCCGAGCTCGCGCCTGCCCGACCTCGGTCAGGCCGTCGATGCGGTGATCCTCCGCGGCCTCGCCAAAGACCCAGAGGCGAGGTGGGGATCGGCGGCCGAATTCGTCGAGCAGCTCGCCGCAGCCCTGAAGATCGACCCGCACGTAGCAGTTTCGCCGTCGGTGCCGGCGGCCCCGGCTTTCGCGTCGACGCTGCCTCTGGCGGCGCGGGACGAGAGGCCTTCCACTGTTCCCATGGGCGCGACGGCCGTGGCCGAACGAGTCGCTGTCAGGCCGCAGCCGGCGACCGTCGCGATGGCGTTTCCGCAGCCGGCCGCGGCTGCCGCGCCGACCGTGGCTGCCCTGCAGATTCGAAAGCTGCCCAAGCGGCAGATCCTGATCGGATTTGCGGCCCTGCTCGCGCTCCTCCTGGCATTCGGCACGTGCGCCGTTCTCGCCCAGGCGACGTCGGTTTCGCTGACACCCGATCGCGCGGCGCGAGGTGAGACGGTGACGGTCAAGGCGACACACGTTCCGGCGAACCACGTCGGAGAGATCCAGCTCTGGAGCGTCGTGCACACCTTCCCATTCCAGGCCGACAAAAACGGCAGCGCCACCGTCTACATGACCGTCCCCGACGACGTGGCGCTGGGCGACCACGTCGTCAAGGTCTGCTGGGACAACACGTGCCACGCGCAGGCGCCTCTGAAAGTTGTCGCCGGGGTGGCCGCGGTGCTTCCCACACCGACGCCGGGCCAGACGCCAAGCCCAACGCCTGGCGCGACACCCACGCCGGCACCCAGTGCGACCCCGACGCCGCACAGCGGCGGTGGGGGCAGCACTCCTCCACCTACGGCTCCACCCACCGCGCCACCCAGCCCTACCCCGCCGCCGAACCCCTGCCCGGGCAACGCCAACGCCCCGGTCCTGTCGCCCGCGTCACAGTCCATCCTGCTCAGCGGCGGAAACGGCACGATCAGCGGATCCAACTTCACGCCGAACTCGACGGCGACGATCAGCTACTTCGCGCCGCAGAACTCGACGACGGCCACCCAAACCTGGACAGTCACGGTCGCTTGCAACGGCACTTTTCCCGCGCAGACCTTCGCGACGAAGCCCACGCTGCTCCTGCGTACGGACAAGGTGGTGGCCTGTGACGTCAGGAAAGGCTGCGCCAGCGCGACCATCAACATCGTTCTGTAAGGCCGGTTAAGGCAATCTGAGTTCCTAAGTCGCATCCCCATAATCAGGGGCCGTGCCAATCGCACCAGGAACGAGGTTGGGCCAGTACGAGGTCCAGGACTTCATCGGCCAGGGCGCCATGGGGCTCGTCTACCGCGCCTATCACCCGCAGCTCGAGCGCACGGGTGCGGTGAAGATCATGCAGGCCATCTCACCCGACGCAGACACCGTCGCGCGATTCCGACACGAGGCCCAGGCCATCGCCCAGATGCGGCACCCGAACATCGTCAACGTGTACGACTTCGGCGAGTTCGAGGGAACTCCGTACATGGTGGTCGAGTACGTTCCGGGCGGCAGCCTGGCCTCGCGCATGAGCCAGGGAATGCTCGACCGGCAAGCGGCCCTGAGATTCCTGCGCGGCATCGCCGCGGGTCTCGACTACGCGCATCGCCGCGGCATCGTGCACCGCGACGTCAAGCCCGCGAACGTGCTCCTGTCCGACGACGACACCCCGGTGCTCGCCGACTTCGGACTCGCCAAGTTGATGCAGGGCTCTTCCCTGAAGTCAATGACCGGCGTGACCACCGGGACCCCGGCCTACATGGCGCCGGAGCAGGTCACCGGCAGCCGCGTCGGCCCGCCGGCGGACCGTTATTCGCTGGCCACGATCGCGTACGAGATGCTGACCGGCGTCATTCCGTTCGACGGCGAAGCATTGATGGAGCTGCTCTACGCGCAGGTCCACCGCGAGCCGGTGGCACCGAGCATGCGCAACCCGTCGCTCAGCGCCGTGGTCGACGCGGTGGTGCTGAAGGGGCTCGCCAAGGACCCGGCCGCGCGATGGGAGTCGTCGACGGCGTTCGTCGACGCTCTCGAGCATGCCCTGGCGGGCACACCGGTGCCGGCCCTCGCTCAGACCGCGGTCATGTCGCCCCTCGCGCCGACTGTGCCGTCCCGTCGCGCCGCGATCGCCGAGACCACAGTGGCTGAGCCGATGGCGGCGGACCCCGAGCCGGAGCTTGCCTCCATGGCGACCGCGTACCCCTCGCCACCGCCGGTGGCACCGCCGAAAGCAGGGAGGCGGCGCGCTGTGATCGCGTTGATCGCACTCGGCCTCATCCTGCTGCTCGGGATCGGTGGCGTCATCGCAAGGTCTCTCATCAACAGCCCGGCCACGGTTTCCGTGACGCCCGACACCGTGGCCGCCGGCGACACGGTTGTGGTTTCAGCGAGCCATCTGCCGCCCAACACCCAGGGAGAGATCGAGCTCTGGAGCAGCATCGCGCGCCGCGTCGCGTTTCGAGCTGATGGGAACGGCGACGCGTCGGTCACGCTGGACGTTCCGCGCTACCTGGAGCCGGGCGACCACCAGGTCGAGGTCTGCTGGGCCGGCACGTGTCATGCACACGCGGTGATCCATGTGACCGCGGTCGTGATTCCGACCCAGAGTCCGTTACCGACCCCGTCCGCATCTCCTACTCACCTCCCCACGCCTTCGTCTTCGCCAACGGCAAGTGCGCCGGTGGTCGAGGTCTTGCAGGCGACGGTCAAACCCGGTGACAGCGAAACCGTCGGCGGTCGCAACTTCCCCGGCACTACCGTTTCTCTGTACTTCGTCCAGGGCTCGACGGTGCAGGGACTGGGAACGGCGGCGGTCAGCGGTGGGCGCTTCCTGACGACGGTTCGAATTCCGACCACTGCCAAAACCGGCGCGGCCGCGATCAGGGTCTGCTACAGCGGCGGCTGCGCCTTCGCGACGATCAGCATCGCCTAGAACACTTCGGCGGCCATCAGGTCGTCCAGC
The DNA here is from genome assembly GCA_035945895.1 of Candidatus Dormiibacterota bacterium. GTDB lineage: Bacteria > Chloroflexota > Dormibacteria > Dormibacterales > Dormibacteraceae > 40CM-4-65-16. The sequence continues at coordinate 10,169 of DASYZS010000156.1, read as the reverse complement.
GTCTCCCGCCGGCGCATCACCCGTGCTTCGCCCTCGCGCAGCATCAACACCTCCGGTCGGGGAATGCCGTTGTAGTTGCTCGCCATCGCCAGGCAGTAGGCACCGGCCGCGGGAACGGCGATGACATCGCCCGGCTCCAGCCGCGGCATCTCGATGTCGGAGATGAGGATGTCCGTCGACTCGCAGTACTTACCTGCGATCGTGACCTTGCCGTCGGCGGATCGCTCAGGGTCCGATGCAAGGAACGCCTCGTAACGGGCGCCGTAGAGCTTGGGTCGGATGTTGTCGCCCATCCCCCCGTCGACAGCGACGTAGCGGCGCACACCGGGGATGTCTTTGATCGAGCCCACCGTGTAGAGAGCGATGCCCGCAGGCCCCGCGATCGAACGCCCGGGTTCGACAACAAGCTCGGGCACTTTCAACGAGCGGCGCGAAGTTCCTGCGTCGAGTGCGTGACGAACCGTCTCGACGAAGTGCCTCGGCGTTGGGGGATCGTCGTGCTGCGTGTACGCGATGCCCAGCCCGCCGCCGGCGCCGAGCTTGCGAGGCTCAAAGCCGAGCTCATCGCGAAGCTCGACCAGGAGGTCGAGCATGATCTCCATCGCGTCCTCGTAAGCGCGCAGCGCGAAGATCTGCGAGCCGATGTGCGAGTGCAGGCCGACCAGATCCAGCCGCCGGTTCTCCAGGGCGGTTTCGACCGCCTTGCGTGCGGCGCCGGACTCGATCGAGAAACCAAACTTCGAATCGAGCTGTCCGGTGGAGATGTGGTCGTGCGTATCGGGTTTGACGCCCGGCGACAGCCTGAGCATCACATGAGCGCGCTCGCCGTCAGGCACGATCTCGCGCAGCAGCTCGAACTCGTAGCTGCCGTCGATCACGATGGTCGCGCCGGCCGCGTACGCGGAACGAAGGTCCTCCGCGCTCTTGTTGTTCCCGAGGAAGTGAATGCGGTCGCGCGGGAATCCGGACTTCAGTGCGAGGTGGAGCTCACCCGCCGAAACGACGTCGAGGCCAAGGCCTTCTTCCGCAACCACTCGCAGGAACTGCGGCGAGGCAAACGCTTTCGCCGAGTACAGGACCTGTCCCGCGTCGCCCATCGCGGCCACGTACTCCGAGGCACGCTGGCGGACGGTCGCCTCGTCGTAGACGTAAAGCGGCGTTCCGTATTTCCGCGCCAGCTCGACGAGGTCGCAGCCGCCCACCTCCATATGGCCGGCAGCGTTGACCCGGTACGTGACCGGGAAGAGCAATGTCTAGAGGCCGGTTAGTTCGGAGATCCGCAGGAGCAGGCGCCGCCACACGCGCAGCCGCCGCCGCTCGATTCGCCCGAGAAGTCAGAAAGCGACGAGGTGTCGCCGCCGGCGGCGAATGCGAAGCTCGAGACCAGGACCCGCGTCTTGGTCGACTCGCACGCCGGGCAGACCTGCGCCGTATCGCGCTCGGCGAAGCCTGTCAGCACCTCGAACTTCTCGGCGCAGCTCTCGCACCGATACTCGTAGATGGGCATCTCAGTGACTGATTCTAGGTTGTCAGAACTCGCGCGCATGATCGAGGCCTGGCCGGGTCTGGTCTCCGGGCCGGCCGCTGAGCTGATCGACGACTCGCTCGTGCTCCTCCCCTTCCTCGGTGACGCGTCGCGGCTCGTCGACGTCGGCTCGGGGGGCGGGCTGCCCGGGTTGCCGCTGAAGCTGCTGCGCCCCGACCTCCAGGTGACCTTGATCGAGTCCGACCAGGACAAGGCGGCGTTCCTCGTCCAGGCGGCCGCCCGGTTGCGACTTCCCGGCGTCGAGGTTGTGAACCGACCGGCCGAAGAAGCCGGCCAGGACGCGCGCTACCGCGAGGCGTTCGACGTGGCCGTCGCGCGGGCGCTGGCCCCCATGCCGGTGCTGGCCGAGCTGTGCCTGCCGCTGGTTCGGGTTGGCGGAAGGCTTCTCGCCCAGAAGACGGAGAGAGAAGACATGGGCGTCGCACACGCCGCCCTCGATCTTCTCGGGGGGATGCTCGAGGCAGTGAACACCGCGCCCTCGGAGCTGCGCGGCGGGGGAACGATCGTCGTCGTTCGCAAGGTCGCGCCAACCCCGGCCATGTATCCGCGCCGTCCAGGCTTGCCACGCCGCAAACCCCTATGAAAAAGAAAGAGCGGCGCGGGGCTCGAACCCTCGCCGCTCCTTCGCGGGGAAGCTTTAGCTGCTGAGGACGGTGGTCCCGTTGGCCTTGATCAGCTTCAGATTGGTCAGAGCGAGCTGCTGAACGGCCGATGGAAGGGGCGCGTATTGGAGGTCCGAACCGTCGCTTTGACCGCTCGTGACCAGCCACTTGAAGAGGTACACGACCGCCTTGCCCTTCGCGGAGTCGCTGTAGTTGGTGTAGAGAATCACCCAGCTGAAGCCCGAGATCGGGTAGCACGCGTCGCACGCCGCGTTGGTGATCGAGAAGTTGGTGGGGCCGACGCTGGTGTTGGTCGCGGCGGCGGCCTTGGCGCCGTCGACGCTTGCCTGCACGAACTTGCCGTTGGCGTTCTTGAGCGAAGCCTGCTTCATGCCCGTTTGCACGACGTAGGCCAGCTCGACGTAACCGATGGATCCGTCTGTCGACTGCACCGCCTGCGCCACCGCCTGGTTGCCGCTGCCGCCGACGCCGGTCGGCCAGCTGACCGACTTGGCATTGCCAACCTTGGTCTTCCACTCGTCAGAGACCTTGCTGAGGTAGTCCGTGAAGTGGAACGTGGTGCCGCTGCCGTCGGAGCGGTGCACCACGGTGATCGCCTTGTTCGGAAGCGTCGTACCGCTGTTCAGCGTGGCGAGCGCAGGGTCGTTCCAGTTCGTGATGTGCTTGAGATAAATGTTGGCCAGCGTCGGACCGTCGAGGTTCAGGCTGTTGACGCCCGAGATGTTGAACGCGATTGAGACCACGCCCAGTGTGGTCGGAATCTGCGTCAAGGCGTCAGGGCCGCCGGCGGTCGTGATGTCCGCCGAGCCCATCGGCACGTCGCTCGCGCCGAAATCGACCGTCTTGGCCTGAAACTGCTTGATGCCGGCACCGGAACCGACGGGCTGGTAGTTGACGGTGACCTGCGGGTACTTCGCGGAATAGTCGGTGAAAGCCTTCTGGTAGAACGGCCCGGGGAAAGTCGCGCCCGCGCCGACCAACGATCCCGATCCGACGTCGACTGGCGACGGTGACGCCGAACCCGAACCGTTGCCGCCACACGCGGCGGCGAGCATGGCGGCGGCTCCAGTGACGAGCACCATCCGCCCCAAGGATGAAAGTCGAAGCATCTGTCCCCTCCTGATTGGCTCCGCTGTGTTGATGGAGCCAACGCTAAGAGAGCACCGATTAAGGTCGGGTTAATCCGCGGCTAAGCATTGGTGCTCCGAGTTCGCTCATATACTCGCGCCGAAGTGATCTGGGCAACGAATGATTTGGGATAGACGCAGGGGTGACGACGCGTCGGAGCCGGTACCGAGCCGGCACGACTCGTTCGGCGAGGTCCTCGAGGCGGCGCCGATCATCGCCCTGCTTCTTGACGCGAACGGTCGCGTCCTCCGCGCCAACAAGGCCGCGCGCGACTTCTTCGCGATCGACACCGCGCGCCTTCCCGCGAGCCTCGTCGAGGTCACCCTCGAGTCACGGCTCTTCGAGATAGTGGCGGCACGCGAGGTGCGCAGCGAAGCCAACCTCGTCCATCACCGTCGTACCGTGCAGACGCTCCTGGTCCCCGGACCGGAGACCTTTCAGAACATCCTGTTCCTCGCCGACGTCACCGAGGTCCGCCGGCTGGCCACCGTGAGACAGGAGTTCGTGGCGAACCTGGTGCACGAGCTGAAGACGCCCATCACGTCCCTGCGCCTCACGGCCGAGAGCCTGCTCGGGGACCCGCAACCAAAGGACCGCCGCCGATTCGCGGAGCGCATCGTCCGGGAGGCCGACTTGATGAGCAAGATCATCGACAACCTCCGCCAGCTCGGTGACATCGAGACCGGCTTGATGGCGATCGACGTCTCGACCTTCGATCTCGCTCAGCTGGTCCGCGACAGCGTCACGCGTCTTGCCATCGAGCGCCCGGTCAACGCGTCGATCCCTGAGGCCCTGGAGATCCAGACCGACCGGGCCAAGCTCGTCCAGGCGCTGGACAACCTGCTGGACAACGCGGCCAAGTTCTCACCTCCTGGCGCGGCGATCGACGTCGAGGCGGAGGTGGTCGGCGGCGAGCTGGTGATCAGCGTCCGCGACCGCGGACCGGGGATCTCGCCCGAGCACTGGAGCCGGGTTTTCGAGCGCTTCTACAAGGTCGACCGCGCCCGCCCCCGCGAGGCGGGAGGCTTTGGGCTCGGCCTGGCAATCACCAAGCACCTGGTGCAGGTGCTTGGCGGCCGCATCTGGACCGAAGCCGCCCGCGAAGGTGGCCAGGTCTTCTACATCGCCCTGCCCAGCCAAGTCTTAACGGCCGCATAAATTCGCCTTAATCCAGGCCCGCCTATCCTGAAATCGGGGAATGGCAGACCTGAGGCCGTACATCGAGGCGCCGGCCGAGCCACTTCGGCCCGAGCTGCGCGCTTTGCAAGGAGCGGGTGTGGCCAAGCTCAAGGTCGATGACCTGTCCTTCTACTACGGAAAGTTCAAAGCCCTGAACGGCGTCACGTTCGAGATCCCCGAAAGGCGAATCACCGCCATCATCGGCCCCAGCGGATGCGGCAAGAGCACCCTGCTGCGCGTCTTCAACCGGATGTACGACCTAGTGCCCAACTCGCGGGCGGCCGGCTCCGTGCTGCTCGACGGCGAGAACATCGTCACCACGCGGAAGCTGCTGGAGCTGCGGCAGAAGGTCGGCATGGTCTTCCAGCGCCCGAGCCCGTTCCCCATGTCGATACGGGACAACATCGCGTTCGCGCCGCGCTTGCTGGGCTGGAAGTCGTCGCGCATCCGCGAGGCGGTCGAGGACAGCCTCGAGCGCGCGGCGTTGCTCGACGAGGTCAAAGACCGGTTGGGCGATCCCGCGACGTCGCTGTCAGGAGGGCAGCAGCAGCGCCTGGCGATCGCGCGCTGCATCGCCGTCAGCCCCGACGTGATCCTGATGGACGAGCCCTGCTCGGCTCTCGACCCAGTGGCCACCTTGAAGATCGAGGACCTGATGGCCACGCTGACCCGCGACTTCACGATCGTGATCGTCACGCACAACATGCAGCAGGCGGCGCGCGTCTCGGACTTCACCGCCTTCATGCTCATGAACCCTGAGGCCCGCTACGGCGAGCTCATCGAGTTCGCCCCCACCGCCGACCTCTTCAACCAGCCACAGGACCAGCGGACTGAGGCTTACATCACAGGAAGGTTCGGCTAGAAAGCTAATGCCACGACTCACATTTGAAAGAGAGCTCGCGGGCCTCCGCGAGGCGCTGGTCCGGATGGGAACGCTGGTCGAGTCACAGATCGAGGCCGCGCTCGATGCCCTGCGGCGGCGGGACGGCACCGCGGCAGAGAAGGTGCGCACGCAGGACCAGTACCTCAACGAGCTGTTCCGCCAGATCCGAGAGCAGGTTTTCATGGTCATCTCGACCCAGCAGCCGGTGGCGCGCGACCTGCGCTACCTGATGGGCCTGCAGTACATCGCGACCGAGCTCGAGCGCATGGGCGATTACGCCGTTCGCATCGCGCGTATGACCGGGACGCTCGTGGCGCTCCCCGACCGAACGCTCCGTGCGGAGTTCGGGCTCATGGGTGAGCTCGCGATCGGACAGGTGCACGACATCCTCGAGGCGCTGATCGACCAGAACGAACCCCGCGCGCGCGAGGTCGCTGCCCGCGACAACGAGATCGACCGCCTCTATCACCGCGTGTTCGAGGACCTCGTCAAGGAGATGGGCAACGGCCGCGCCGACACCGACGATGCGCTTCGCGACGTGACGCTTCTGCTGGTGGCGCACAACCTGGAGCGAATCTCCGACCGCGTCACCAACGTGGCGGAGGACATCGTCTTCCTCCAATCGGGACAGGTGGTCGAGCTGGGATGACTCGCGCCGCCAGCAACGGCAACGCGGGTCGTGTCCTCGTCGTCGAGGACGACGAGGGAATTCGCGAGATGTTGAAGTACAACCTCGTCACGGCCGGGTTCTCGGTCCACGAGGCGAGCGATGGCGCTTCGGGGCTGCGCACGGCGCGCACCGCGCGCCCGGACCTGATCCTGCTCGACCTGATGCTTCCCGGCATGAGCGGCTTCGACTTCTGTCGCGCGCTGCGCAAGTCGAGCCGCGTGCCGATCATCATGATCACGGCCAAGGACGCGGAGGTCGACAAGATCGTCGGCCTCGAGCTCGGCGCCGACGACTACATCACCAAACCGTTCTCGGTCCGCGAGGTGCTGGCCCGCGTCAACGCCGTGATGCGTCGGGCCTCGCCAGATGCCAATGAGCCGAAGTCCGTGCCCGAGCGAGATGCGCTCGGCGACTTCGTCATCGACCGCGCCGCGCGGCGGGTGGTGATGAACGACCGCGACGTCAAGCTCACCGCGCGTGAGTTCGACCTGCTGTCGTATCTGCTGGCGCACCCCGGCCGTGTGCACACGCGTGACGTGCTCCTCGAGAACGTATGGGGGCACGAGTTCTCGGGCGACCGCAAGACCGTGGATGTTCACGTGCGCTGGCTTCGCGAGAAGTTCGCCGACGTCGCGCCCTTTGAGATCGTGACCGTGCGCGGCATCGGCTACCGGCTCGACCGGCCGGTCGCCGGCGCCGCCTAGGCCGCGGTGGCCGTCAGGGTAGAAGCCGGGCCGGCGGTGGTCCCAGTCCGTCCCAGGCTGTTCGACGGGTTCCGCGCCTTCGTGGGTTTCGTCGCGACCCTGGTCCCGGCGCTTCTGATCCTCGTCACGCTGACGCTGCTCAACCTGGCCCTACCAGCCATCAAGCAGTTCGGCCTGCGCTTCGTCACCGCGACTGACTGGAACCCGGTCACGAGCAGCTTTGGCGCTTTGCCCGGCATATTCGGGACCCTGGCCACCTCCTTTATTGCCCTGGTCCTGGCTGTGCCGGTGGGCGTGGCCGTCGCGATCGTCCTCGCCGAACGAAGCCATGCCAACATCCGGGGCGTCATCGGCACGGGCATCGAGCTCCTGGCCGCGATCCCGAGCGTCGTTTATGGCATCTGGGCGCTCTACGTGCTCGCCCCCTGGACCTATGAGCACATCGAGGTCCCGGTCTCGACGCACCTGACCAGCATCGGCCTCGTCGGGGACCCCGCCGTCCGCGGTCTGTTCAGCGCGGCGCTCGTACTCGCGGTGATGATCCTCCCGACCCTCACCGCCATCTCGCGCGACGTGATTCGCGCGGTGCCGCGAGGACTCAAGGAGAACGCCGTCGCGCTGGGTGCGACGTGGTGGGAGACGACATGGGGAGTCATCCTGCCCTCGGCCCGGGCTGGAATTTTCGGCGCGACCATCCTCGCGCTGGGTCGCGCCCTCGGCGAAACCATCGCGGTCACGATGGTCATCGGCAACGCCTACGTGATTCCTCACTCGATCTTCCAGCCGGCCTACACGCTGTCGGCGATCATCGCCAACGAGTTCAGCGAGGCGACCGGCTCGATCTATCCGGCGGCGCTGATCGAGCTGGGGCTGATCCTGATCCTGGTCACCCTCGTGGTGAACATCTTCGCCCTGATCCTCGTCCACTCCACCTCGCACGAGGCGCGGCTGACGGCATGAACCGCAACGCCATTCGCGGGTTCAGCAACCGCCTCTCCCTCGGCGTGATCTACTTGCTGACCGTCCTGGCCCTGATCCCGCTCGGACTCGTTCTCTGGTTCACGATCGCGAAAGGCCTGCCTTCGGTCATCCATCCCCAGTTCTTCTACCTGTCAGAGCTGCCGCCCTGCGAACCAAAATGTCCGGCCGTCCTGAACGCGGGAGTGGAGCACGCGATCGTGGGCACCGCGATCATGGTCGGCCTTGCCTCACTGATCGCGATTCCAATCGGCATCCTGTGTGGCATCTACCTGGCCGAGTACTCGGTCGCGCGGTGGTCGGCATGGGTGCGTCTGGCGTGCGACGTGCTCGTGGGCACTCCGTCGATTGCGATAGGGCTTTTCATCTACGCGTTCCTCGTCGTCCCCTTCCATCACTTCTCCGGGTACTCGGGAGCGGTTGCCTTGGCGGTGCTGATGCTGCCGATCGTGGCCCGCACGACCGAAGGGGCCGTCGCGCTGATTCCCAACGGCCTACGGGAGTCTGGCCTCGCGCTTGGCCTGGCGCGCTGGCGCGTCTCCCTGCAGCTGATCGTTCCGGCGGCCGCGCCCGGCGTCATCACAGGTTCGCTTCTGGCGGTCGCGCGGGCGGGCGGCGAGACCGCACCGCTTCTCTTTACGGCTCTAGGCGCTCACATCCTGGTCCTCGACCCTGGTCAACCGATGCAAGCGCTGCCGCTCACAGTGTTTCGCTACGCGCTGCTCCCGTACAGATCGCTCCAGGCGCAGGCGTGGGGCGCGGCGCTGGTTCTCATCGTGCTGGTGCTGGCGGTCAACCTGATCAGCCGCTACGTTCTGCGCCGGCAGATCGCGCTGGCGGGCCAGCTCTGAGTCACGTCCTGTTCGTGTGCCTGCACAACGCGGGCCGCTCGCAGATGAGCGAGGCGCTGTTCGAACGCAGCACGGGCATTCAGCACGAGGCGCGCTCGGCCGGAACCGAACCCGCTAGTCGCATTCATCCGAACGTCGTCATCGTGATGCGCGAGATCGGCATCGACCTCGAAGGTCGAACACCCCAGCTCTTAACCAACGAGCTCGCGCAATGGGCCGATGTCATCGTCACGATGGGATGCGGCGATGCCTGTCCCGTGATACCCGGCAAGCAGTACATCGACTGGGACCTTCGCGATCCGAAGGCTCTTCCCCTCGATGATGTGCGCGCGATTCGCGATGACATCGATTCGCGCGTTACTCGGCTTGTAAAAGACCTCGACCACGCGGCGATTCGCCGTTAAACTCACAAAGAACTTGACCTCGCGCATGCACCCCGCCTGACCAAACGTTTCAGCTGACTAAGGAGCAACGGTGGCAACAAGGATCCTCGAAGTAGCGGAAGTGAGCGTGATCAAGGCTGCGGGCGGCGTGGTGGTGCGCAGGTCGCGGTCGGGCAAGACTGAGATCGCCGTCATCCACAGGCCGGAGTACGACGACTGGACTCTGCCCAAGGGCAAGGTCGAGCCTGACGAGACGCCAGAGGACGCGGCGCTCCGCGAGGTGCGCGAGGAGACCGGGCTGCGTTGTGACCTCGGGCGCCCGCTCGGATGCACCGCGTACGTCGACCGTCGAGGTCGCGACAAGGTCGCGTGCTACTGGGTGATGGAAGTCAAGGGCGGACGATTCAAGCCGGGCATTGAGGTCGACAAGCTGCTCTGGCTGCCCGTCGAGGACGCGGTGAAGCGCCTCACCTACGGCCGCGACAAGACTCTGCTCTTGCAGCAAGATTTGTAGCCTCACGTAAGCTTGGCCGCGTGGCGCAAACAATTGCGGCCGCGGGCTCTCTGGTCGTCGCGGGCGTGCAGCTGCGTTCACGACTGTTCGTGGGCACCGGCAAGTACGCAAGCGACGAGGCGATGCTCGCCGCTCTCGAAGCCTCGGACTGCGAGCTGGTCACGGTCGCACTGCGCCGCCTCGACCTCGACGACCCGAAAAAGAAAACCATCCTCGACGTCATCGACTGGAAGCGCTATCGCATCCTGCCCAACACGGCGGGATGCAAGACGGCGGAGGAGGCGATCCGGATCGCGCGCCTTGCCCGCTCGATGGGCCTGTCTGACTGGGTGAAGCTCGAGGTCATTCCCGACCCGCGCTACCTCTTCCCCGACCCCGAGGAGACCCTGAAGGCCGCGCGAGTCCTGGTCGGCGAGGGCTTCAAGGTCCTGCCTTACATCAACGCCGACCCCGTCTTGGCCCGCAAGCTGGAGGAGATCGGCACGGTGACGGTGATGCCGCTGGGCTCGCCCATCGGCTCGGGACAGGGTCTGCAGACGCTCGAACAGATCCGGATCATCGTCGAGGGGTCGAGGGTTCCGGTCGTGGTGGACGCAGGCATTGGAGCCGCCTCCGACGCTGCGCTGGCGATGGAGGTTGGCGCCGACGCCGTGCTCGTCAACACCGCGATCGCTCTGGCCAAAGACCCCGCGCTGATGGCCGAGTCGATC
>DASYZS010000155.1:0-4572 GCA_035945895.1 Candidatus Dormiibacterota bacterium | reverse complement strand
ACAGGTGGCGGCGCTGTCTTCGGTCGTGCAGCGGTCACAGCGTCCATTGGTCATCGCCGGCTCCATGCGCGATGGCGATCGACTCGCGCCCGCGCTGAAGCGCCTGGGCCTACCCATACTCGCCGAGCCGACCTCGCAGCTCCGCCGCGCCGAGGCCGGGGCTGTGGTCGAGTCGTATGAGGCGTTGCTGCGGGCGGGATGGTCGCTGCAGCATGGCCCGGACCTCGTCATCCGTCTCGGCGCGACGCCGACGTCTCGGGTACTGAACAGATGGCTCGCCGCGGCCGCAGCCCCGACTTTTCTCCTCGACGCCGACCGCGGATGGCGCGACGAGGACTACGTGGCGACCAACGTCATGGCCTGCGATCCGCAGCCGCTGCTCGAGGCAATAGCGCCGGTCGACCGCGCGCAGTGGCGCGACGAGTGGATCGGTGCGGGCAAGAAGGCGACGGCGGCGATCGCGGCGACGATGGTTTCGACGCCGGTCCACGAGGGCCATGTCGTTCGTGCCCTCGGGGCGCGACTGCCGGAGAGCGGCCAGATGTTCATCGGGTCGAGCATGCCGATCCGTGCCGCGGACAGCTTCTGGCCGGTGGCGCGTCCCCAGCAGCGGTTCTACGCCAACCGCGGCGCCAGCGGGATCGATGGACTTGTCTCGAGTGGTCTTGGTGTCGCGACCGGACGAAGTCCTGCACCGACGGTCCTGCTGCTCGGCGACCTGTCGCTGTATCACGACATGAACGGGCTGTGGGCGCTGCAGCGTCACGGCATCAAGGCGACGCTGGTGGTGTGCGACAACAACGGGGGAGGGGTTTTCAACTTTCTGCCGCAGGCCGAGCACCAGGATGTTTTCGAAGAGATCTTTGCGACGCCCCTCGGTCTCGACCTTTCCCAGGTCGCGCGTCTGTATGGACTCGTCTACAGCCCGGTGTCGGATCGCTCTGGACTCGAGCCCGCGATCGCCGATGCCATCGCCGCGCCCACCCCCACCATGGTCGTGGTGCGCTTCAAGCGCGAAGACTCGGTGAGCGGGCATCGCCTGTGCTGGGAGGCAGCTGCCTCGGCGCTAAAGAGCTAGGAACTCGAGAACGATTCGGTTGAACTCGTCCGGGTGCTCGAGGTTCGGCAGGTGCGCAGCGTCGTGGATCACGGCCTTCCGCGCATGCGGGACCTTCTCCATCAGCAGCTCGACCGCGTCGAAGACCGGCGGCATGTCCTCGTCACCGACCACGACCAGCGTCGGGGCCGTGATCTCATGCAGCCGATCGACGGCAGGCGGGTCGATCTTGTCGATCGGCGCGCTTTCGAAGTCGCTGTCGAAGTTGCTGTCCATCTCGAAAAACAATTTGCGAATCGGATCCTTGACATAGCCGGCGGGCCGCCTCGGCCCGTCGAGCCAGAAGCGAGCATCCGCCTCGACGATGGCACGCTGGTCGCCCGACTTCTCCGCCTCTTCCATTTCCGCGACCAGCTCGGGGTATTTCGCCGGGAAATTTGTGCCCCCAACACCAGGTCCGACGAGAACCAACTTGGAGATACGCTCCGCGTGCGCGAGGGCGAAGTCGATCGCGATCCCTCCGCCGACCGAGCACCCCACGATGTGGGCAGGCTTCAGGTCGAGATGGTCGACAAGCGCGAGCACGTCCGCGATCGGCAACCAGTGCTCGGCCGGAAGCTCCGACTTGCCGAAGCCGCGCAGGTCGGGGGCGATACAGTCGAAGTGCTTCGCGAACGCGCGCATCTGCGGCCCCCACATGCGCGAGTCGGCGACGGCAGCGTGCAGAAAGATGACCGGCAAACCCTGACCTTCGCGCTCGTAGTGGATGCGCGCGCCGTTGAGGGTCGCCTCCATCAGACGAGCGCCGTCAGGAGTGCCTTGAATTTCAGCTCGGTCTCTTCGAGCTCACGCGCGGGGTCCGAGTCGGGCAGGACACCCCCGCCCGCGTAAAGGCGGGCGCCGTCTTCCCACAGCAGGCCGCACCGCAGCGCAACCGCGAGCTCGCCGTCGCCGAGGCCATCGATCCAGCCCACCGCGCCCGCGTACCAGCCGCGTTCCATGACTTCGAGCTCGTCGATCATCACGTCCGCTCGCCCACGTGGCCAGCCGCCGACCGCGGGAGTGGGGTGCAGCGCCGCGGCGAGCGTCAGCGCATCTGCGGACGGTTCGCGCAGCTGCGCCTCGACGGTGGTCGCCAGGTGCTGGATGTTGGTGAAGCGCGCGACCTCGGGTCCGCGGGCGCTGACCTGCAACGCAAAGGGCGCAAGCGCGTCCACCACGAACTGCGCCACGACGCGGTGCTCGTCCGCGTCCTTGTGACTCGCGACGAGGTTTTGTGCAAGTCGCTCGTCCTCGGCGTCGTTCGCACCGCGAGCCACTGAGCCCGCCATCGGCTGCGCCAGTGCATACGCGCCAGATCTCCGAATCAACAGCTCGGGCGATGCGCCGGCGAAAGCCGTGCCGTCTGCACCGGTGATGAGATACGTGAAGCACGAGGGGTAGGCGGTGCGCAGGCCGCGCACCACATTGCCGGCCGAAACGACTCCGTCGCCGTGCGCGATGACTTCGCGCGCAAGCACGACCTTCTCGGCCTCTCCGGCGCGCAGCCTCGCCGCAGCTGTCCCGACCGCGGCGGTCCACGCCATCGGGTTGCGCACCGAGGTCACCTCGAGATGACGGGCGGCAGGGGCGCGGACAGACGTGGGCGAGAGATCGAGCAGATCTTCTGCATCCGAGGTCGCCGACACCGCAAACGTCCGGCCTCGTTTGCGCACCACCGCGAGGGCAGGTACGCGGAACAGCAATGCCGGGAAGCCGGCCCACGCGCCCGCCGGCTCGCGGTCGGTCCGGTAGGCAAAGCCCCCGATGGCGAGGGCCTCTGTCGGCGCAACGCGCCGCCATAGGCGCGCAGCGGCCAGGATGCGGCCGTCTGGGGCAGGCTCGAAGGCGACTGTGTTGCCGTCAGCGTCTTCGAGCGCCACACCATCGCGCGACGCGACGAGGTCCAGCGCTTTGCCCAGGCCGGCCACGCTCACGGCGTCGGGCATCGGGCGCTCGACGAGCATCACCTCGTGCCCTGCGTCGCGAGCGTTGGTCACCAGGTCGGCGAGGTCTGGTGTGCGGTCCAGCTCGCGGACACAGATCGCGGTCGACGCAATCATTCGCGTTTCTCGATGTGCTCTCGCGCCGCACGCAGCAACGTGCGCTGGAAGTGGTGGCGCACGAGGACGCCGCTCGCTTCCAGGAGCTCGTTGAAGGTTTCCAGGAGCTTTCGCTCCGCGGCCTCTGTCGCGCCGCCTTCCGACTGGATGCGCTCCCGCACGTAGCGGTCGAAGAGGTCGACGGCCTGCCGGGCCGTGCGGTCGACCGCGGCCGCGTGCTCCTTGCCCAGCTCCATGAGGGCGCCGATCGGCACCCCGGCGCCGATCAGCTTCATCCCCGCCGCAATGGCGTCGAGGTCGTCGGCCGGGTAAAGGCTCTCCTCGCCTTCGTCGATCGGCACGAGCAATCCGGCCTGCTCCAGGCTTGCCAGCAAGGGTTCGGGCACTCCGCTGCGCTCTGACAGCTCGGCGCGCGTCAGGGTCTGGGGAGCCGGAGGGCGGGTGACGGCGGCCACGAGCGCCTCATCCGAGTCCTCGAGCTCGCCGGCCAGGAAGCGCTGGATGACGGTGAGCGTGAAACCCTGCTGCTGGAGCTCCTTGATGCGCTTGAGTCGCTCGACGTGGGAGTCGCCGTACCAGGTGACCCTGCCTTCGCGGCGTGGGGCTTCGAGGAGGCCCTTGCCCTGGTAGAAGCGGATCGTGTCCACGGCCACCCCTGCGGTTCGGGCCAATTGTTCGATCCGGTACTCCATGAGTTGGCCCTCAGGAAACGGTGTAGGGGGAGAGTGGCGGTGTGGCAGAAATAGTGGGAAGTATCGCGTCTAACTGAGATCGAACTATTGGTGCGCAAGGACCATCTCTGCGAGTGACAACGCTGCGAGTGGTCACTCGTACAGTATGCGACTCCGCGGCCTAGGATCGCTTTGTGGCCGGCGACGCGGCGCCCATGTTGTTCGGGGTGCGGTATACGGGCGTCGAGGCGCTGGCGGCATTACAGCCGGACCTGGTGCGCTTCGCGCGTGGTGAGCTGTTCCGTCGGTATCTGGACGTCCAGCTGGCCGAGGACCTTGTCGCGGACGCGACTGTTCGCTTCCTGACCACGCGGATCCAGTCCAACGAACCGCGGCGGGTGCGGGCCTGGTTTCGGACGACCATTCGACGTCTCGCCGTCGATCGCGTTCGTCGACCTGGTCGCGACGTCTTGAATCAGGTGGGCGTGTTGAGCCTCGACGACAAGTGGGCTCGCGGCGATTGAGCGAGCGGCCAGCTGCGTCTACTCGAGTGCCAGCGGGTCGCCAGGTTCGACGTCGAGTCCGGCGTCGCGCAGCGCATGTCGGACCATCTTCTTCACCCAGTCGAGCGGAATTTCGTCTGGAACACGGAACTCGAGGCGACGAACATCAGTGAAGTCGACGTCTCCATACTTGCGCAGCTGCTTGATGTTCCGCTTGGCGTCCGGTTTCGGTGGGTGGG
>DASYZS010000154.1:0-15431 GCA_035945895.1 Candidatus Dormiibacterota bacterium | reverse complement strand
CGTACCAGTTGCGTGTCCGTGCGGACCGTCAGCGGGAAACGAGGGAGCGGATAGTCGCCGCGACCGAGGCCCTCCACGCTGAGGTCGGCCCTGCACGCACGACGATTGCGGACATCGCGCGGCGGGCGGGGGTCGAGCGCCTCACTGTCTACAACCATTTCCCGGAGCTGCACGAACTCCTCGAGGCCTGCCAGGCGAGTTTCCTCGCCGCCCACCCGCCGCCGGATCTATCGACGCACGGCGTTTCCAAATCAGGTGCGGTGGATCGCCTTGAGTCAGTGCTCGTGCAGCTCTATGGCTGGTTTCGCGAGAACGAAGCGATGGAGCGAAATATCCTCCGAGACCGTCATCTGGTGCCCGAGCTCGACCAAGTGCTGCGCAAGACAGTCGATCCGGTATTCGACCGCATCGCCTCCGAATACGCAAAGCTGATCGCCAGGAGCCCTCGGGCCGCAGCCCGCACAGGCCCGATGATCCGCGTGGCGCTTGACTTCCGGACGTGGCAACTCGTTGCAGGGGGTGATGGATCCGACATTGAAGCCGCCCGCCTGCTTGCTCGCGCGGTCGCCGGGGTGGCCTAGAGAGCGTCAAGTGGTGGGCAGTAGTTTTCCGTGACGCGAACCGGGTTCGAGATTGTTAGTCCGACCACACGTTTAGATTGGCCCGGTGCCTCCGGTCTCAGGCCCGGCGCCAGGTCAATCGCCGGGCCGGTGGCAGCTCTCGTTTCTCCCGACTACGTGAGGACCAGGATCGGGTGCACCTCGACGGTGCCACCTATCGCGGCCGGGTTCTTCGCGGCCCACATCTCCGCCTCTTTCCGGTCCTTGCAATCGAGGACGAAGTAACCGTTCAGCCACGGCGATTGGGCGTGCATAGGACCATCGGTAGTCTTCGCGTGGCCGCCGTGATTGGTGACGCTGAAGCCGGCTGCCGATGGCTGGCACGCATCGCCGTACAGGAAAGCGCCTGCCTTCTGGACCTCTTCCAGGTACTTGGCGAACGCCTCGATCACCTGGTTGAGTTCAGGCGTTCCAGGTCGCGGTGCCTTGGACTCGTCGACGTACTGAAGAAATATGTATTTGGCCATTTCTCTCTCCTCGTTATTAGGGTCGTCACTCCATGCGACGAACGGTGGGCGGCAGAATCGACAGGGGCCCTGTTAAGAGGCGCTGATGGGGCACGGAGATTCGGTCAGACTCGGGACGATGGATAGAGCTCAGCGAACGCTGAACGAGGTCTTCGGGCTCGACGCCTTCAGGCCAGGACAATCGGAGGTCGTGGCCGCGATGCTTGCGGGCCGCGACGTCCTCTCAGTCGCGCCAACCGGCTCCGGCAAGAGCATCAGCTACTGGGTGCCGGCGGTCGTGGATGGCGGGCTGACGTTGGTGGTCTCGCCGCTCATCGCGCTCATGAAGGACCAGGTCGACCGCCTGACCGACTGCGGAGTGGCCGCCACATTCATCAACTCGACGGTCGATCCGCCGGAGCAGCGTGAGCGACTCCGGCGCGCCCACGCCCGCGAGTATCGGCTGCTGTTTCTGGCGCCCGAGAGACTGGCCCGAGCAGGGTTCATGAGCCAGCTCGCCGGCCTGCGCATCGGCCGGATCGTGGTCGACGAGGCGCACTGCATCTCCACCTGGGGCCATGATTTCCGCCCGGACTATCGGCTCTTGTCCGCGGCGATCGCCGCCTGCGGGCTGCCGCCCGTTGCGGGATTCACCGCGACCGCTACCCCACAGGTTCGAGCCGACATTGCCGGCAGCCTGCAGCTCCGCGACCCTTTCATCTCGGTCAGCGGATTCAACCGGCCAACGCTGACGCTCTCCGTCATCCGGTGCCGCGGCGAGCGAGCCAAGCGCGATCAGCTGCGCGACCTGCTCTCGACACCTGGCGAGCAATCGCTCGTCTACGTCGGGACTGTGTCCGCGGCGGAAGAGCTGGCGGCCGAACTTCGCGTGCCCTGCTATCACGGTCGACAGAGCGCGGACGTCCGGCGCCAAACGCATGATGACTTCACCGCCGGACGTGCGCGAGTCGTGGTGGCGACGTCGGCGTTCGGGATGGGTGTCGACATCGCCGGTATTCGTCGCGTCATCCACTACCACACGCCCGGCAGCCTCGAGGCGTACTACCAGGAGGCAGGACGCGCAGGCCGGGACGGGCGGCCGGCCGAATGCACGCTGCTCTACAGCCCGGCTGACCGCGACCTCCAGGCCTTCTTCATCGAACAGTCCGTACTGGCGGACGGATCGCCGCTCAAGGAGCACGCCTACGCGCGCCTGGCGCAGATGATGGCCTACGCCGAGATGCGCGAATGCCGGCACGCCCGCATCGCGGACTACTTCGGCGAGGAAGGGGTGCCGCGCCAATGCCATGCCTGCGACAACTGCCTTGCCGCTTCACCGCCAGAGAAGCCGGTCGCAGCCGAGGCGGTGCACGCAGCTTTGGCCGCGACGGCCAGGTTCAGTGGGCGAGTCGGGCTGGCCAACGTCGCAGCCGTCCTCGGCGGCCGGCGAAGCAGATTGTCGACGGCCCAGCCCTGGGTGCGTGAGCTGCCCTTTCACGGCGCGTTGAACGGGTGGAAGGAGGAGCGAATAAGGCTTCTCCTGTCGGGTCTGATCAATGCCGGCCTTGCGCGCCAGAGTGCGGGGGAATACCCGGTGGTGGAGATCACGCCCGCCGGCCGCGATGCGCTGACAGGCAAGACCACCCTCTTGCTTACGCTGCCGGCCGAGTCGGCGACCGTCCGGTCCGGGATCGTGCCGACGGAGACGCTTGATCGATTGCGACGATGGAGGCTTGAGACCGCACGCGCCGCCGGAGTGCCCGCCTACGTGGTCTTCCACGACGCGACCCTCTCGGCCATCGCGTCGGCAATGCCGGCGAGCCTCGCCGAGCTGCTGCGGGTATCGGGAGTAGGTGAGTCAAAACTCCGCAAGTACGGCGACGAGATCCTCGAGGTGCTGCGCGCAGCAGCGGTGTGATGGACAAGTCTCAGATCGGCCGGGCCGGCGAGCTGGCGATCGAGCTGTACGCGCTCGTCACATCCGGAGGCGAGGTCGACATCTATGCGCCGGTCGTCGACGACGACCATGTCGACCTCGTGGCCGGAATTCGAGGTGGTACTCCGACTCTCGGCATCCAAGTCAAGACAACGCCGACGCTCGACCGTTCAGGGCTGGTCGAAGCCAGGGCTTCTTATCCGGAGGGCCAGATTCGCGACGACCGCAATTTTCTTTACTCGGTCGTCCTGCTCGATGGCGTTCGCATTGAGTCTGTGTGGCTGTTCCGCAGCCCGGATTTCAACCGCCTCGCCTATCGAATTGTCGATCGCGGGAAAGAGATCCTCGAGTTCCGCGCAAGGCCCAGCGGCAACGATCCCTTCCAGCCTTTTCGGATCGACCCGTTGGAGATCGGGCCGGCGATCATCACGTTCATCCGTGAATCACCGGATCCACCCAGGTGGCTCGCCGCATTGGTGAGACGCGATTAATGGCCAACCGCATCAACCTCCAGGCCGCTTGGAGGAACACGTTTGGTTGGCGTGTTGGGCCGTAGTTTCCGTTACGCAAACCAAGAATCAGTCGTGGTCGGTCGATCGAGCTCAGGTCGGGCCGGCTACCTGTCGAATGGTGGCGGTCCAAGAATCTCGATGCCCCCGTTGAGACTCGCCGAGGCGCGCACGCGGTCGAAGTCGATCGGAGTGGTCGCCTCGAGGATCGGAGTGAGCGGCTCACTCGCCCCGCGATAAAAGGGCTCGCTTGACCCCGGGGTCTCGAGGAACAGGATCCTGGCCCTCTCGGACGTCACCAGGAATGCGTGAGGCAGGCCGCGCGGGACCATCGCGAAGCCGCCGCTTCCAACCGTCTGCTCCCGGCCGGCGACACTCAGAAGGATCTCGCCCTCCAGCATGTAGAGGGTCTCGTCCACTCCAGGGTGCGAATGGAGCGGCGTGGTCTTGCCCCTGGTCATGACATCGTCAAAGAGCAGGAACGCGCCGCCTGTTTCAGAGCTCGTGGCTAGCCAGGTGTGTACACCGCCACCGTAGAACCAAAGCTTCTCGCCTTCGCCATCGACGCGCACGATTGGAACCAGGTTGGCTATTGCCATTCAGACCCTCACCTATGTTCGTGGGACGTCAGTACCATGACGAGACTAGCGTACCCTGAAACACATGTCAACCCCGTACGAGTTGGCAGGTCGAACCCGGCAGAAGCAGCGAACTCGCGGCGCTCTGGTAGCGGCCGCTCGCGAACTGGTCAAGCAGGGTCGAACACCCACGGTCGATGAGGCCGCCGTCAAAGCCTCCGTCTCTAGGACGACCGCCTACCGCTACTTCCCTAACCAGCGGGCGTTGCTGGTGGCCGCACACCCTGAAATCGAGGCGCGGTCGCTCTTGCCTGAGGCGGCCCCATCCGATGTCGCAGCTCGATTGGACGCCGTCGTCACGACGTTCCTGAACCTGATCGTCGACACGGAAGCCCAACAGCGCACAATGCTTCGCCTTTCACTCGAGCCCGACCCAGTTCATCGCGGGGAGCTTCCGTTGCGCAAGGGTCGCGCCATAGCATGGATCGGGGAGGCTCTGTCTCCACTCCGCGGAGTAATGTCGGACAGTGATGCGCGGCGGCTGACTCTTGCAATTAGAAGCGCTGCGGGGATCGAGGCCCTCGTGTGGCTGACCGATATCGCGGGCCTCTCACGCAAGGAGGCTGTCCAACTCATGCGGTGGTCGGCGGGCGCATTGCTGCGGTCTGCATTGGCCGACGGCGGCGCGATAAAGCTTCAAAGTCGGCGTGGGGGAAGTGCGCGAAGGAGCTTGCGTCAGAGGGGCCCCTCCCGACGTTCCAGCTAACGCAGATGCGTGCGCCGTTCGTATGCGCCCGCACTGGGTGAAAACCGGAGCTTGTGTTGTGGGCCGCGGTGGACTCGAACCACCTACCTCCGCGGTAATTGGCTCTGAGCGCTGTGCTTCAAGAGTGGATACACCGAGCGTAAGGCGGGGTGTTATCAGGCTTGAAGGTGCCTGATTTCTGCTGAACGCCCCTCGCTGGAGGGGTCACCGGCCCGTGGTCGGAAACGTGCTTACGGTCCACCCTTGAAGTCGCTTTGAAGCTTCGATTTCCGGCCGCGAGCAGGGCACCATGAGGAGTCCGTGAGAGGAGCGCGACCCGGTCGGCGTTCGGTGTAACCGCCGGGCGTAGCATTCCGTTCGAAGGGTCAAATGCGACGGGTGGCCATCCTCGCGCTGGTGGCATTGGCAGCCGTCAGTTGCGGCAGCTCAACCTCACACGTGGCGAGCGCGATTTCGCCGACTCCATCGCAGTTAGCCACGCCGTCCGGGGCGTCGACACCTTCAATCCTCGCCTCGCCGCCCGCGCCCAGTCCGGCGGCCCCACCCGGGCTGACCTCCCCACAACCATTGCCTCCGTCTGGCCTATCGTGTCGTCTGCCCGTCCTATTCACTCCCAACGGGTCCAGGGTCGAATGGGACGGTGGTTTTTTCAATTTCCCGAGCGCAACCTACACACCTGATCCAAATGGCGTGATCAAGCAAAACAGTGCCGGGACCCTGGTCACCAGCGGGCAGCCCAGTCTGGGTGGCTTGGGTGACGAAGCGTTCTACGACCTCGCAACCAAAAGTTGGATTCCGGCGGCTCCCGACCAGACAGCTCCGGACGGCCAGACATATGCCTACTACCAGGTGGACCCTAGGCCCGAGGAAAATTTAGTTGTAATTACGACTGTTGCTACCGGCCAAATTCAAATCGCAACCCACAACCCACCGCTCTTCTTTCCAGATGCCGTAATCATTGAGAGCTTTGACGGCCGCTGGGCGTATCTGTCGGACCCCATCCTCTCTGGCCATGAAGGCTCAGCCGTTTGGCGGTTCGATACGGAATGGGGCGGCTTGGTCGAGCTCACCAAGGCCAGCGGGATACTGCTTGTAAGGGATGGATACGCCTGGGTGGGGCTGATCAACCCAGCCGACCCGGCACCGCCGAAACCGACTGACGGCACCCCAGGCATTGACTCAATCGCTCAGATCGACCTGGCGACCGGCGTCGAGACCACCTGGATCTACCGCCCGGGTGAAAACGTCGCATTGCTTGGGTTGGACCTGAACGGCCGGCCGGTCGTGAGCGTTGCGCAGGGCCCGAGCTTCGACCCCAGCCACGCGACTGTCCTGTTGCTGTCTGCCCCAGGCGACTCTGGCACCCTGATCTCCTCGGGCGGGATCGACGTGCTGCGGATGCAGCGAGACATAGGCCGGCTGTGGTTCGGCACCGATCAGGGCATTTATCTCTGGACGGCGGCGGGTGGCCTTCGGAAAGTCATTTCGTCAACGCAACCCTTGGTGCCGGCGGGTTTCTGCGTCTGAGCCCACACGCAAGCTGACGGAGCGGTGGTGGGCCGCGGTGGACTCGAACCACCTGCCTCCGCGTTATCAGCACGGCGCTCTGCCAGTTGAGCTAGCGGCCCAGCGTTCTCAGGGAGAAACCAGCCTCGAGACCATCGGAGTCTATTGGGTCGGTTTCCATTGTTGAATGGCAGGGGCGGAAGGATTCGAACCCTCGGCCCTCGGTTTTGGAGTTCCTGGCCAGCATCCTACCAGCGTCGATGAGGGTCGGCGGCGAACTCAATCCGTCGACCGAGGTCGACGGAATACGGCGGGCTTGGCTGTACGCGATGGCTGTACTTCCGAAGCGCCCAAGACATGTGGGCTCGATTCACACAATGATGGCCGCCCACAGTCCAAGTTGAACGAACGGCACAGGCGGCGTCAGCTGCCCATCATGCCGCGCATCATGGCGGGCATTCCGTCGCGGACGAACCCGCTCACTTCCTGCGCATGTCTTCGAATGGCCGCGGTGAGTGCTGGATCGCTCGAGGTCTCGGTGACCGACACCCCGCTTGAGGTCAGGGTCAGCTGCCTCTGATAGCCCTTTGCATTCCTGAAGAGCGTCGGCAGGCTGTTGCTCATGCAGGTCACCTCAGCACCTTGGTTTACATGCGAGTACATGCTGGAAACGTGCACTTGCAGCTGCGCTACCAGGTCCGGAGCATCCGACTCAGTTCTCGTGCGAACGCCGCCCGGGATCACCTCGACCGTCCGACGTAGCTCGGTATGCCGGTTGAAGAGATCCATGTAGGTGTTCATGTCGGCCGAGGTTGCGCTCCCCATCATTCCGGCCGACATCATCCCGTCGCCATTTGACGTCGATCCGAACCTGAGAGCGGCACGAAGCAAATAGCCGCCTGCCAGCCCGAGTCCGATCAAGCTTCCCCCGAGCAGACCGAGGGCGGCGCGCCGGCTGATCTGCATCACCGATGCACCAGCTTCAGCCGAGCTCGCGACGGATCCGCCGGTACTCCTCCTCGCCGATCTCGCCTTTGGCGTAGCGCTGATCGAGGATCTGGCGAGCCTGATCGTTCTGCCCACCGCGCGATCGTCCGGCTCCGGCGAAGTAGATGACGCCCCACGCCACGATCGCGATCACACCCGCGACCACGAGCAAACCGACAAACATCATCAGCAGGCCGAAGCTCATCATCCCCATGCCCATCTACTACGATCCTATAGTACGCTTGCCGAAATGAGGGCCGACAAGCAGCTCGAGCGTGCCCTCAAGGTGCTGGGCCCGCTTGAAGGCCGGATCATGCGCGCGGTTTGGTCGGGGTCTGTGCCAGAGCCCTTCACCGTGCGCGACATCCAGAAGATCACGCCCAAGCTCGCCTACACGACGCTCATGACCACCCTCAGTCGAATGGCCGAGAAGGGCATCCTCACCCAGGAACGAGTGTCCAGCCAGCGTGCCTTCCAGTACCGCGCAGCCGGGACAGCGGCGGAGTATCTCGCCAGCGCCAGCCGAGAGCAGGCGAGCCGAATGCTGAAGCAGTTCGGCGACGCCGCGTTGGCCGCATTTGCCGCTCAGCTGGATGAACTGCCTCGCGAGCAGCGCGAGCGCTTGCGCAGGGCTGCAAGCCGTGAGTGATCGAAGGCAGCGCGCGGTTTTGGCCGGGCTTTCGATTGGAATCCTGATCTGCGCCGGTGGCCTCGCCCTGTGTCCGCACCGGGCTCATTGCCTCAACGCACTGACTCAGCTCGACACGTGGATGTCGGCGGGGACGAGGGTAGCAGCCCCGCTGCTGGCAGCAAGCGTGGTGGCATGGTTTGCCCGAGTCGTCTGGTTGCTGGCCCGCGCGCATCAGCGCGTCCAAACGCTTCCGATATGCGAGGCGATGCCTACTGCGCTCCGGGCCAGCATGACGAGGGCCGCTCTACAACGGCTCACATGCCTGGCCACAGATGAGCCGACCGCCTTCACGGCCGGTGCGCTGCGCCCGCGCGTGCTGGTGAGTGATGGTCTCGTCCGCCGCTTGGGCGCCGAGGAGTTGGATGCCGTGCTCCTGCACGAGAAGGAGCATGTTCGCAGCCTGGAGCCTTTGGTCCGAGCGGCGCTCGACTCTGCTTCCGAGGTCTTCTTCTACTTGCCACTCCTTCGATGGTGGGGCCAGCGCCGGCTTGAAGACTCCGAATTGCGAGCAGACCGCGCCGCGCTGGAGCGTCTTGGGCCGCGACCGGTTGCCGCCGCGCTGTGGGCCCTCCAAGACGCCGCCGCGTTCCAGGGTGCAGCTGCTTTCGGCGGCGTGGCCAGACTTCGCGTCGCTCAGGTATTGGGCGATCCGCTTCCTCGCCGCGCCCCCGGTCTTTCGTTGGTCCTGATTTCAGGCATGGGTGCCTACTTCGCGTTTCTGGTCGCGTCCTGCCTGACCCAGGCTGCCCAACACCTGGTCTAGGGGCGACCCCTTGCGGAAGACTCTCGTCCGGGTTACGATCTCGGCCAACAACTACTAATGGGCAGTAGTAGATCGTCGCCTCTGAAAGTGGGATCGCTCCAGCTCTTGCTGGCCGCATATTCCCTCGGTGTGGCTGGAACGCTGTGGGACTGGCGTGAGCACTTCCTCGGATTCAGCGTGCAGGCGCCGCATCTGGTGATCGACGTCGGTGCACTGCTCGCGATCGGCGTTCTAGGGTTCAGTGACTGGCGCCGTCTCAGCAACAGCTCGTTTGCAGTCATCTATGCGCTGCTGGTGCTTGTCATGTTGATTGCCCTTGGGCCGTTCTTGCTGATGATGACCGCGCCACACAGCCAGCTCATGGCCTTCTTCATGCGCTGGGAGATGACGCGTGGTGCGCTTCTCCTCGAACTCCCAATCGTCCTCTTGGCCGGCTGGGCGGCTTGGCGCTGGCTGCGCCTGGGGCCGATCAACACATGGCGCAGCACAGCTGCCATCGGCGTGGTGGTGGTTGCGGTCGGAAGCGTCTGGGATCTCTACTGGCACCAGACCCACGCCATGGAGCTAGGCGCCACGATGAACATGATGACTTTGCCTCCCCATCAGCTCATCCTGGGCGGCTTTGTCCTAGGCCTGATAGGCTCGGCAGCCGGCCTGGCAGTGGCTGTCCGCCGCTCGAGCCAAGCGGAGCCGCTACATACCTAACCAGATCAGCTTGGAGGCCCAGTTCAGTCCCAGGGCGACCACGCAGGTTGGGACGATTGTCCATATACCTCGCCGATTCAGCGCGACTCGGAGCGAGCGTCCGCTGACCAGGACTGCTGCCGAATAGGCGACCAGACCGAATGTCGCGACGAAAATCAGCGGCCCGAGTGGATAGACGCTGACCGCGTGCCCGAGGTCGCCCCGCCACATCCAGGCAATGGTCCGCGTCATTCCGCAAAACGGATCCGGCTTTTTGAGATAGGTCATGAGAAGGCCACCGTCGAAGGTGAGATGGCGCGGCTGCAAGAAGAAATAGAGACGCGTGTAGATCAGCCACGGAATCGCCAGAGCCGGCAGGACCATGGCCAGCATCCCGTCGGCGGGTTCCGCTCTTGCCATCCAGGCCGGCCGAACAGAAGTAGTAGGTCTCGCCTTTCGTCTTCGCAGTCTGTTGGCTGTACCGCTGCTGTACTTAGCGTGCGAAGCGTCGGCGCTCAACCCGCCCAAACACTGCCGATTCTGAATACGAGAGCGTCAGGTAGAGGTTGGCAGGGGCGGAAGGATTCGAACCCTCGGCCCTCGGTTTTGGAGACCGATGCTCTGACCAGACTGAGCTACGCCCCTATACGCCTACGGCATTCTACCCAACGCCCCATCAGCCCCAGTTAGCATCGGAGCGTGGCCGTCTTTCTCGCCAACGTGGGCGTGAACGCGTCCCATCCCGTGGTCTCGCCACTCCACGCGGACGGCACGTTTGAGCTGGTCCCGATCGACGAAAAGATTCCGTGGCGACCGCCGATGGTCCGCGGTTGGCGCGGCAGGGCCGTCCACCTCGACCCAGATTTCACCTCGATGCCGGCGACATACGGAGACAACTGCCGCCGCGCGGGTCGCGCCTTCAGCCTGCGCCGAGCGCAGCGCGGCGACCTCATCGCCTTTCTCGCCAGGCTGACCAACCACAAGGCCGGCTTCTATCTCGTCGGCTGCCTCGATATCGACGACATCGTTCCCGACGTAGTCGCTGACCCGGGTCCTGGATGGTGGGACGCAAACGCTCACGTTCGGCGCGCGCGCGCAACGGGCCAGTGGGACTCGTTTTGGGTGTTCAGGGGAAACGGATCGAGCCGCAGCTTCGCGCACGCCGTCCCGTTTACGAGGCACGACGTTGCAAATGTTTTTGGCGATGGGTGGCGGTGGCCCGACCACCGCACCGAGCTGCAAACCATCGGCTCGTACACCCGGGCCGTGCGGCGAATCGAAGGTGCCGGAGAGGAATGGCTGCGGTCGATCTGCCAGTCCTGATCGTCGGCGACGTCCACGGCGATATCGAGCGCCTTTTCGCCGCCCTCAAGCCCTACCCGGCAAACGAGTGGCAGACGATCTTTCTCGGCGATCTGGTCGACTACGGCGACTTCGGCGTCGGCTGCCTTCGCTACGCGCGCGACCGTAAGAACTCTGAGGTCCTCCTGGGCAATCACGAGGTAGCCATGCTGGGCGCCCTCCGCGATTCTTCACGCGTTGGCTCTTACATCAGCATCGGCGGCCATCAACACGACCTCGATGCGCTCCGCCAAGACGAGCCGCTGCAGACCTGGATGACGGCCCGGCCCCTAATGCTGAAGCTGGCAGACGGCACCCTCTGTCAGCACTGTGGCAACGACGATTACCGCCTGCTTCTGGGAGAGGAAACCTCGGACCCCGTGGGCACTATCAACACCAACGGCCGCCTCGTCCTCGAGGCAGGCGATAGCCACCTGCTGTGGAACGTCATGAGCAGCAAGGGGATCTTTGCGACCCAGCCCGACCGTCTCGATCGCTGGCTCGAACTGACCGGCTCACGGCGCGTGGTCTTCGGGCACACGCCACACCACGGACTGCGGCCCGCGCTCTACCACGATGGCAAGGCGATCAATTACGACGGCGGACTCTCTCGCTCCCACTACCGACACGCCGCGCCGCTCGCGGCGAGCGTCGGCCCACTCCCTCCCTAAGCGACCGCCGGCCGGCAATCCTTGCACGGCCGGTATCCGGCGGCCCGCGCCTCAGCCTCGTCGTGGAAGAAAACGAAGTTCTCTTCTTTGGCGTGGCGTCCGTGGTAGCACGTTGGGAAGCAGAAGATCTTGGTCGACTTCACCCCTTCGTACCGCAGGCCGGCCTGCGCGAGCTTTTGCAGCCGTGGCAGCTGGACACCTTCCAGCGTGAGGATCGACTTCTTCGCCTCCGGACCGCCGCCGCCGTAGTTTCCGATCACGCCGTCGGTGCGGATGACGCGATGGCAGGGGATGAAGTAAGGAATGGGGTTGTTCGCCAGCGCCGTGCCGACGGCCCGCACCGCGGCCGGGTGCCCGATCTCGCGCGCGACCCAGCCGTAAGGGCGAACCTGCCCGCGCGGAATCTCCAGCGTCTTCCGCAACACATCCTGCGAAAACGGCGTCAGCCCACGCAGGTCGAAGCGCATGCGGCGCTTGCCCTCGAGCTGATCCTCGATCCTGGCCGCGAGGTCCGCCGGCGGATCGACCCGCACGAGCCGGCGACCGATGTTGTGTGCAAACCACTCCTCGAACTCCGTGGCCGACTTCGCACGCATGGCAGCGGAAACTCCATTTGGGTTCCACGCCACGTACACCGGACCCAACACCGTTGTGAACACCGCGTAGGAGTCGGTCATCCCCACCTGCGCCAGCACGCGCTCGGCGAAGCCGGCAGGTGCCTTCACCTCACCCAGTCGTTTCAGCTCAGTCGTCACGGTCGCCATGGTCCTCACCTCGAAGCAATTTCAGTCCGCGATGCACGTTGGCCTTGACCGTCCCCACCGGCTGTCCCAGCGCCTCGGCAACCTCGGCGTAGGAAAGCTCCTGGACATGTCGCAGCACGATGGCCTCGCGATATCTGGCGGGCAGGCAGGCGACTCGCGCCGCCAACTCGTCGATCTCGGCCTTCCGTAACACGTCTTCCTCGGGTCCGGTTGCGTGGTCGGGCTCGCTGCCGTTGAGCTCGACCAGGCGTGGGCGAATCCCACGCACGCGGTTCCGCACGACGTTGACCGCGATGCGGTGCAGCCACGCCCTCTGCTTCAGGTCGCGAATCCGCTCCGGCGAGTACGTCGAGAGCGCCTTGTACGCGCGGATGAAGGTGTCCTGGGCGACGTCCTCGGCGTCGTGCCGGTTTCCTGTGAGCGCGAGGCTGAGAGCAAAGACGCGGTCCTGGTGGTCTCGCACCAGGCGCTCGAAGACGCGGTCGGTCCCCTCCATCAGCTCACTAAACCCAATCCGGTTGCGCCCGGTTGCAGGGAACCATCATGCCCCCGCAGGTGTACATGATGCGTTCCGATGGAGGGCCGGCCAGCGGACGATTCAACCCTGGTCGCTCGCGCGCAGCGCGGGGACAGGGTCGCCTTCGAGGAGATCGTGCAGCGCTATCAGCAAATCGCGTTCCGTACCGCCTACCTCATCACGGGGACCGCGGCCGACGCCGAGGATGCCGCACAGGAGGGCTTCGTCAAGGCCTACAGAGCGCTCTATCGCTTCCGGCTCGACGCGCCGCTGCGCCCCTGGCTCCTGCGCATCGTCGCCAACGAAGCGCGCAACCGAACCCGGTCCGCCGGGCGGCGTCACCAACTGGAGCTCAGGTTGACCGATGACTTCCGCCCGGGGGATGCGGCCCCATCCCCCGAGGCGGTGGTTGTGGCGGTCGACGAGCGCCGTCGGCTTCTCGAGATGGTGAATGCCCTGAGCGAAGACGACCGGATGGTGATCGCCGCCCGCTACTTCTTGGAGCTCGACGGCGAGGAAACGGCGGCCTCGCTTGGGATCGCAGTCGGGACCGTCAAGTCGCGCCTCTCGCGCGCACTGAGCCGGCTTCGCGCGCGGATGGAGGTGACGGCGGGTGCCTGAACTGGAACAGGCACTGACCGAGCTTGGCGCAAACATCGCCTGGCCGCCCACGCCTCGCCTTCGCGTCGAGACCGGTGTCGTGATACCGCTCCCGGCTGTGCGGCACGGGCGCGGCTGGGGCCGGCCTCTGGCCGTCGCCGCCGCCGTGGTCTTGATCGTCGCCGGTCTGCTCGCCTTCGCCCCGACCCGGGACGCGATCGCCGGGTTCCTCAACCTCCACACCACCGTCCAGCGCGTCCCCCATCTCCAGACGCCGTCGCCGCGGCCAGGTCAGTCCCTGGGCCTCGGCACGCCTATGACAAAGGCCGAACTTCTAACCAGGGTGCCGTGGCGGATATCCATCCCGTCCGCCTTGGGCGAGCCGGACCAGGTCTACCTTGCTCTGCCGCCGATAGGTCCGAGTGGCGGCGAGGTGACGTTCTACTACAAAAGCGGGCCTGTGCTCGTGACCGAGGCTCGCGGGTCCGTCAACGAGCAGTTCTTCCTCAAAACCATAGGCCCGGGCACGACCATCGAAAACGTCGCCGTCAACGGGCATGGGGGTTGGTGGATCTCCGGCGCGCCTCACACCTTCGTGTTCACGGACGCCAACGGGAATCCCTACTTCGACACGCTTCGGCTCGCGACCAACACCCTGATCTTCGACGACAACGGAACCGTCGTCCGGATCGAGGCCAACATCTCCAAGCAGCAGGCGCTGCGCATCGCCGGCGCGATGTAGGGAACCCGCGCGCCTGGAGCGGTGTATGGGTGGCGTGAGAATCCTTCGAGCCCTGGCCCTGGTTTTCCTCGTTGCGGCTTGCGGGGCGAACGTGCCGGGCAAGGCGGCGGAAGCATTGCGGCTGTACGAGGCGACCGCGACGCAGATAGCCGTCATCGACTCAATTTCGCACGTCACGTTGCGTCACCTGCCCCTCGGCGTTCCGTCAAACGATTGGACCCACCTCTACTCGATCAGCAGCGATGCCCTCGTGGACACCGATCCGCGCACCGGCAGCCCCAGGCGCACGCTCCCGCTTCCTGGCCGGTATGAGCTTCCCGCCGCCACCTCGAGCGGATTGCCCGGCGGCACCTCGCCCGCCGGCTTCTGGCTCGTTCTATCTAGCGGGTCGACCCCGACTACGACTCACTTCTTGATCGTCAATACGCAGGAGTGGCGGATCGTGCAGACCGCCAACCTCGCGGGCTCATTTCGCTTCGACGCGATCAGCGACGACGGCCAGCGGCTGTACCTCATCCAGTACCTGAACGGCAAGGAGTACTACGTCCGGCTCTACGACGTGGCGTCCCATCGCCTGGATGCCAACATCGTCGTCGACAAGAGCAACGGCGAGCAGTCGATGACAGGCACGCGGCTGTCCGGGATCAACACGCCCGGCGGCGATTGGCTCTTCAGCATGTACGTGCGCGAGAGCGACGGCCCATTCGTCCACGCGCTGAATCTCACCGGACCGTTCGCATTCTGTCTCGACCTCCCAGGGCACGGATACGCGTCAAGCGGCGCGGAAAAGCAGTGGTCGATGGCTATGGACGAGACCGGCACCACCCTCTATGCGGTCAACAGCGCCACGGGTGTCGTCGCCTACATCGACAACTCGCAGCAGTTCAATCCGCAGCTGAAGCGCACCGCTCACATCACGAGCGGGCGAGCCACTGGCGTGGGATCTAACGCGGCGATCCTCAGCCGCGACGGCAGGTGGCTCGTGGCGGCGGGGAGCTCCGGCGTGATGTGGATCGACACGAGGACGCTCGGCGTGCGTATGCGGGCGCTGACCGACTGGCAGGTGTGGAGCCTTGCGCTGAGCCCTGATGGGACTGAGGTTTACGCGATGAGCACCGACGGACACGTTGCCGACCTCGCGACCAAGACTGCCACTGTGCTGTCGACCTTCGATACGACCGAGGGCACGCCGCTGGCCCTCATGCGGGTGGCTTCGTCTTAGGCTCGTAACCCCGGCACTGCAGGACCGGCAGGCGCGGGTAGCGCGGAAACGACGGATCCGTTTGCGAGCGCAGGCACATCCAGAACGT
>DASYZS010000153.1:0-16583 GCA_035945895.1 Candidatus Dormiibacterota bacterium | reverse complement strand
ATGCCCAGGCTCACGCGGCCGCCCCAGATCAGGCGCGTCAGCGTGTCGCGCCCGAGCTCGTCGGTGCCGAGCAGGTGGGGGTGGCCGGGCGCCTTGAAGGTCGAAGAAAGGTCGATCGTTTGCGGCTGGTAGTGCGTCAGGCCCGCGGAAAATATCGGCGCCGCAATCGCGATCACGGCGAACACCAGGATCAGCGCTCCCGCGAACACGCCGATCGGGTTCGAACGAAGCCGCTCCCACGACTCGTTCCAGTAGCTCTGTGCGGCTCGGGCAGCCCCTGTTTCGACCGCCACACCGGGCATCTCGAGCTCGGCGACGCGGCTGGGACCGATCAAATTGGGGTCCCAGCAAAATCACGGCGAGCGGTTCCGGCGCTCGCTGCGCGACCGCCATCGCCGGTCCTCAGATTTTGTGGGGCTTTCACCCGTAGCGAATCCTGGGGTCAAGAACGCCGTACAGGATGTCGGCAAGAAGGTTGCCCGCGATCACGAGCATGGTCGCGAAAAACGTCACTCCCATGACAGTCGTGTAGTCGTACTGCAGCGCGCGCTCGAAAGCGAGCTTGCCGATGCCAGGCCAACCGAACACGACCTCCACGACCAGCCCGCCACCCACCAGTCCCGGCAGCTCGAGGCCGACCAGCGTGATGAGCGGGATGAGCGCGTTGCGCAGGCCGTGCAGGTAAACAACGCGCCGCTCGCTCATTCCTTTGGCCCGCGCCGTACGGATGTAGTCCTGCGACAGGACTTCGAGCATGCTCGAGCGGATGAACCGTGACCACTGCGACGTGTAGAAAAACGAGAGGACCGTCGCAGGCAGGATCAGATGCTCGAGCCTATCGATGAAATCGCCACCGTTGACCGCACTGAACGCTCCGCTGGAGGGAAGCCAGGGAAGCCCGTGCTGCTCCAGCGTGACCGAAAAGATGAGTATGAGGATCAGGCCCATCCAGAACTGCGGCACCGCGAAGCCGGCGACCGAAATCACCGTCATCGCGTGGTCCGTCTTGCTGCCGTGGCGCAATGCGCTGATAACGCCCACCGGGATGGCGACCACGACCCCGATGACGATCGCGGTTGCGGTCAGCTCGAGGGTGTTAGGCAGGCGGTCGAGGATGTGGCTGGTGACCGGGCTGCCGTCGATCATCGAGCGGCCGAAGTCGCCGTGTATCACGCCCCAGAGCCATGTCAGGTACCAGACGTAGAAGGGGCGGTCGAGCCCCAGGTCGGCGCGCAGGCGCGCAATGTCTTCCGGCCGCAAAGCCGGGTTGAGGTCGATGCCCGGCACGTAGGTGCCGCGCGTGCGGTCCATGAGGACGAGCGTGATCAAGGTCACGCCGAAGATGACGACGATGGAGGCGAGGAACCGTCGGGCGACGTACTTGGCGAGCATGTCCCGCTAGAACTTAGACCCGACGGCCCTCGACGAACCTCCCCTCATGCCTACTTGCCGTCCGTGACCGATACGTTGTGGAGCCACGGCCGGAGGCCGTACTGGTTGAACGGCCCGAAATCGGTTCCCTGGACCCTCGTGTTGACGCCCCAGATACCGTGGTTGAAGAGCAGGATCGGGGACGGGGCCAGGTCGGACAGGATGTCCTGGAACTGGAAGTACAGCTGCTTGCGCTTGGCCCTGTCGAGTGTGACGAGCGCCTGGTCCAGGAGCGAGTCGACCTGGTCGTTCTTGAAGTCGGCCCCGTTGAAGCCGCCGGGTGCGGTGTTGCGCGAATGGAACAGCGGCGCCTCGTCCGGGTCGACCGACCAGTTGAAGCCCACGAGGAACATGTCGAATGTCCGGATGTTGACGATCTGGCTGACCAGCTGTGGGAACTGAATCAGCGAAGGCGTCGCGCTGACTCCGATGTCGTTCCACGCCTGCTGCATGTAGGTCAGCATGGATTCGCGCTGCTTGTTGCCTGCGTTGGTGATCATGCTGAACTTCAGCTTCGCGCCGTTCTTGGCCCGGATTCCGTCCGAACCCTTCGTCCAACCGGCCGAGTCGAGCAAAGAATTTGCCTTGTTCTTGTCGAACGGATAAACGACCTGAGGCTTGTCGTCGTACGCCCACGACGTCGGTGGCTCCGCGGCGTTGGCCACCGAGGCATGTCCAAAGAAGATCGCGTTCACGATCGACTGCCGGTCCAGGGCGTAGAGCAGCGCCTGCCGTACGGCCTTGTCCTGGAACAACCCTGACTTCGTCGGGTCGAGCTGGTAGGCGTAGAACGTGAACGACGGAACCGGGAACTCCGACAGGGTGATCGATGAGATCGCCTTGAGCGTATCGAAAGTGCTGGGGTCGACCGGGCCGATGTCGATCTCGCCGGTCTTGAGCTGGTTCGAGACGGCGACCGAGTCCGGCAGCACCTTGTAGATCCACTGGTCGAGGTACGGGGCCCCGGCCCAGTAGCTGTCGTTCCGCGCCGTCGTCACCTGGGCGCCCTTGTCCCACTTCACAAACTTGAAGGGGCCGTTCGATACCGTGGGCGCGGAGTTGAAGTCGGCGGTGTTAAGTGCCTTCCCGTCCATGCTGCCCAGGATGTGCTTGGGCAGGATGCCGTACTGGCCATGGCTGGCCAGGAACGGGGCATAGACCTGCGTCGTGGTGAGAATGACCGTCCGCGGATCGGGGGTGTCGATGCTCTTGATGTACTTGGACAGGTCGCCGCGCCGAGGCGAGGCGAAATCTTTGTACGCAGGGTCATAGGCGAGCGCGTACGTGAACTTGACGTCGTCCGAGGTGATCGGCTGACCGTCCGACCACTTCAGCCCTGAGCGCAGCTTGAAGGTGTACGTCAGGCCGTCTGACGAGCTCGTAAAGCTCTCCGCCAGAGCTGGAATGATGGTGCCGTCCTTCTTCTGGTTGGTGAGCCCGTCGAACAGCAGTCCGATCACCTGGTTGGACGCGGTGTCGCTGCTGAGCATCGAGTTCAGCGTGCGGATGTCGCTGATGTTGCCTTCGACCACATGTCCGCCCTTCTTGGCCGTTGTGCCCTGGTTGTTGCTGCTGCTCGCGCAGGCCTGCAGGAACTCGACGATTCCCGCCCCGAAGGCCAGGTAAGCGGCCGCACCACCCGTGCGTTTTAGGAAGTCACGCCTGGACCACTCGTCGAGAAACCGCTCAAAGCGGGCAAAGCCCTCGTCAGCATCCTCGTCTCGGCTCATCTGTCGACCTCCCCAGTCGTTTAGCCCTGCGTCCCTCCATGGGCCATCGCGGGCTTTGGTTTCCCCGCGATGATTATGAAGAGTTGTGGGCATTGGTCAAAAACGAAGTTCGATGGACGCCAAAGTAGCGATAGGCATAGCACGAGTCGTGCTTCATCTGCCCGATTCGGGTTCGCTGAAGTCGAAGCGCCAGGTGGTGAGCAGTCTTCTGCGCCGCCTTCGCCAGGAATTGAAGGTGGCGGCGGCGGAGGTGGGCGAGCTCGACCGCTGGCAGCTGGCCGAGATCGCGGTCGCGACCGTGAGCGGCGACGGGCGCCAGGCCGACCGGGTCCTGGCGGCCGCTCTCTCATTCATCGAGGCACACGCTGACGGCGCCCGGGTGAGCGACGTCTCCACTGAGCTCCTGCAGCTGTGAAGACGGCCTCCCTCGTCGACGAATTCGAGGCGTCCCTTCCTTTCGACCTCGACGCATTTCAGCGCGAGGCGATAGAGAAGCTCGACGCCGGGAAGGGAGGCGTCCTGGTCAGCGCGCCCACCTCGAGCGGCAAGACGATCGTCGCCGAGTACGCGATCTTCCGCGCCCTTCGCGAGGGCGCCAAGGTTCTGTACACGACGCCGCTCAAGGCGCTGAGCAACCAGAAGTACCACGACTTCGTCCGCGCGTATGGCGAGGCGACTGTGGGGCTGGTCACAGGTGAGAACACCATCAACGACGATGCCCCGATCGTGGTGATGACGACCGAGATCCTGCGCAACCTCATTTACGAAGATCCCGCACGGCTTGACCTCGTGCGTTACGTGGTGCTCGACGAGGTCCATTACATCGACGACTTTCCGCGAGGTTCGGTGTGGGAGGAGATCGTCATCCAGGCTCCGCCGGCGATCAAGCTTGTCGGCCTCTCCGCGACCATCGGCAACTACAGAGAGATCGCGGATTGGATGGCCGAGAACCGCGGCGGCATGGAGACGGTGTTCCACGACGTGCGGCCGGTCGAGCTGAAGATGTGGCTCGCGATCAACAACCGCCTCTTTCCTCTCTTCAAAGAGGACGGCGGGATCGACCAGCGGACGTGGAGCAAAGCGGCGCAGGAAGAAGAGGCGTCGTACCGCATCGGTGGATACAAAGGCCTTCCGTCCAACGACCTCCTGCACGTCATCGAGGAGCTGCGACGGCTCGAGATGCTGCCGGCGATCTACTTCATCTTCTCGAGGCGCGGATGCCGCGAGGCGCTGCAGCGCTGCGCCTACCACGAGCTCGACCTGACCACGGCGGAAGAAAAAGAGGCGATCGACGGCGTCGCCGCGGAGCGCTTGCAGGGATTGAAGGACCACGACGAGGAAGCGCTGTTCAAGCGCATGGTCGATGCGCGTCTCTTGCGGCGCGGGATGGCCGAGCACCATGCGGGCTTGCTCCCGTACCACAAGGAGATGGTGGAAGAGCTCTTCCAGCGCGGCCTCATCAAGGTGGTCTTTGCGACTGAGACGCTGTCGCTCGGCATCAACATGCCCGCCCGCGGCGTGGTCGTCTCCTCCTTCACCAAGTTCGATGGCGTCAACTTCTCGACCCTGACCACGGGCGAGCTGACCCAGCTCATGGGCCGCGCGGGACGGCGCGGCATCGACGTCATCGGCCATGGCGCGATCCTCAAGGAATCCGACGTCGACGTCGGGACGATCTACGGAGTCGCGATGGGACCCACGCTCGTGGTCGAGTCCAAGTTCCTGCCCAGCTACAACATGGCCCTCAACCTGCTCCGGGTGTACACGCCCGAAGAGGCCGAAGCGCTGATGCAGCGCTCGTTCGGGCAGTTCCAGAAGCGCCTGGCCGTGACACAGGCGGACGAGCGCCTCGCCAACGTGCGCGAGCAGCTCGCCGACGCCCGGCGCACCTGGGATGACGAAGAGGTCTCGCTCGACGACGTAGCCCAGTACTTCAAGATCGAGGACCGCCGCCGCGCCATCCGCATCGAGCTCAAGCGCTTGCGCCGCGAGTCGGGAGGCCGTCAACGCCGGGGGCGCAGGGGACGGGCGCCGAGCCACGCATCGCGAATCGTCCACCGGCTCGAGGTCGAAGCCAAAGGACTCCTCGACCGCCAGCGCAAGCTGAAGGTCGTTCGCTCGCCGCGGTTCGGTGAGCTGCTGCAGAGATTCGGCGAGATCCGCACGCTTCAGCAGGAGCTCGAGCGCGGCGGCCGCGAGGTCACCGGGCAGATGGACGAGTACGCGCGCAAGCTGCGGCGGCTCGAGCGCATCCTCGCCGAGACAGGCTTCCTCGCCCACGACAAGCCGACCGACAAAGGGTTGTTCGCGGCGCGGGTTTACGGCGAAAACACCATCCTGGTCGCCGAGGCGATCTGGCTCGGTTGGTTCGAGGGGCTCACGCCGGAAGAGCTGTGCGCGGTGATGGTCATGCTCGCGGCCGAGGACCGAGAGCGCGGACGAGATCGACAGGCGCATGGCTATCGGCGCTACCCCACGCATGCCATCGCGCAGACCGCGCGCCTGGTGCGCTCGCTCTATTTCCGATTCGCCGACATGGAGCGCGACCTGGACGAGCCGAACCTGCGACAGCCTTCGCACGACTACATCGACTTCGCGTACCGCTGGGCATCGGCCGAGGCGCTCGACCGCATCCCGCTCCCGGCCAACGTCGACATCGGTGACGCGATCAAGGCGATGAAGGCGCTCTACTCGCTGCTGCGGCAGCTCGAGTTCGCGCTGCGCCAGGCGAAATCACCGCTGCTCGATGTGGTCTCGCGGTCAGTCGTGCTCATGGAGCGCGACGTGATCAAGAGGACCTACTGACGAACCTCTTCCTCGGATAGTCCGGACTAACCGTGCCTATAAGGCGCCCAAACCCCGGATAGTCCGGACTATCCGGCATCATGGAGACAGATGCCAAGGAAGAGACGCATCCTTGTCACAGGCGTCGCGCGCTGGTGGGGAGCGCTCGTGGTGCAGCGACTCGTCGAAGACCCGGACGTCGCCGAGGTCATCGGCATCGACATCCGCGAGCCGCGTTACGACCTGGGCCGCGCGGACTACCTGAAGCTCGACATCCGGCACTCGCTCATCGGCAAGCTCGTCCGCGCGGTCGGCATCGACACAGTCGTGCACACGCTCACGCGCATCGACTCGTTCGACATGGATCCCGCTCGCGCGCACGAGATGAACGTGATCGGCACGCTCAACCTGCTCGCCGGATGCGCGGGCGACGCAAGCCCGGTCCGGCGCTTCGTGCTGAAGTCGTCAGGGCACGTCTACGGCTCACGCGCCGACCTGCCGAGCGTTCTGCGCGAAGACCACCGGCTCGACAGCAACTCGAACCACCAGTTCGTGCGCGACATCGTCGAGGTCGAGTCCTACGTCGCCGACTTCGCGGTGCGCAACCCCACCATCACGATCCTCGCGCTGCGCTTCGCCAACAGCCTCAACCCGCACGAGCCCCAACCCCTGGCCCGCTACCTCGACCTCGAGGTCGTGCCGACCGTGATCGGCTACGACCCGCCGATCCAGCTGATTCACCGCGACGACTGCATCGAAGCGATGGTGCTGGCCACCAAGCGCGGGCCCGGCGGCGCCTACAACATCGCCCCCGCGGGTAACGAGCCGCTTTCGAGCCTTCTCGACTCCGCCGGAAAGCTCCACGCGCCCCTGCTGCCGCCGATCGGACTCGGCCTGGCGGCGCTGGCGATACGGACCACGGGCCTGGCTTTCCTCTCGCCGCAGCTGCTCGACCTGTTGCGATGGGGTCGCACGCTGACCACGAACAAGGCCGCGCGCGAGCTGGGTTTTCGCGCCGAGCGGGATACGCGGACCGCCTTCGAGGACTTCACCCAGCAGCGTCGCGTGCTCAGGTATGAGCCCGACCGCCACGCATATCAGTACGAGAAAGAGCTCGAGGACTTCATCCACAGCCGGCAGCTCGCGTCCAGCAACGGAGAGGCCGAGACCGAGATCAGATCTCGCCCCCGCCGCCCCCATCGATCACAAGCACTTCCCCATTGACGTAGCTGGCCGCGTCGGAGGCTAGAAACAGAACCGCGGCGGCGACCTCCTCGGGGACGCCGACCCGACCCATCGGGTTGCTCGCGAGGATGCGATCGAGAATGGCCTCGTTTCCCCACAGAGCTTCCGCGAACCGGGTCTTGATCACTCCCGGTGCGACGGCGTTGACCCGCACCTTGCCTCCCAGCTCTCGCGCGAGCTGGCGTGTGAGCATGATCACGCCCGCCTTGGTGACGTTGTAGACGCCGAGCCCGATGCCCGGCCTCAGCCCGCCGATGCTCGCGACGTTGACGATCGACCCGCCGTGCGCCTCCATCGAGGCTTCGTAAACGAGCTTGGTGAGGATGAAGACACCGCGCAGGTTGACCTCGAAGGTCTTGTCCCACGCGGCCAGCTCGGCGCTGATGACCGGGCCCATGTACGGGTTGGTGGCGGCGTTGTTGACCAGGATGTCGATGCGCGAGAAGCGCTCCACGACGGCCTGGACGAGCTTCTCGAGCTCCTCCGGCCGGCCGGCGTGAGCGGCGATGGCGGTCGCCCTCTTGGGGTGCTTGGAGTTGATTCGCTCCGCCTCGGCGTCGAGGTCCGCCTGCTTCCGGCTGGACAGGACGACGCTCGCGCCATGCTCGGCCAGAACCTCGGCGATCGCGCTCCCGATCCCTCGGCTGGCCCCCGTTACGAGCGCAACCTTGCCCGAAAGGTCGAGAAGGGAGCCTGCCGGCACGACTGATACGATAGCCGCCGCTTAATTTTTGTTTTCCTCTAGGGGTTAGATGGCGATTACGGGGAAGGCGGCCGAGGACATCCTCGAACGCATCTTTCAGCCCACCACCAAGCCGAGCGCCCGCGATCAGGCGGAAGAGACGCTTCGCCATCCCAAACGCATCGTCTATGTCGCGATGTCGAACAAGAGCTTCTACTGGCGGGCGCACATCCAGAAGTTCGTGCTCGACTCGGGAATGGTGCCGATCAGCCCCTTCATGCTCTTCGACTACTACCTGATGCACACCGTCTCGAAGGACGTGGTGCGCGAGGCGATGAACAATTTGCTCGCCCGGAGCGACGAGGTTTGGGTGTTCGGCAGGCTCTCACTGGGCGTGAAAGTTCAGGTCGGCATCGCCAAACGGATGAGCAAGGCGGTGCGGTACTTCGACATCTCGGACCTGCCGGTCGCGGTGATGCCGATCAGCGAGGAGACGGCACAGGAAGAGCTGCGCGAGTGAGCGCGGGTCCGGCGCTCACTCGGCGATGCCAGGCAGCCGGATTGCGCAGCTCGCCCAAAGTCGGCATCGACTCGGGGCCGTCCCAGACCCGGTTCAAAACCGCAAGGCCGTACAGGTCCTCGACCTCGCGGCAAAAAGCCTCGCCGACCCGGTACTGCTCAAGCTTCAGCTCGAGCCCGGTGAGCCTCCAGACCAGCACCTCCACCGCGCTCTTGCCGGAGCTTCTTTCCCGGTAGGCCTTCTCCAGCTGTTCGAAGCCCGGCAACAGCCTGCCGCCCAGGCGATTCATCACGAGGTTGCTGTACCCCTCGACCACCGACATGGTGCCCTGCACCTGGCGCATGACACGCCACTGCGACGGCAGGACCCCCGCGAAAGCCGCGAAACGGGTGAAGCCCGAGCTTTTTCGCGTCACCGACTCGATGAGAATCTGCATCGACTCTTCCATGTATCGGCGCAGCCAGGGGTGTGCGGCGAACTGCCACGCGTGCGTCATCTCGTGCAGGATCAGCCAGCGGCGCAGATCTTCAGAGGGCAGCTTGGCCTGCCGCTCCCACTCCGCGACGTTCGTCTCGACCAGGTAAAGGCCATCGGCGCCGACCGGCTCAGTGCCCAGGAGCTGCGGGTCGTACTGCCCCAGCACGCGGCGGCCCAGGAACGCCAGTAGAAAGCCGACGTAGCGGTTTACGCCCGCGCGTCCGGCCTCCACGATCAGCGAGTTCGGCATGCGGCCGCTCTCCAGCACGGGATCGACCACGCGACTAAAGATTTCGAGGTTCAGGTCGAGCCATCCCTCGCGGTCGAGCGCTTCGAAGCGGGGCATCTCCGCGCCTTTGGGCAGCGGTCCGACGAAATCGAGGAGCGGCTTCTCGAGCTTGCGGGCCAGCGAGCGATATCCCGATGCAGCCGCGGCGAGCTTGGCTGGGGGCTCGGTCGGAGTCTGCAGCCGGTCTCTGGCGATTCGCCGCACCTCGTCCCAATCGAGCAAGAGGGCGGTACCTCCCCGCGGCCTGACCGCCTCTGCCAGGGCGGCCAGGGTCAGGCCTGCCAGCACGCCGTACAGCGCCGTTCGCCCGGCTGAGCGCCTCATCCCCTCAACAAGGGTAAGGGACCTCAAACTTGCGGCTTGATGGTTCCGGCCGCCTTTCAGAACTTCGTCGTCGCCAGCACGCAGGCCAGCGCCGCGTTGATCGGCTTGCTTTTCGTCGCCATCACGCTCGCCCCGGAGCGAGTCTTCGGCGAGCAGGCTGAGGCGGGTCGACAGGCCCGGGCCCTGAGCGCGTTCACGGCGCTGGCCAACATCTTCTTCATCTCGTTCTCGATGCTCATCCCCGACGTCAACGTCGGTCTGGTCGTGACCGCGGTCGGGGTGGTGTCCAGCCTGCAAACGCTGGGTTTGCTGTTCCTGGTGGGGCACTGGCGTTTGCAGGGAGTGTTGTGGCGGAGCCTTTTTCTGTTCTTCGGCAGCCTGGCCATCTACGGGGGCGAGATCTCGGTCGGCATCCAGCTCTGGATCAAGCCCACGGACCTTGGATCGCTGACCGGCGTGCTCGAGCTCCTGTTGGGCGCTTACGCCGTCGGGCTGGGACGCGCCTGGGAGCTTCTGGGCGCTCCCCGGATGGGCTTCATCTCCCGTCTGCTCGAGCGGCTCGACCGGGCTCCTAAACCGCCGCCCGGCACCCCTCCGAAGTCAGGGAGCTAGTAGATGTAGGGCCAGTGCCGGTTGCGCTTGAAGACGACCTTGCAGCCGTCGCAGCGAAACACGATCTGGACGTGCCGCTTCCCGATCGCCTGCGCGTCCCGTCCGCAGACCGGGCAGGAGGCGGTCTCCTCCATGTAGATCGCCGGGATGGGGTCCACCTTGATCTCTAGACGCCTTCTTTTCTTTGACATTTACCTCTTTGTTGCCTTTCCCTCAAACCAGGTTTGTAGTCAGACGTCGAGCTGGGTTACGTCCAGGTTCTTCAGGTCCTCCGGGGGTTCTACGCCGGCGTTCTGCAGCCGTTTCAGGAGCGCCAGGATGTAACGAACGCCGGCCAGGTTCACGCGGTGCTCGCGGGTCAGGGTTTGAATCGCCTGCAGCTTCATCACATCTCGGCGGGAATAACGCCTGCGATTTGTAACGGTGCGCTTGGGCGAAATCATGCTCAAGTGC
Source organism: Candidatus Dormiibacterota bacterium (assembly GCA_035945895.1). Taxonomy (GTDB): domain Bacteria; phylum Chloroflexota; class Dormibacteria; order Dormibacterales; family Dormibacteraceae; genus 40CM-4-65-16. Next base: position 6,036 of record DASYZS010000153.1, on the reverse strand, counting down.
TCGTACATCATCAGTGTCCGCGGGTGCACCTCCAGGATCTCCGACGCCACGCTCAGCGTGAAGATCGGCTTGTCCAGGTCGGCGTCGTGATTGTTCGCGTACGAAGTCGCGAATGTATCGCGGGACTTGACCTTCATAGCAGTTTGTGGCGGGCTGATTGTTTGGTTTAAGCGATTGTGGGCCTAACTTTGGGTGACAGAAGCGGTTGCAGGTTCGGTGCAATTCTGCAGGGCGCAAATGGGGCAAGCAAAGTATTTTTGTTAAGGAGTGCGGTCATATCGCCTAACACTCCGCTGCCAGGCGGGCTTTTGTTGCCTTCATTGCCTGCCGCATAGTTAGCGGCCGTGCACGCGCTGCTGAGCCTCCTGCTGGTCAGCCTTTCGGTCGGACTGAGCAACTTCGCCGGCGCCATCGGCATCGGCCTGAGCGGGATCAACGTCCGGACCAGGATCCGGGTCGGGCTGGCCTTCGGCTTCTTCGAGTCGCTGATGCCGGTCCTCGGACTTCTGCTCGGCGAGGCGGTCGCCGGCTTTTTCGGCCACTACGGCAAGTACGTGGCGGGGGTGCTGCTCATCCTGACGGGGCTGTACACCATCATCCAGGCGCGAGTGACCGCCGTCGAGCAGAAGGCACGAATGCCGCGAAGCCTCCGAATCCAGAGCCTGGTAGTCACAGCGCTCGCGCTGAGCCTCGACAACCTGGCGGTGGGCTTTGCCCTGGCCGTGTACCACGTCGACCTCGTCCTGGCCGGGATCACGTTCGGGGTCGTCAGCATCCTGATGTCGCTGATCGGCCTCGAGCTCGGCCACCGGGTCGGCAAGCGCGTCGAGGCGTGGAGCGAGGAGATCGGAGGCGGCGTGTTGATCCTCGTTGGCGTCGCGATCGGAGTTGGAGTTCTAGGCTAAGCGCGAATGCGGCAACCAGAGCTCGAACAGGTCGACCTGCAGCTTCACGGACACGTCGCAACGGTGACGTTGAACCGTCCCGATCAGCGCAATCCGCTGTCCGCGACGATGCTGCGCGACCTGGCGTCGGCCTTTCGCTGGTGCAAGGACGAGCCTGAAGTTCGTGTCACCATCCTCACGGGCGCGGGCCGCGTCTTCTGCGCCGGGGCGGACCTCAGCACCTTCGACGGCGAGATGACCGCGGTCGAGAAGTTCCGCAGCCGCGACCTGTTCGTCGACCTCTTCGTCCTGATGTCCGAGCTCGGCAAACCCATCGTCGGGCGCATCAACGGCCACGCGTTGGCGGGCGGCTTCGGGCTTGCTTGCTCGTGCGACATCCTGGTCGCTGTCGACACCGCGGCGTTCGGCACGCCCGAGATCAACGTCGGGATCTGGCCGATGATGATCCAGGCCATTCTCTCGCGCAGCATCCCGCGCAAGGTCCTCCTCGAGATGGAGATGCTTGGCAACCGCTGGACCGCGGCCCAGCTGCAGGCGCTCGGGATCGTCAACAGGGTTGTGCCGCAGGGGCAGCTCGACTCGACGGTGGCCGAGATCGCCGAGCAGCTCGCCAAGAAGTCGCCGGTTGCGATGCGGCTGGGGCGCGACTCGTTCTATCGCCAGCAGGACATGGACTTTCGCGCCGCGATGCATTACCTGCACGGACAGTTCCTGCTCGTCTCCCAGACCGAAGACTCGCGGGAAGGAATCAAAGCGTTTTTCGAGAAGCGCGAACCCGACTTCAAGGGGAAATGACGGAGCGCTCGCGCGAGCTTCGCGACAAAGCGCGGAAAGGCGGGACGCGCTACCTGCCCAAGCTCCGCGAGCAGAACAAGCTCACGGCGAGAGAGAGACTCGACCTGCTCCTCGACGCGGGTTCCTTTGTCGAGGACGGACTGTTCGCCAACGCGCTGGCGGACGACCTTCCGGCGGATGGGGTCGTCACCGGGCTGGGCATGGTCGAAGGCCGGCAGGTCGCCGTGATGGCGAACGACCCGACCGTCAAGGCCGGCAGCTGGGGGGCGCGGACCGTCGAGAAGATCGTGCGCATCCAGGAGACCGCTGCGCGCCTGCGTGTGCCGCTGTTCTACCTGGTCGACTCGGCTGGAGCCCGGATCACCGACCAGATCGACATGTTTCCGGGGCGCCGCCACGCGGGTCGCATCTTCTACAACGAGGTTCAGCTTTCGGGCCTCGTTCCGCAGATCTGCATGCTCTTCGGGCCTTCAGCCGCAGGCGGGGCCTACATCCCCGCCTTCTGCGACGTGGTGATCATGGTCGACGGCAACGCCTCGATGTATCTCGGCTCACCACGAATGGTCGAAGTGGTGGTGGGCGAGAAAGTCACGCTCGAAGAGCTCGGCGGCGCGCGCATGCACAACACCGAGAGCGGCCTCGGTGACGCGCTGGTGGCAAACGATCAGGAAGCTATCGACTTCGCCAAGTCGTACTTCCGCTACATGCCGCTGCGCTCGGGCGAGAAGCCGCCGACCTGTGCAGGAAAGCCCGCGCGCGAATCGCCCAAACCGATCGCCGAGCTCATTCCGAGCGAGCCGAACCGTGGCTATGACATGCGCAAAGTCATCGATGCCGTGATCGACGAGGGCACCTGGCTGGAGATCAAGAAACTCTTCGCCAAGGAATTGCTGATCGGCTTCGCACGCCTCGACGGAATGCCGGTCGGCATCCTGGCCAATCAGCCGATGCAGAAAGGCGGCGTCCTCTTCAACGACTCCGCGGACAAGGCTGCGCGCTTCATCTGGCTGTGCGACGCGTTCGAGATTCCGCTGCTGTTCCTGGCCGACGTGCCTGGATTCATGATCGGCACGGACGTCGAGAAGCGCGGCATCATCCGTCACGGCGCAAAGATGATCAGCGCCGTCTCGGAAGCGACCGTGCCGAAGATCTCAGTCATCGTGCGCAAGGCTTATGGGGCCGGCCTCTACGCAATGGCCGGTCCGGCTTTCGACTCGGACGCGGTGCTCGCGCTGCCGTCGGCGCAGATCGCGGTGATGGGACCGGAGCCTGCGATCAACGCTGTCTTCTACAACAAGCTCGCCGAGCTCCCTGAGGACCAGCGCGAGGCGCGTCGCAAGGAGTTGGAGGAGGAGTACGCGCAGGACGTCGACCTCTACAAGCTCGCGGCCAACCTGATCGTCGACGACGTGGTTGAGCCGGAAGACCTGCGCGATCAGCTGATCGCGCGGTTCCGTGCGTACGCGACGCGACGCGAGCCGCGAATCGACCGCAAGCACGGCGTCTTTCCGGTCTAGAGGACTTTCGCGGCGACTAGGCCCAGACCCAGCAGCACGACGCCCCACGAGAACGCGCGCAGGGCCTGCTCGAGCGGGCGCAGCAGGACAGGCTCGTCGATCGGCTCTTCGCTTCCGTCGTTGTAGGTCAGCGTGCCGGTCACCGAACGCGTCTTACGCCGCAGCGTCCGAGCCGGCGTGCTGAGGACGCGCTGGCCGTAGGAAAGGGCATAAGCCGCGCCCGCGCCGGCCAGCGCACCGATCGACAGGCTCGACGTCTGGGCGAAGTAAGCGGTCAGAACAGGGAAAGCCCCCCACGAGAGGGCGAACCAGAAGTCGCCGTGCAGACGGCCGCCGAGCAGTTCGAGGTTGTACGCGAATACGAATAGGACGCCCGCGGCGATGAACGGAAGGAGGCCGATTCCGACCACCGTCATCCCGGCGACGCCGATGGCGACGGCGCCGGTCAGCCCCAGAATCGCGGCGGTCCAGAGAACGCGAGAGGGAATCTCGGTGCGGAGCGGCCGTCCCCGCAGCTCGTCGAGCACGTGGGCCGAGACACCGACCGCAAGGAAGAAAGCGAGGAGCGTGGCGGCCAACCGGACGAGGCTTACGTGGGGCGCAAGTCCTGCGCCCAGCAGCACGTAGGAGAGATGCCAGGCGGTGTAGGGCGGGTGAAGGAGCGCCACGACGTCCCGCCGCCAACCGCGTGTTTGCGTCGCGTAGTACGCGGGCGCCAGCGCCTCAGGCATGGTGCTTGCGCCCCCACATGACGAGCCCGCCGCCGAGGCTCATCACGCGGTCTTGCACGTCGACCATGCCGGCTTGCCTCCAGGCTTCGAAGATGTGGTCTGCCGGCCACCGCCGGTAGAAGTCCTCAATGTTCGGTCCAAGGAATCGCCCCACCCTCCACCAGGCCCGCCCCCCGAGCAAATAGCCGCCCGATGGCATGACCGCGCGCGTGTAGGCCCGCCAACCCAGGCGCCAGATAGCGTTGGGAGGGACGAAGAAATCGAGGCTCGCCATCACGCCCGATGGCCGCAGCACACGCGCCAGCTCCGCCAGCGTCGCGGCTGGGTCGGCGACATATCGCAGCAGGTACGTGAAGGACACCGCATCAAAAGAGGCATCGCCAAACGGCAACTCCTCGGCGCGGGCATGCTCGAGCTTGATGCGCTGGTCCAGGCCGGCCTTGTACACGCGATCGCGGCCGACCTCCAGCATCGGCTCGCTGAGGTCCACGCCGATTACGTCCGCTCGCGTGGCGTGCGCCAGGGCGATCGCCACTCCCGCGGTTCCGGTCGCGACATCGAGGATGCGGCGCGGCTTCACCTGAGCGATGTGCCGCACGAGCTCGCGCCGCCACTTGCTGTTCTGACCGAACGACAACACCTCGGCGAGCCGGTCGTATCTCGCGGGCAGGTCAGCGAAGAGGTTGGCTGCGAACGTGTTCTCCGGGCCGGCGGCGGCGCTCACCCTCGCGTCAGCCTCTAAACGAATAGCGGCTCGCTGTGGTTGCGTTCGAGCAGCTGCTGCATATCGGCTTCGGATGGCGCCTCGCGGAATCTCGAAGCCGCGTCGAGCACCAGGGGCAATAGATCGACGTCGCCGACGCTGTTGACGAATATGCCCTGCCTCCCCATCGCCCACCACACCGCGCGGTCGATGTCGTCCGGGGATTCGAGCGGCTGGTACCACGTCGTGCGGGTGTGATCGCTGTCCATCCACGGCCGCAGCGCGATCGACTTGATGGTCTGGATCGCGACCCTGGCCTGCCTGCAGGTCTCGTAGAGGGCGTCGAAGTTTTCGCGGTAATACGGGTTCTGCATCGTCAGGTAGTTGTAGGGCAGCAGGACCGAGTCGAAAGCGAAGCGGTCGAGGCTGCGCCGGTGCGTCGCGGCGATCTGGGATCCGTGACCTGTGATGCCGATCCATTTGATCAGACCTTCTTCCCGCGCCTGCAGCGCGGCGTCCAGCGCCCCGCCGGGGCTGAGCGCCTGGTCCCACTCGATCGGATCGGCGATCGAATGGATCTGCCACAGATCGATGTGGTCGACCTTCAGCCGGTCGAGGGAGCGATGGATCTCCTCACGAGCGCCGTGCTCGTCGCGCCGGTCGCCCTTGGTAGCCAGAAAGAAGCGGTCCGGCTCGCGCGCCAGCCAGGGCGCGATCCGCAGCTCGGAGTCCCCGTAGCCGGAAGCAGTGTCGATGTGGTTCACCCCGTGGCGCAGGAGCACCTCGAGGGTCTCGTCCGCGATTTTTTGGGTCACGCGGCCCAGCGACGCGGCCCCGAATATGACCCTGGTGCTGTGGTGGCCGGTTCGCCCGAACTCAGCCTTCGGGATCACGGCTCAACCCTACGCCGGTGCAGGCTAGCCGGGCGAGCCTGTATTGTGGGTCGGCGGTTCAAGTTCAAATCACGAGGAGGCTGCATTGGAGTTTTTCAACCTCAAGACCAAACAAAAGGTCGAAATCCCCGACACCGACCTGAAGAAGCGCCGCAGCGTGCGGACGACCAGCGGTGGCAAGCGCCAGGAGCGCTACGCCGTCATCGCTCAGGTGAACGACGGTGGCAAGCCACTCCAGCTGTTCAAGTTCGTCAACAAGGAGACCTTCGACAGCCTGGACGTCCCCGAAGTCAGCTAGGTCGCCAGGGAGAGGACGAGCAAAGCCTCTCCCACGTGGTACGGCACGATGTTGACCACGCGGCCGTAGGGCAGTGGTCTCACGAACCGGTTCCAGGCCAGGATCGCGTCGGAGTAGAAGAACAGCAGAGCGCCCGCAAGCGCGACGGGTGATGCGGTGCCGCCGGCGCTGCTGACCATCACCGCGAAGATCGC
>DASYZS010000152.1:0-3296 GCA_035945895.1 Candidatus Dormiibacterota bacterium | reverse complement strand
GCGCGGATTGTCGTCGTGCAGCTCGAACACGTTCCCGGGACCGGATAAGACCTCGCGGTTCGCCTCCTTGTCCCAGATCGAAGTCACTACTCCGTCATCGCCCAGCTCGACTCGAAGCTGCTCGCTCTCCAGCGGCGTTCCACGTGCCGCCGGTGGCAAACCGACGACTGCCCAACCGTAGGGCGGTGCTCCACCGCGGGCGTGCGAGGTCGCGTTGAAAACGGCCACGCGATCGCCGAACCCAGCGATTTCGGAAATCGCCTCGATCACCAGGGCCTCGGCTGTGTCTACGACCTCGGTCAGGTCGCGCTCCGCGTCGGCGTAGACCCAGTCGATGCTGGAGCCGGGAAGGATGTCGTGGAACTGGTTGAGCAGCAGCTTCTTCCAGATGGCGTCGAGCTGCTCGCGCGGGTAGCGCTCCGCAGCGACCGACCACATCTCGGCCTCGCGCAGACCATGCTGGGCGCGCCGGTTCAGTCGCTTGACGCGCGACTGGGTCGTGTACGTCCCTCGGTGCAGCTCGAAATAGAGCTCGCCTCGCTCGACCGCGAGGTCGCGTGCCTCGGCCGATGCGTGGGCGAAGAAGTCCGAGGCGCGTCCCATCTCGATCCTCAGTCGACGCGCGGCGTCGATCATCTCGGGCTGCGGCCCGCCGCCCCCGTCGCCCCAACCGAAGAGATAAAGCGATCGATTCGACCGTGCGGCGTCCTTGAAGTTGCGCACGCTGCGCTCGAGCTCACCGGCCTCGAAGCTGCCGTTGTAGGTGTCGGCCGGCGGAAAGTGCGTGAAGATGCGCGTGCCGTCGATCCCCTCCCACTCGAAGGTGTGATGCTGGGGCTTGTTCGTGTCGTTCCACGAGAGCTTCTGGGTGAGGAAGTACGTGCACCCCGACGCAGCCATCAGCTGCGGCAGGTTGCCCGGGTAGCCGAACACATCGGGCAGCCAGAGGATGTCCGTCTCGTAGCCGAACTCGCGCATGAAGAATCGCTTGCCAAGGAGGAACTGGCGGACCAGAGCTTCGCCCGAGGGAAGGTTGCAGTCGGCCTCCACCCACATCGCTCCCACCGGCTCCCACTGACGGGCGGCGACCTTTTCTTTGATGCGCGAATAGATGGTCGGATACGAGTCCTTCATCCACTGGTACTGCGCGGGCTGCGAGGCCGCAAAGACGTAGTCGCGATACGCGTCCATCAGCTCGAGCTGCGTGGACCAGCTGCGCGCGACCTTTCGTTGCGCCTCCCGCAGAGGCCACTCCCACGCCGTGTCGATATGGGCATGCCCGACGGCGGTGATTCGATGGGACGGATCGATGTCGAGATCAACGAGCCGCGTGTCGACGTCGTCAACGAGCTTCAGTTCGGCCTGCCGCAAAACGAAGGCGGGCTCGGGAGACTCGCGCAACGCGAGCATCGACGGGGCAGGCTCGTCGCCTGACTCGCTGGCTGTTGGATTCGCCGCAGCCTCGAGGTAGAAGTCGACATCGCGTCCCGCGATCGGAAGCCATCGATGGTTGGGATCGACGCCGCGCCACGGCTTGCCGTCCTTCCACGCAAGCGCCTCGCAGGTGAACCCGGTCGGTCCCAGGAAACCCAGGTCGAACACCGCCGCGACGCGCTTGCCCATCCACTCGTCGGGCACGCGCCCGCGGACGTGGAACCAGGTCGTGCTCCACGGCGGACCCCACGAATCGCCCACCTCGATCGGCTGGAAGTCGCCGGCGATTGCGTCCGTGTACGGGATTGGCTCCCCCCGGACGCAGAACGACGTCAGTTCAAGCTGCGTGGACGACGGCATCGGCGACAACTTGAGCGAGGGCTTCGATGAAGTCTGGACGTGCATTGAACGACGCCGTGCGGCGGATCTTGATTCCCTTCTCGCGCGCGAACGCCTGGGCCTCTACGTCCAGGTCGTAGAGGATCTCGAGGTGGTCGGCGACGAAGCCGATCGGGCAGACGAGCACATCGCGCGCTCCCGACGCGTCCACGGCCTCGAGCAGGTCTGGCCCGAGCCAGGGTTCGCCGGTGTGGCTCGCGGACTGAAATGCGAACTCCCACTCGGGGAGGTCTTTGCCCGACGCGACGAGCCGGCAGCTCTCGAGCAGCTGGTCGCGATACGGGTCTCCCTCGGCGATGATCCGAGCGGGGAGGCTGTGAGCGGTGAAAAAGATGCGCTCCGGCCGGCCGCTTTCGAGCGCCTCCGCAAGTAGGCCCCTGACTGCGCGGATGAAGGCGGGATGGTCGTGGAATCCAGGGATGAACACCATCTCGCCCTTCCAGGCTTCTTCCAGCGAGCGGCGATAGCTGCCCAGGCTCATATGTGAGTAGTGCGGCGCCAGCGGCAGGCCGACCAGCCGATCGATCCCGGCACTGCGCGCCTGCGCCGCGGCATCGGCGATGAACGGCGGCGCGTGCTTCATGCCGGCGACAGCCGGAACGCCGGCCAGGGCCCCGAGGGCTGCTGCTTGCTGTTTGGTGATCTCGGTCAGAGGCGACCCGCCGATGGCGCGGTAGCGGCCGGTCAGTTCCTCGAGTGCTTGCGGCGACGGCGGCCTTCCACCGCGGATGTGCGTGTAGTACGCGGCGATGTCGGCCTCGGTCGCGGGACTTCCGTACGCCATGCAGAGGATGCCGTCACGCGACACGCGCAGGCACCCAGGAGTGGACGGTCTCGACCAGCAGCTGCAGGTTTTCGACGCTCGCGTCGGGCGGAACGCCGTGGCCGAGATTGAAGATGTGCCCCGGCCGTCCGGCCGCGCGTCTGAGCACGTCGATGGTGCGCGATCGCACGAGCTCGGCCGGTCCTAGCAGCACGGCCGGATCGAGGTTGCCCTGCACCCCACGGTCGAAGCCCACGCGTCTCCAGCCGTCGTCGAGGACGACCCGCCAATCTATCGAGACGATGTCTGGTCCAGTGCTTGCGATCAGCTCGAGCAATCCGGAGGTCGCTGTCCCGAAATGGATTCGCGGGACATGGAGCCCTTCGAGAGATTCGAAGATCCAGCGCGTGTGCGGCGCGACCCGCGTCTCGTAATCCTCCGGCGCAAGCGCGCCGACCCACGAGTCGAAGAGCTGCACCGCCGACGCCCCCGCCGCAACCTGTGAGCGCAGGTACGCGGCCATCGTCCGCGCGAGCTTTGTCATCAGGCGGTCGAATGCGTGCGGCTCCTGGAACATGAAGGCCTTGACTCGCTCGAACGTGCGTGACGGCTTGCCCTCGATGAGATAGCTCGCGAGCGTGAACGGCGCGCCGGCGAAGCAGATCACCGGCACCGGCGATTCCGCCACGACCTGGCGCAC
>DASYZS010000151.1:0-3085 GCA_035945895.1 Candidatus Dormiibacterota bacterium | reverse complement strand
GCGGCGCAGCAGCTCGGGCTCACCGTCACCTCGGGCGCGCTGGTCACGGCCGCGCCGCAGCCCGGAACTCCGGCGGCCGGCGCGGGAATCGGCCGCTACTCGGTGATCACCAACGTCGGCGGGATGGATGTCACCGACGCGAGCAGCCTCGGCACCGCGATCAAGTCGCACCAGCCCGGGGACAGCGTTTCGGTCACGTGGGTCAGCTCGAGCGGATCCCACACCGCGAACGTGACCCTGGCCGGAGTCAATCCCTGAACCGAAACGAGCTGCGAAGATAAGAGAGCGTGCCCTTCACGTCGGCCTGTATCCTTGACGGATTGTGCGAATAGTCGTCAAGGATCCTGAGGAGTTCGAGCAGGCTCTGCGCGAGTTCCGCCGCAAGGTTCAGGAACAGGGACTCGTGCGCGAGATGCGACGGCGGTCGCACTACGTCCCACCGGCCGAAGCGCGGAAGATCAAGAGCCTGCGTGCTCGCCGGCGGAGGACTCGCTAACCGCCCCGGTATAATCTGCCGGTTCGGTGATCATGGCGGAGGGGAGACACCCGTTCCCTTTCCGAACACGGAAGTTAAGCCCTCCAGCGCCGATGGTACTGCCGGGGTAACCCGGCGGGAGAGTAGGTCGTTGCCGAGCATTTATCTTTGAGTCCCGTTTTCCCGATCTGGGAGACGGGACTCAAGGGTTTTTGGGGCGCCCTGCGCGCGCCCGGCTAAGTCCCGCTGCCCCCTCGGGCGGCGGGACTTAGGTTTTCTGTGAGGTCTGGTTCGACCACACTTTCCGCCCGTAGGCGTGGCAGCAGCACGTAGCACCTGACGCTCAGCAGCACCAACAGGCCCACCAGCGCGACCAGCACATCCAGCACGACCTGCCCAACGTGTGCATGGAACAGGACGATCAGCCCGGCCTCCACCACCACACCGAGGGCCAGGATCGGCATGAACAGGCGGTCGTGCACCGCCATGAAGAACTGCACGAGCAGGTTGTCGAGGGAGAGCGCGAGACCGATCAGTCCCACCGGAAAGACAAGCGGGATCGCATCGCGAAAGCTCGGCCCGAACAGGATTCCGACCACGAGGCCGGGCACGACCGCGAACACAAGCAGGGCGCCTGCGCCGAGGGCGGTGAGGATCCCTGCGGACGACAACAGGATACGGCCCGGGTTCTGCTCCTTGGCGACTGCCTCGACGACGCGTGGAAACAGGACCTGGCTCACGCTGAGCGTGAGGAAGTACAGGATCGTTCCAATCTTGTTGAGCCCGCCATAGATCCCCGCGTCGTGGTCGTTGAGGTAGTGCTTGGCGAGGATGACGTCCTGGTTGTAGAGGATCAGGACGCCGATGATCCCGACCGCCGCGGTCAGGGAAAAGTTCGCCATCACACGCAGATAGACGCGGCGCTGCCCGCGCCGGAAATGATCCCGCAGCGAAAACAATCCGAGGAAGAAGACGAAGGCGAGCCCCACGAAGACCGCGGTCATCGCACCTGACACCGCGTAGCCCGCTTTGAGCAGCAGGTACACGACGACCGTGCGGATGATCAGCTCGAGTCCGAGGTTCAGGGACAGCGAGGTGAAGCGCTGCAGCCCCTGGAGGATTCCGCGCGGGATCGCGACCTGCCAGATAAGCGCGATCGAAAAGCCGAGGACGAGAATCGGAATGCTCGATCCAACGTGTCCGTAGTGGGCGATCGGCCGCGCAAACAGCGTCGTGAGCAGGATGAAGGCGAGGCACGGGATCGCGATCAGGCGCACCGTGCGGACGAGCAAGGAGCGCACGCCGGGGTCACCGCGTGCGTTCAGCATGGCGGTGTACCGAGCCAGGACGACCACGATGATCAGAGCTGGGCCGGTGCCGATCGCATAGACCGCGATGAGGAACGCGACCTGGCTGTAGACCTCCGGACCCAGCACGCGCCCTGCGATGGCGTGGTAGACGAAGCCCCCGATGCCGGCCACGAGCCCGCCGAAAAACAGGATCAGGTTCTGCCGGATCAACCTGTTTCGCTGGACGTGGGCCAGCAGCTGGCCGAGATCCAGTCGCTGCACGACGAGGGATTCTATCGGCCGGTTCGGCCGGTTCGGGATAATTTCCTCTCCGATGCCTGATCCGAGCAAGCCACTCGTCACCGCACTCATCGTCAGCCACAACGCGAAAGACGACCTGCTCCAGTGCCTGAAGGCATTCTTCGCGAGCGCCGACATTCCCGTCGACGCGGTCGTGGTGGACAACGACTCGTCGGATGGCTCACCCGCAGCGGTCGCGGACGAGTTTCCGCAGGCGACCGTCCTGGTGCAGTCGAAAAACCTCGGCTACGGCCGGGCGGCCAACCTGGGACTGGAGCGCTGCCAGGGCCGTTTCATGCTTCTGCTCAGCCCCGATGTAGCGGTCGACCCGCAGTGCGTCGGCCGGCTGGCGGACTTGCTTCTCACGCGTCCTGACGCGGGCGCCGTCGGTCCCCGACTGATGATGCCGGACGGAACCCTCGACCTCGACGCGCGACGCGCGTTCCCAATCCCTAGCTCACTCTTCTACGAGACAGTCGGGCTGACCAGGCTCTTTCCGAAGAGCCCGCGATTCGGCCGCATCGCGATGGGACACGTCAGCGAGGCGGAGGTGCACGAGATGGATTCCGGAACCTCCGATTGCCTGATGCTGCGACGGTCGGCATTGGATCGCGTCGGCTTTTTCGATCCGCGTTACTTCATGTTCGGCGAGGACCTCGACCTCTGCTACCGCCTCAAGCTCGGTGGCTGGAAGGTGTTCTACGTTCCGAGCGCGAAAGCGCGGCATCGCGTGAAGCCGGAGTCCCAGCAGCCGCGAATGTCACTCGACCGGCACCGCGCGATGTGGACCTACCACTTCATCCACCACTCCGAGGACATCTCGGCGTTTGGGAATGGTTTGGTCTGGGCGCAGATCTGGGGACGATATGTTGCGGGCCTGGTCCGCGGTGCGCTCAACCGAAACTCGCGGGCCAAGGGCCGATAGAAGCATGTACCACCAGATCGCGCGCAACAAGCGCAACAGCATCTTCGTGATCGTCGGGTTTCTGCTGGTCTGGCTGGCCGTGGGCGCGATCATCGG
>DASYZS010000150.1:0-19873 GCA_035945895.1 Candidatus Dormiibacterota bacterium | reverse complement strand
GATCGGCCACGCCCCGGCTGCATCACCGTCGCCGCCGACGGAGGGATAGTGCGCGGCGAGCCGGGGCAGTTCATCGAGCAGGACCAGCCTGTGCATCGCGCCGAGCATTCGCAGCGTCAGCGCGGAGTCTCGGTGCTCGTCGGAGAAGGGTTCGAGGATCGCCCAGACCGCTCCGCCGGCCTCCACGTCGGCCATGGCCGATTCGAGAAGCGAGCCGTAGAAAGGCGATCCAAGGATCCTGCACCCCGCCGCCTGCCACTTCAGGCGTTTCACAAGCTCGCTACGTGGATCCTGCAAGCTCCAGCTCCTTGGCGCGCTTCGCATAGCCGGGGTGCGAAGGCTTCGCCACGCGGTACCAGGCGAGGGTTTCCGCGAGCGCATCCTCCAGCGCGGATGGTTCGAAGCCGAGCTCGTGCCGTGCTTTCTGGATGACGTAGCCCGCGGCGCGCCGCGGATCGGGGCCGTAGGGGCTGGCGCCCTCGGGCAGCTCCGCGAACGGCACGGGATGCAGGCGCGCCGGCACACCGAACGCACGCGCGATGCCGTCCAGCAGGTCGCGGAGGCTGACGCCCTCGAAGGCGGCGTTGTACGCCTGGTGCGTCGTGCTCTTTCGCAGGTCACACGCGAGCGCGCAGGCAAAGCCGATGTCTTTGACCCAGGCGAGTCCAGCCTGCCGCTCGTATGTTTCAGCGGGCACGAGCACCGGGCCGCCGTCGGCCACGCGCTGGATGTAGGCGGCGATGCGCAGTGTGTGGTCGGCGGGGCCGAACACCGCGGGCGGACGGATCACCGTCCACGGGAGGTCGGAGTGGCGGACTAGGACCGTCTCGCACCATCGCTTGCCCTCGAGGTAATCGAGCTCGTCGGGCGGATCACCGGCGAGCGGCTTGAAGTCTTCCTCGCGCGCGGGCTTGCCGTGCAGCCACGGATAGACGCCGGTCGAGATGAAGACGTAGCGCTCGCCCTTGAACTGCCGCGCCACCGCCTCGACCTCGCCCGGTTGATAGCAAGCAAGGTCGAGCAGGACGTCGGGCTTGGTCTGAGCCAGGGCACGAGCCAGCTGTTCTTCGTCGGTGCGATCGAACGCGACGTAGCTCGTGAAGGTTCCGTAAGGACGCTCCCTGCGCCCGGCCGCGATGGTCTCCACGCCCCGTCGCATCAGCTCCTTGCAGGCCGCGACGCCGACGAACCCGGCGCCACCCAGGACCAGGGCTCTAGTCAATATCTCTGGTCACGAAGTCGACGTCGATGTCGTCTTTCTCATCCAGGCGACGAGCGAGCTCGGACGCGAGCGCCACCGAGCGATGCCGGCCGCCGGTGCAGCCAAAGGCGACGACGACGTGCATGCGACCTTTCTCCTGGTAGAGGGGCAGGAGCTCACCGACGATCCGCTCGATGTCGTCCAGCAGGCGACGCGCGGCGGGCTGCTTGAGCACGAAGTCCGCGACGGCGGGGTCGCGTCCCGAAAGCTCCCGAAGCTCGGGGACCCAGTACGGGTTGTCCAGGAAGCGCGCGTCGATCATCAGCGCGGCCTCTGACGGCGCGCCGTTCTTGTAGCCAAACGCCAGGCACGTCACGAGCGGGCGGGTGCGGCTGATCAGGTGATTGGCCAGCTCCTCGCGCTGCGCTGCCTCGATCCGGTGATGGGCGCGCTCGTAGGTGCCGCCGGGATGACCGTCCTTGTCGCCGTCGTGGACCAGGACGTACTTGATCTGCCTGCGGTCGGCCTCGCGCAAGAGCTCGGCGCCACCATCGCTGACGCCCAGCACGAAATCGGTGTCGCGCAAGGCGTCGAGCTCGCGGATGCGTTCGAAACCCGCCGCCTCGAAAGCCGCGACCGCACCTTCCATGCGCTCTTGATTGGAGGCGCCGACGATGACGAGGTTCACAAGGTCTCTTTCAGGCGGGCAGCGAGACGTTCGGGGATGCCGACCTTGACGATCTCCTCCACCGGCGCCTCGCGGATGGCCTGCACGGAGCCGAAGTGTCGCAGCAGCGCGCGCTTGCGCGCCGGCCCGATGCCCTCGACCGAGTCGAGCGGCGACGTCAGAGCCTTTCGGGATCGCACCTTGCGGTGATGCGTGATCGCGAATCGATGCGCCTCGTCGCGGATTCGCTGGACGAGGAACATGCCAGGCGAGTTGTGCTCCTGCACGATCGGTTCGGCGCGACCGGGCGCGAAGATCTCTTCGCGCTCCTTGGCGAGGGCGAACGTCGGAATGTCGGCGTAACCAGCCGCCTCCATCACCTCGAGCGCGGCGCTGAGCTGGCCCTTGCCGCCATCGATGAGGATCAGGTCGGGACGGCTCGTGAACGATCGGTCGCCGACGATGTCGGCTTCCTCGCGGCGCTGCGCCGACTCGAGGCGCTCGAGCCGCCGTTGCAGCACCTCCTGCAGCATCGCGAAGTCGTTCGGGCCGGGCACGTACTTGATGCGGAAGTGCCGGTAGTGGTCGTTGCGCGGCCGGCCGTCCTCGAACACGACCATCGAGCCCACCGCCGAGTCGCCCTGGATGTTCGAGATGTCGTAGCACTCGATGCGCTTGGGTGGGGTCTCCAGGTCCAGGGCAGACGCGAGCGCCGCGAGCATCGGCTCGGTGCGGCTGCGGTCGTAGTCGGCCTGGATGCGGAGCTGCTGGAGCTCCTGCGTTGCGGTCTCCGCAAGCTGCTGCACCAACGCGCGCTTGCGGCCGCGTTGCGGAACCTCCAGCTCCACCGGTCGCCCGCGTTTCTCGGTCAACCAACCAGTCAGGAGCTCTGGCTCTTCGACTGGACCGGGAAGGATGACGGTGCGCGGCACGTGCGTCGCGCTCGAGTAGTACTGAAGGAGGAATCCACGCAGCAGCTCGGGCTCGGCGGCGTCGCCGGCGCCGTCGAGTGCGTGACCGTCGTGACCGACCATCTTTCCCTGCCGCACGTATGCAACTTCCACGAACACGTCGTTCCCGCTGCGCGCATAGGCAACGATGTCCTGGTCGTCGCGACCGCGAGTGAGCACCTTCTGACGGTCAGCGATGCGTTCGATCGACTGGAGCTGGTCGCGATAGCGCGCCGCGTTCTCGAAATCAAGGCGGTCGGCGGCGGTCTCCATGCGACCTTCCAGCTCACGGACGAGCAGGTCGGAACGGCCCTCCATGAACAGGGCAACCTCGTTGATGCGCGTCTTGTAGTCCTCGGAGCTGATTCGCCGCTCGCAGGGCCCAGGGCAGCGCTTGATGTGAAAGTCGAGGCACACCTTGCCCTGCTTGAAGATCTCGTCCGAGCATGTGCGGAATGGAAGGAGCTGCCGGATCGATTTCACCGTGGAGCGCAGGGACTGCGCTGAGGTGTACGGACCGAAGTAGAGCGCGCCGTCATTCACCACGCGGCGTGAGTAGTGGACGCGCGGGAACTCTTCGGTGACGGGAAGCTTCAGGTAGAGATAGTTCTTGTCGTCCTTCAGCCGGATGTTGAAGCGGGGCCGGTAGTTCTTGATGAGGTTGTTCTCGAGCACCAGCGCCTCGACCTCGTTGGCGGTGGTGACGAACTCGAAATCGACTGCCCTTTCGAGCATCTCCGCGATGTGCCCTGTCGCGTAGCCCGAGGTGAAGTACGAGCGCAGGCGGTCGCGGAGGCGCAGCGCCTTGCCGACGTAGATCACCTGCGTCTTCTTGTCGCGGAACATGTAGACGCCGGGGCTCTCGGGCACCGCCTGCAGCCGTCGCTTGATCGTCTCTTCGAGGGTTACCGCCATTCCTGAAGCGATTCTAGGAAGCCGTAAACTCCACCCGGTGAGCGCTCAGCAGCCGCCGCCCCCGCCCACTCAAATCACGGGGCAACAGAACCAGCCAACCTCGCCCGTGCCCTACACGCCCGGCCTCACGTACGCGCCGTCGCGTGAGCACACGAACACGATGGCGATCATCAGCCTCGTCTCGGGCGCGCTCGCGATCTTCGGTCACGTTGTCATACCCGGCGTCGGAGGAGGCACCCTCGCGCTCGTGGCCATCGTCACCGGATTCATCGCCCGCAGCGAGATCAAGAAGACGGGCGAGCAGGGCGGCTGGATGGCAACCGTCGGCATCGTGCTCGGCATCCTGCACCTCCTGGCGATCGCCGTGATCTTCGTCCTCTTGATCTTGGGGATGATTGCCTTCGGAGGCTGGCTGCTACTCCACAGCAAACCCGGATAGTCCGGACTATCGCGGGTTTTGACGCGCGAAAAGTTCGGTTAGTCCGGACTATCCGAGGTCGTCGGCGCCTAGAAGTGGATCCCGCGCATCAGGAACGCCATCGTCGCCGCCTCGACTGAGATCTCCTCGTCGGCAGGCTGCACCGGCCGCTGACCGTCCTTCGGGGCGGTCTCCGGGAACAGGTGATACGCGCCGGTCATCACGAACTGCAGCAGCCCCGGCGCAATCGTGTGCACGCTCTCGCCGATCTTGCCCAGGCGCGTCGACACCTCGGGCTGGCGCGTGAGGATTGCGGACGCGACCATCTCGGCCGCTTCCTCGGGTGAGCTGGTCGGGAAGTTCTTGTACATCCCTGTCGGCGCGATCATCGGCGTGCGCACGAGCGGCATGTGGATGTTGGTGATCGCGACACCGTCGTCGACCACTTCAGGCGCGATGCACCGGCTCAAAGACGCCAGCGCCGACTTCGACGCGACGTAGGCGCCGAAGCGCGGGGGATAAGCCTGCACGCCGATGCTCGAGATGTTGATGATGTGGCCGCTGCGCCGCCGGCGCATCTCGGGCAGAACCGCGAGCAGCAACTTCACCGCGCCGAAGTAGTTGAGCTGCATCGTCCGCTGGAAATCGTGGAAGCGGTCGTAGGACGCCTCGATGGAGCGGCGGATCGAGCGTCCGGCGTTGTTGATGAGTATGTCCACGCGTCCGTGGTCTTTCAGTACCTGGTGGATCATCGCGTCGCATGCCTCCAGGTCGGACAGGTCGGCGGGATAGACCGAAGCCCGACCGCCGGAGCCCGCGATCTCATCCCTCAGCGCCTCGAGCTTCTCTCGCGAGCGCGAGACGAGAATGGCGTGCGCACCATGCCGCGCCACCAGCTCCGCCGTCGCCCGACCGATGCCGCTCGATGCGCCCGTCACCACCACGACGCGGTCTTGCAACACGCGCCGAAGGTTGCGGTCGGTGAGCGCCTCCGGGTCCATGTGACGCTCCCAGTAGTCCCAGACCTTCCAGGCATACGTGTAGAGCGGCGGACATGAGACTCCTGTGCCTTCGAGTACGGATTGCGTGTTCTGGCACGTGAAACGGGCGCGGCTCGCAGCGAACCGGATCGCCTCTTCCGGGACGTGGACGCCGTCGAGTAGCCGTCGCTTCAACGTTTGCGCGACGCCCCAGTGTTCGAGCATCGCGCGCATCTCGGACGGCACCATCCGGCCCGCGCGGGTGTCGACGCGCAGCGTGAACTGGGGCGCGTGCGCCGCGCGGCAGAACTCGTTCGTCACATCGCCGAGGCGTTGCGGCGACGGGTCGGTGAGGTGGAAGGTCATGCCGTCGAGGCCCTCGCGGTGGCCGATGGCATCGATCGCGCGGGCCACGAAGTCGACGGGAACGATGTTCAGCTCCCCACCTTCGATGCCGACCAGCGGCACCCACTGGGGGATGGCGTTGCGCAGTCGCTGGATCAGCTTGAAGGCGTAGTACGGGCCGTCGATGCGGTCGGCCTCGCCCGTCTCCGACGACCCGACGACGAGCCCCGGCCGGTAGATGCGCCAGCGCACGGACGAGTCGCGGACGATCCTTTCCGCTTCGTATTTGGTGCGGTAGTAGGGGTGGTCGAGGGCCTGGCCCTCGGCAAACATCTCCTCGGTGAACGGACCCTTCCAGCTCGCGCCGGCGATGGCGATCGAGCTCACGTGGTTCACGCGGCCTCCCACCCGGCGGGCAAGCTCGACCACGTTGCGCGTCCCATCGATGTTGGCGCGCTCGTTGTCGTCCTCCGACGCTTCCAGGTCGTAGACCGCCGCGAGGTGGTAGAAGTCCGCGCCCTCCAGCAGAGCCGGGTCCGCCTCGATTCCAACTCCCTGTGCCGTGATGTCGCCCACCAGCGGCTCGACCCGGTCCGTCCAACCAGAGCCTTCGATCAGGGCTGCCAGACGCTCGAGCGACGATCTCCGAACCAGCACATAGGTCGTGCCGTCCCTCTTCGCCAGCTCGCGGAGAAGGTTGCGGCCGATGAACCCCGTGCCGCCGGTGACCAGGCGGACCATGCGACCGAACTTTAGGGCCAACGCGTTCGACTATCTGGGATGAATTTCAACAGCTCGCAATTAGGATGCGGCCATGTCTGACACGCCGTCCGCGTTTCCTCCCCCACCACCGCCAGGCGCCCCTTCACCGACCTACCAGGTGGCGCCTTCACCGCTGCCCAACTACCAGCCGCCACCGATGGCCCAGCCGCCGGCTGGATATCCCCAGCAGTTTCAGGCCCAACCCTGGCAGCAGCCGCAGCCGGCCATGCCCGGCGTAGGCGCGGGCTGGGGAGCGGTCGGCATCCTGGCCCAGTTCGAGCCGCCCGCTCTCTGGGCGATCATCGCCGGCCTCGTCACCATCGTCGTTCCGTTCGTGTTCGGCCGAGTCTTTTTCTTCCTGCCGATCATCGCCGTCATCACTGGGTTCCGGGCGATCCAGGGCGGCAAGCTCATCGGCGGAATCGTCGGCATCGTTCTCGGCATCATCGGCGGCATCATCACGGTGATCGGTCTGTTCGCCTAGCCGCCGGAATCACCACCAGCGGAATCAACGCCGCCAGAGCGGTGAGCCCGACCGCGACCCACAAAGCGCCGGTCAAAGACCACGCGATCAGCGGTCCCGACAGGGCGGCGCCGATGGGGTTGCCGAGCTGGTTCAGAGCCATCGAGATCGCGAACATCCTCCCGAAGGCGCCTGGGTCGGTGCGCCGCTGGCGGAGCGTGAGGAACGCGATGTCGAATGGACCCTCGACCACAGCCACGCCAATCAGCGCAGCCGCGACGATCAGGACAGAGGACGCGCGGGGAAGGAACGCGAGCGCGGCCGCCATCGCCACCAGCGATCCGGCCATGAGCTGCCTTTCCCGTCCCTCTGTATTCATGCGCCCGACGACGAGGGGGGCGACTAATCCGGCGGCACCCATCGCGCCAAGGATGTAGCCAACGACGGCCGGGCCCTGGTGCAACCGGCTGAGCACGAGGACCGGCATGGCGATGACGACCATGCCCCAGCCCGCGCCCGACGCGATGAACGTGAGCGCGAGGCCGACCAGCGAGCGGTTGCGCAGCACGTAGGTCAGGCCGGACCACGCCTGCGCCAGCACGCCACTGTAGCGCCGCTTGATCGCCGGGTCGTGGACGCGCAACATCGCCAGGCCGGCGCACGTGAAGAGAGTCGCTGCCGTCGCCAGCGCCCACTCCCCGCCGACGAAGCCGACGAGCACGCCCCCCAGCGGCGCTCCCACCACGGTGGCGAGCACGTCGCTGCTCAGGTCAAGGGCGTTCGCTCTTTCCCACAGGTGGCCAGGAACGACGCTCGGGAACATGGACCGCAAGCCCGCCCAGCTCAGCGGTCCCGTCAGTGATGCGACGCCGCAGATCCCGAGGAGCAGCGGTGCCGCCAGGAGGTGGCGCGCCGACAAGATCGCGATGGAAAACAGCGCCATCGCCGCCACGAGGTAGTCGAGTGTGATCAGGCGGGTGCGGCCGTGTCGGTCGAGGAGGGCACCGGCGATGGGAGAGAGCAGCAGCCCAGGAAACAGCAGAAGAAACGTGGCGGCTCCGGCGAGCTGGGGCGAGTGGTAGCGCGCGAGCACGAACAGCACCAGCGACAGGCCGAGCATCCGACCGGCGACGCGCCCGAGCAGCTGGCTGACGACGAGGCCCGGAAAGCCCTTGACGCGCGCAAGCGCGCCGTAGCTCGAACTAGACGGCGACTTTGGCGCGCCGGGTACGTCCAGCACCGTTCGCCGAGATCGTGGAGCGTCGCGCCTTCGCCAACGGCTCGCGCAGGTACTGACCCGTCGCCGACTCTTTGTTGGCGGCCAGCTGCTCCGGCGTCCCCTCGGCGATGATGTAGCCGCCCTTTTCGCCACCTTCCGGCCCGAGGTCGATGAGCCAGTCCGCCGTCTTGAGCACGTCGAGGTTGTGCTCGATCACCACGACCGTGTTGCCGTGGTCGACCAGCCGGTGAAGCACCGCCAGCAATCGCTCTACGTCCGCGTAGTGCAGCCCGGTCGTCGGCTCGTCGAGCAGGTACAGCGTGCGGCCGGTGTCGCGCCGCGACAGCTCCGCGGACAGCTTTACCCTCTGCGCCTCGCCTCCCGAGAGTTGGGTCGCCGGCTGACCGAGCCGGATGTAACCGAGCCCCACGTCGTGCAGGGTGCGCAGCTTGGCCTTGATCGCAGGGACGTTCTCGAACACCTCGAGCGCCTCGTCCACCGTCATCTCCAGCACGTCCGAGATGGAGTGCCCGCGGAACTTGACCTCGAGCACCTCGCGGTTGTACCGCGATCCGTGGCACACCTCGCATGGCACATATACGTCGGGCAGGAACTGCATCTCGATCTGGATGATCCCGTCGCCCTGGCAGTTCTCGCATCGCCCACCCTTGACGTTGAAGCTGAACCGCCCGGCCTTGTAGCCGCGCACCTTCGCCTCAGGCAGGCTCGCATACAGGTCGCGGATATGGGTGAACATCCCGGTGTAGGTCGCCGGGTTGCTGCGCGGTGTTCGGCCGATCGGGGACTGGTCGATGTCGATGGCCTTGTCGAGGTTCTCGAGTCCCTCCACAGCGCGGTGCGGCCCCGGCCTCTCCTTGGCGCGGTAGAAGTACTGCGCCACCTTCCGGCTCAGGATGTCGGTGATCAGCGACGACTTGCCGGACCCGCTGACTCCTGACACAGCCACGAAGCAGCCCAGTGGAATCGCGACGTCGATATCCTTCAGGTTGTTGGCCTGGGCGCCACGGACGACGAGCTTCTTGCCGCTGCCCTTGCGGCGCCGCTCCGGGACGGGGATCATCCGGTCTCCGCGCAGGTACGCGGCCGTGAGCGAGTTCGGATCGCGCAGCACCTGCTCGACGGTCCCCACGGCCACGATCTCGCCTCCGTGCTCGCCCGCGGCGGGGCCGATGTCCACCATGTAGTCGGCGGAGCGAATCGTCTCCTCGTCGTGCTCGACCACGATCAGGGTGTTGCCGAGGTCGCGCAGGCTGATCAACGTGTTGATGAGGCGCCGGTTGTCGCGCTGGTGGAGCCCGATCGAAGGCTCATCGAGGATGTACAGGACTCCCATCAGCTTCGAACCGATCTGCGTTGCGAGCCGGATGCGCTGCGACTCGCCACCGCTCAACGTGTTAGCCGGCCGCTCGACCGTGAGGTAATCGAGACCGACGTCGATCATGAACTGCAGTCGCTCGCGGATCTCCTTGAGGATTCCGCGCGCGATCAGCTGCTCACGTTCGGTGAGGTCCAGGTTGTCGACGAATCCGATCGCTCCGCTGACCGACAGGCGAGTGACCTCTGAGATGTTGCGATCCGAGACCGTCACCGCCAGCGATTCCGGCTTCAAGCGCATACCTTTGCATGAGGGGCACGGCTTGTCCGACATGTAGCGCTCCAGCTCGGCCTTCAGATACTCGGACTGCGTCTCCTCGTATCGCCGCTGCAGGTTGGCGACCACACCCTCGAACGGCGCCTCGTACCAGCGTGAGTGGCCGTACTGGTTCTTGTATCCGAAGCGGATCTTCTTTTCGCCGGTGCCATTGAGGAGGATGTCCCGCTGCTGCTTGGGCAGCTTCGACCACGGCTTGTCCATGTCGATGCCGAAGTACTTGCTGACGGACTCGAGCAGCTCAGGGTAGAAGAACTGCGACTTGCTCCAGGCTGCGATCGCGCCGTCACGGAGCGTGAGCGAAGGATCCGGCACGACGAGGTCGCCGTCGACCACGAGCTGAGAGCCGATACCGGTGCAGACGGGACACGCGCCGTGCGGATTATTGAAGGAGAAGTTGCGGGGCTCCGGCTCGGGAACGTTCGTGCCGTCGTACGGGCACGCGTAGTCCTGCGACATCTGAAGCTCTTCGCCACCATCGAGCGGCGCGATGATCACCGAACCGCCGCCCAACCTCGCCGCGGTTTCGACCGAGTCGACGAGCCTGGTCCTCTGCTCGGGGCCGACGACGATACGGTCGACCACCACCTGGACGTCGTGCTTCTTGTTCTTGTCCATCGGGATCGATTCACCGATCTCATAGAGGCTTCCGTCGACCCGAACTCGCACGAACCCGGACTTGCGGATGTCGTCGATCAGGGCTCGGTACTCGCCCTTGCGGCCCTTGACGACCGGCCCGAGCACCATGATCCGCGTCCCCTTTGGCAGCTTCTCGACGTGGTCCGCCATCTGCTCCACGGTCTGCCTCCGCACCTCGCGGCCGCAGACCGGGCAGTGCGGATGGCCGACCCGCGCGTAAAGCAGGCGAAGGTAGTCGTAGACCTCGGTCACCGTCCCCACGGTCGACCGCGGGTTCTTCGACGTGCCCTTCTGGTCGATCGAGATCGCAGGCGACAGTCCTTCGATGATGTCGACGTCGGGCTTCTCCATCTGGCCGAGGAACTGGCGGGCGTAGGCCGACAGCGACTCGACGTACCGGCGCTGGCCCTCGGCGTAGATCGTGTCGAAGGCAAGCGAGGACTTCCCTGAGCCCGAGAGCCCGGTGAAGACGACGAGCTTGTCCCTTGGGATGGAAAGGGTGACGTTCTTGAGGTTGTGCTCGCGCGCCCCTCGAATCGTGATCTGGTCGGTCGGCATCCGGACCCTCTAGTGTTCCTCCACCCTCGTCACGGCAAACGTCGCGCTGGCCGTGGCGACAAGGCGCGGGCCGGACACGATCCGGCACCAGGTGACAACGGTACGTCGTCCTGAGTGGACGATATCGGCGCTGGCGGTCAGCGCCTCGTCGGGCCGGACTTCCAAGATGTAGTTGACCTTGAGGTCGAAGAGCTGAGCGCCCGAGGCCAGCTCGGCCATCGCCTTCTCCGCGAGGTCGGCGACCTTACTCACGGCCCTGGCCCTCGGGCACCGGCAGGCACGTCGAGGAGGCGCGGGCGACCAGCTTGCCGGCTTCGTCGACCACATCGGCCTCGCTGAACAGCAGCGTCTCGCCCATCTCGATCACTCGCCCGACGGCGCGGAGGCGGCCTTTGACCACCGGCCGGATGAAGTTGATCTTCAGCTCGATCGTGGTGTTCCAGGTCCCGTCCGGCTGCAGGGTCGCCAGGGACATCCCCATCGCGGCGTCGGCGATCTGGGTGATGACCCCGCCCTGGACCACCCCGCCGCCATGCCGGTGCTGCGGACCTGCCTCCAGCTCGAGGACGACCCGGCCCGGTTCAGCCTCCGTGATGCGGGCCCCCAGAGTCTCCATCCAGCCGGCCGGCTCCGCGGCCAGCAGCATGGCCGAGCGGGCGAAGTTTTGAACACGTTCGCTTTCTACGGACCGCGTCGGGACTTTCTCCAGTTCCTGACCGTGGTCCTCTGCTTGGGTGCGGCCGCTATCGCCATCGCGACGTCCGCGTCGTTTTCTTTTTCAGTAGATACAGCCTCGCCGGACAGCCGGCGACGAAGCGCGATGATGCGATCCCTCACGCGCGCCGCATCCTCGAACTGCAGCTCCTTCGATAGGCGCCGCATCTCCTTCTCGAGGTCGCGCACGATGGCGAGCAGGTCCTCGCGGGGCACGCCCGCGCCGGCCATGATCTCGACCGCGTCCGCCTGGATGTCGTTCTCGTTGATCTCGAGCGCGTAGATGGCCTTCTTCACCGTCTCCGGGGTGATGCCGTGCTCGGCGTTGTATTCCGTCTGCCTCGTGCGCCGGCGTTCCGTCTCGTCCAGCGCCTGGCGCATAGATTCGGTGATCGAGTCGGCGTACATCACGACGTGGCCTTCAACGTTGCGCGCGGCGCGGCCGATGATCTGGATGAACGAGCGGTAAGCCCGCAAGTAACCTTCCTTGTCGGCGTCGAGGATGCCGATGAACGCCACCTCCGGCAGGTCGAGACCCTCGCGCAACAGGTTGATGCCGACTACCACGTCGACCTCACCGGTGCGCAACGCGGTCAGGACCTCGATGCGCTGCATGGCATCGAGCTCCGAATGCAGGTATCGGACCTTGACGCCGTACTCGCGCAGGTAGTCCGCGAGGTCCTCGGCAAAACGCTTCGTCAGAGTAGTCACAAGCGAGCGCTGACCGATCTCCGCGCGCCTGCGGACTTCGGCGAGCAGGTCGTCGATCTGGCCTTCCGTCGGACGCACCTCAACGGTCGGGTCGACCAGCCCCGTCGGCCGCACGATCATCTCCACGGTTCGTTGCGAACGCCGCATCTCGTACGGGCCGGGCGTCGCGGAAACGTAGACCACGTTCTGCGCGCGCTCCTCCCACTCCTCGAAGCTCAGCGGGCGATTGTCGAATGCGCTGGGCAGGCGGAAGCCGTACTCCACGAGCGCCGCCTTTCGCGACCTGTCGCCGCCGAGCATCCCACCGATCTGGGGCACCGCGACGTGCGACTCGTCGACGAAGATCAGCGTGTCTTCGGGCAGGAAGTCCATCAGCGTGTATGGCGCCTCGCCCGGCTTGCGCCGCGTGAGGTGGAGCGAATAGTTCTCGATTCCCGCACACGTCCCGGTCTCGCGCAGCATCTCGAGGTCGAAGTTGGTGCGCTGGCGCAAGCGCTGCGCTTCGAGCAGGCGCCCGTGGTCCTCGAACCATTTGGTGCGCTCGTCGAGCTCGACCTCGATGTCGTGCATGGCCAGTCGCAGCTTGTCCGCGGGCGTGACGTAGTGCGACGCGGGAAAGACCGTGAACTCCTTGCGCGTGCCGAGGATCTCTCCTGTGACCGCGTCCAGCTCCTGGATGCGCTCCACCTCGTCGCCGAAGAATTCGACGCGGTAGACCTTCTCCTCGTTGGCGGGGACGAGGTCGACCACGTCGCCGCGAACGCGGAAGCGGAGCCGGCCGAGGTCGTAGTCGTTGCGTTCGTAGAGCATCTCCGTGAGCTTGCGCAGGAACACCTCGCGGCGCACCGACATGCCCTGCTCCACGTGCAGCGACTCGCCCATGTAGTCCTCGACAGTGCCGATGCCGTAGATGCAGCTGACGCTGGCCACGACCAGGACGTCGCGACGTGTCAGCAGCGACTGGGTTGTCGAGTGGCGCATGCGGTCGATGTCATCGTTGCGGCTCGAGTCCTTCTCGATGTACGTGTCGGTGCGCGCGATGTAGGCCTCGGGCTGGTAGTAGTCGTAGTAGCTGACGAAGTACTCGACCGCGTTGTCGGGCAGCAGGCGCCGGAACTCCGCGCAGAGCTGTGCGGCCAGGGTCTTGTTCGGGCTCAGCACCAGAACCGGCCGCTGGAGCCTCTCGACGGCCCACGCCATGACGTTGGTCTTGCCGCTCCCAGTCACGCCGGCCAGCACCTGCTGGGTCAGGCCCGAACCGACTCCCTCCACCAGTTGATCGATCGCCTGGGGCTGGTCTCCGGCCGGCTTGAAGGGTGCGTCGACACGAAAGCTGGTGGGCATCGGGACTCTAATTCTAAGGCGCACAAACGTTCGAGAGCGAGACGATTAGGGCAGGGCCAGGATCATCGCCTCCACGATCGAGCCCTTCTCGAGCACCCGGTCGCCCGCCGGGACTTTCACCAGCGCGTGCGCTCCCGCCAGCGACATGAGCCGAGAGGAGGATTGCGAACCGGTCGTGTCCGCCACCAGCTCCCCACCCTCCCTGTGGAGCGTCACCCTCTGATACTCGGTCCGTTCGGCGGTGGGGCGAGCGTCGTACCCCAGGCGCACGGGCAGCGTTGGCCGCTGCAGCTGGGCGAAGCCCTGCATCTTGCGCAGCGCCGGGCGCACGAAAACCTCGAAGGTCACCAGCGAGGAAACGGGGAATCCCGGCAGCCCGAACGCGACCTTGTCGCCGGGCAGCGTCGCAAACGTGAAGGGCTTGCCCGGCTTGAGCTTGACCCGACCGACGTAGACCGTCCCGAGCGACTCGAGAAGCGGCTTCACCAGGTCATGAGTCCCGACCGAGACGCCTCCAGAGGTGACCAGCGCGTCCGCGTCACGCAGCGCCTCGACCACGACGCGGCGGAGAGGATCCGGCTGATCCGGCGCGATCCCGAGCACCTGGACGTCCCCGCCTGCTTCACGAAGCGCCGCAAGAAGCGCCCACCGATTCGAGTCGGGGATCTGGCCCGGGCCGGCCTTCGCCCCCACCTCCACGAGCTCGTCGCCGGTCGACATCAATGCGATCCGCGGACGGCGCCTCACAGGCACGGTGGCATGTCCGGTGGCCGCCGCGACGCCAATCTCGGCCGCGCCGAGCTCGCTACCGGCGGTCAGGATGCGATCGCCGGCCCGTAAGTCGGCGCCGACCTTGTGAAAATTCGTGCCCGGCTTCAATCCATCGGGCACGGTCACGGTCTGGTCCGTGACCCGCACGTCCTCCACCATGACCACCACGTCGGCACCGTCGGGCAGCGCGCCGCCGGTGAGGATCCGGGCCGCGGTCCCGGGCGAGACGCTGCCGTCGAACGGCCGGCCTGCGGCCGACTCACCCAGCACCCGGAGCGTCTTGCCCGCGTCGGCCGCACGCAACGCGTAGCCGTCGACCGCGCTCGATGGAAAAGGTGGAAGCGGAGCGTCGCCGATGAGGTCTTCCGCGAGCACCCGGCCGAAGGCCTCTCTCAAAGTGACCCGCTCCACACCGAGCAAAGAGGTGTGACCGAGGACGATGCGCGCAGCCTCGTCCGCGTCGATCAGCGGGTAGGTGGAAACCCTCACTCGTAACGCAAGGCGCGGGACGGATCCTGGACCGCAGCACGCAGCGCAGGCAGCAGACCGCTGACGCTGCTCAGGAGAACCGCGACCACCACCGCGACAATGACCACGGGCACGTCGGTGCGAAACACGTCGAACCCCGTGCTCGAAACCGACTGCGTGATCCTGTCCACGGCCGCATTCCCGAGCCGCCCGAGGCCGACCGCGACCAACGCGCCGACCAGCCCGCCGGCAAGCCCGATGCCAGTCGCCTCGGCGATGAAAAGCAGCAACACGTCACGAGACCTCGCGCCCAGCGCCTTCAGGACTCCGATCTCCTTGGTCCGCTCGAGGACAGCCGTGTACATGGTGTTGGCGATACCCAGACACGCGAGCAGCAGGGCCACGATCGCCAGGCCCAGCAGTGCGATTCTCAGCTTGCCGAGCAGGTCCTCGAAGTTGCGGAACTGGTCGCCGAACGTCTGCGTCTGGAACCCAAGCGAGTCCACCTGGTTGCGGAGCGGCGCGACTGAGAGGCCCGAGTCGGCCAGCAGCGTGATGCTGGAAAACTCGCCGCCTTTCCACTTGTTGGGCGCCGCCACCGCCGACCAGTACTTGCGCATCGTGGCGTTCGGCACAAGCGCCCCAGGCGCACCCGCGGGCATGAAGTCGGTCGAGACGATGCCCACGACGAGGAAGGTTTCCGTCACCGGCTGCGTCACCTGGTTCTTGGTCATTGCCGGATCGAGAGCGCCCGACGTCGCCGTGAACTTGACCTGCGTGCCTATGGCGCCTTGCGGCGACAGGAAGCCGAGGGCGCCCGCCTCGCTGTCCGTTAGCAGCACCTCGGTCGAGCTGTCCGAGCTCGGCATGCGCCCCGCGGTCAGCGTAGGCGTCGCGCTCGACGACCGGAGCGGCGGGAGCGAAACCAGGTCACCCTGCGGTGGCGCGGCCGGAGCGGCTGCCCCGACCACCGCAGTGCCGGTGAAAGTCCCGCTCATGCCGACCTGTCCCCAAGCCGCGCGCACATGGGGCAACCGGGAAAGCGTCGCCAGCGTGGCCGCGTCCAGCGCGGGCGTGCGCGCGTCGGCGACCGGGAAGACCGCGACCTGGTGCACCTGGCTGGTGGCCAGCGCGGGCGCATCGAGAGCTTGCTGAAGGCCTGTCGCCAGCGCCCCGATGAGGCTCAGCGCCGCGATGCCGATAGCGACGCCGGTGGTCGTCAGCGCCGTGCGCAGCGGCTTGCGGCCGGCGCTCCCGAGCCCAACCTTCAGGGTGTCGCGCCACTGCATGCGCGGGGCGGGGTCGAGCGGTTCCTGGCTCCTCACCGTCGGCCTGCCCGACTCGACCTCGATCGCGCGGCCGTCGATCATGCGCACGACACGGCGCGCCCGCCGCGCAACCTCGGGATCGTGCGTGACCAGGACGACCGTCGCGCCGCGCCGATTCAGGTCGTCCAGCAATGTGAGCACGCCCTCGCCGGCGGTGGAGTCGAGGCTGCCGGTCGGTTCATCGGCCAGGATCAGCCCCGGCCGATTGGCGAGCGCGCGCGCCACCGCGACCTTTTGCTGCTCGCCGCCCGACAATCGCCCCGCGCGGGTCTTGCCACGATGCTCGAGGCCGACAAGCGCGAGCAGGTGTCGGGCCCTCGTCAGGCGCTGCTCGGGCTCGACTCCCGCAAGGGTCATCGGAAGGGCGACGTTCTCCTCGGCCGTCATGGACGGGATGAGGTTGAAGGTCTGGAAGATGGTGCTCACGCGCTGCAGGCGGTAGTCCGACAGGTCGCGGTCAGCCAGCTCGCCAAGGGGCAGGCCCGCGCCGTACACGTGCCCCGAGGTCGGCTGGTCGAGGCCGCCCATCAGCGACAGCAGCGTGCTCTTGCCACAGCCACTCGGGCCGACGATCGCCACGAACTCGCAGGGGCCGACGTCGAGCGTCACGTTCTGGAGGGCCGTCACGTGCATCTCGTCCCGACCGCCGAACTCGCGCGAGACGGCGTCGAGGCGAAGCCCGACCGCCTGGCCCAGGAGGTCCCTGAACTCGTCTACCGGAGCTGGAGCTGGAGCGGGAGTCGGAGCCGGAGCCGGCGGTGGCGCAATCACGTCCGCGGCGGCGACAGAAACTTCGGCGGGAGCCGCGCCGTTGCCGCCCTTCGGCTGCTTGACCGTGGTCGCCCGAGCATCGCGGCGCGCGTGGCGACGGCGGCGCTTGGAGCCGCTGGAATCGCTGGGCTGCTCGAGCGCTGTGGCCACCCCGCCTCCTTTACCTTGCCCGCAGTCTAAGTGTTGAGTTAACGCCTAGACCCGAGGTTTCACCACTTGTTGCTCCAGCCAGTTCAGATAGGCCGAAGACCCGCCCTCGATCGGTACCCGCAGGATCTCGGGAATGTCGTAGGAGTGGTGGCTCCGGACGTATTCCTCGACGGCCGGTGCGAGGGATTCGAGCGTCTTGACCAGCAGGATGGCCTCGTGGTTTCGCTGCAGCTGGTCCTCCCAGTAATAAAAGGACGCGACCGTGGGGATCACGTTGCAGCACGCGGCCAGGCGCTCCACGACCAGCGCCTCACCGATCTTCTCCGCATCGTCGCGGCCGTCGGTCGTGACCAGGATCAATACCGCTTTTTCGGCCATCAGGTCAATTCTGCGGTCTACGAGGCCGGTCGAGCCAGGCGGTCCCGGCGAGGAGTGCAATCCCCCCGAGCAGCAAACCCCCGATCACGTCCGACTCCCAGTGGACGTCCAGATACAGGCGGTCGAACGCCACGAGCACGATGATCGCGATCGCGCCGAACTCCGCCGCCACCCTTACGCCCGCGGAAGGCGCGAGGCGGCGGATCACGAACGCGATCAAGCCGTAGACGATGACGGTGCGCAGCATGTGCCCGCTCGGGAAGCTGTTCCCCGCGCTCGAGCCTGAGAGGAGCTCGGTGATGCTGGGTCCGTCGGACTCCGCCAGCGAGGCAGGTGGCCGCAGGTGATGGAGGTTGAACTTGTAGAAGATCTCGAACGCCTCCGCGACGAGGAAGACGACGAACACGAAGGCATCGGAACCAAAACCGGCGCGCCACAGATAGAAGGTGAGTCCAGCCATCAGAATCCCCGTCACCTCGAGACTGCCCAGCTCGGCAATTCCCTGAAAGAGTCCGTGCAGCGACGGGATCCACGCATCGTGCATCGCCTGCGCGACCTGGAGGTCGGTGGTTTTGAGTGCCCCACCCGTGACCGCGATCGTCAGCGAGATGAACGCGACGCCGAGGATGGCGATCCCGGCGAAACGCGGGGTCAGCGGCCCCAATGGAAACCTCGTCGCGAGATTCGGTGGCCAGGCGGCCCAGATGCTAGGCGCGGACGAGCATCGCAGCGAGCGCATCCGTTGATGCGTGAGCGAGAAGCGCAGGACGCAACAACGCAGATGGGCTGCATGGGCGCCGAAGCTCCGGCGAGGGCTTCCGTTGGGACCGCTAGCGCTGACAACGCGTGCAGAAAACGGTTGTGCGACCGGCGATGCGCACGGCGCGCAGCGGGCGGCCGCATGTGAAGCAGGGTTCGCCCGCGCGGCCGTAAACGAGGAGCTTCTCCTGCTGGCCGCCGAGCTCGCCCCAAGCATCGCGATACGTGTCCACGGAGCTGCCGCGATTGGCGATCGCAAGCTGCAGCGACTCGCGAAGCGACTCGTGCAGGCGCGCCGCGGACTTCCGTCCGACCGTCGCAGCGACACGGTCGGGCCGCAATCGCGCGCGATGCAGGGATTCGTCGGCGTAGATGTTGCCCACGCCCGCGATCGCCTTCTGGTCCAGAAGCACCGCCTTCAGCGGCGCGTGTCTCTTGTGCAGCCGGCGGTAGAGCTCATCGGGCGCGAACTCCGGGTCGATCGGCTCGGGACCGAGACGCGGTAGCTTCCTGGCATCGAGCAGCGTGCTTTCGGTGCCGAGCAAGAGCCGTCCGAAACGCCGCGGATCGCGATAGCGCAATTGGCGTCCGTCATCCAGCAGGAAAACCGCATGAGTGTGCTTTTCGAGCGGAGCGGCCGCGTCGAGGATCCGCAGCTGGCCCGTCATCCCGAGATGCACGACAAGAAGCAGGTCGCCGGAAAGATGAAACTGGATGTACTTGCCGCGACGACTCAGCTTTTCGATGCGCTGGCCGGCGATCTCGTCTTTGAACTGCTCGGGCTCGGGGTGACGCACGATGGCCGGAAACGCAAGCTCGGCGCGCACGATCTCGCGCCCGACGAGATGAGGGCGCAGGTCGGCGACGATCGTCTCGACTTCAGGAAGCTCAGGCATCCGGCCCCCCGGCGGCATTCGCGATAGACCGGACTAACCGAACTTCTGCCGCTCGAAAACCCCGGATAGTCCGGACTAACGTGGCTTCTGGCATTCAGGCGCGGACGACCGCGAGCTTTTTCATGTCGGCCCAGTTCGGCCCGACCTTCATCTCCACCTCGATCCCGGTCTCGAGCTCGTACGCACCCGTCATGACCCGCGGAACTTTCTCGGCAAACTGGTCGAGCTCGCCGCGCGGCACCTCGAAGAGAAGCTCGTCGTGCACCTGCAGCAGCATGCGGCCCTCGATCTGGTCGGCATCGATCTCACGGTGCAGCCGAACCATCGCGATCTTGATGATGTCCGCGGCCAGCGACTGCATCGGAAAGTTGATCGCCATCCGCTCGGCGGCGCTGCGCAGCTGGAAGTTGGGCGACCGTAGGTCGGGGATCGCGCGCCGCCGTCCGGTTGCGCTGACGACGAGTCCCTCCTCGCGCGCGCGCACGCGCACCCCGTCGAGGTATTCGCGCAGCTTGGCGTACGTCGACCAGTACTGGCCGAGAAACTCACGCGCCACGTCGCCGGTGATGCCCAGCTGCTGCGAAAGGCCGTACTCGCCCTGGCCGTAGATCGAACCGAAGTTGGCGACCTTTGCGAGACGGCGCTGGTCTGGGGTCACCGACTCGAACGGCACCTTGAAGACCGCGGACGCGGTCGCTGTATGGATGTCCTGGCCGGCCGCGAACGCTTCGAGCAGCTTTGGATCCCCGCTCAGATGCGCGGCGATGCGCAGCTCGATCTGCGCGTAATCGGCA
>DASYZS010000149.1:0-7930 GCA_035945895.1 Candidatus Dormiibacterota bacterium | reverse complement strand
GTCCGGACTATCCGGGCATCTGGGCTTCGAAAACCGCGGATAGTCGCGACTATCCGGGGGTTGTGCTCCCTCCGAGTGACGGTCGTGGGTTGTCCTGAGCATGCTCAGGTGGGTCCCCTGCCTCGGCTCTCCAAGTCCCGTCAATGCGGGCATTTGGTCGGCCTGTCGGACTCCGGGGTCCCGTCGTCTCGAGTGTTGGGCAAGCCGCACTTGCACGTCACTCTTCGGGAGCGGGGTCAATCCTACGACGGCTTCTTCGGAGGGACGACTCTGATGTGAAGCTCGTCTAGCTGCCTTGGGTCGGCCGGGCTCGGAGCGTCGAGCATCAGATCTTGCATGCTCTGCGTCTTGGGGAATGCAATTACGTCACGGATGTTGTCTGTGCCCGCAAGCAGCATGATGATTCGGTCAATCCCCGGCGCAACGCCCCCATGCGGAGGCACGCCGTATTCGAATGCTTCCAACAGAAAGCCGAACCGTTCCTGAATCGTTTCGTCGTCCAGGCCGAGAATCTGGAAAACTCGGCGCTGAAGCTGGGGGTCGTGGATCCGCAGGCTTCCGCTAGCCAGCTCGTAGCCGTTGCACACAGGGTCGTACGCATGGGCCCGAACGTCATACGGACGCTCATCGACGAACGCCAGGTCCTCTTCAAACGGGCGCGTGAAGGGATGGTGTCCATAGGTGAGCTTCCCATCGTCGCCCTCGGCGAACAGATACATCGGGAACACCCAGAGGAACTTGAATTGGTCGCCGCGGATCAGGTTGCGCCGGCGGGCGACGTCGCGGCGGATCAGCCCAATGACCTTTTCAGCGCGCCGCTTGCGGTCGCCCACCAGCAGAACAAGGTCCCCGGGCTTTGCGCCAGTCCTCTCGCTGATTGCCGACTTCTCCGCATCGGACAGGAATTTGTCGAGCGGTCCAGGCAGCCACGCCAGACCTTTTCCCCCTGCGCCCTTGGCGAGGGTCGTCAGCTCATCCAGTTCCCTGCGATTCATATCTGAGCCGCCCGGCACGGCCATGCCGCGAACCACGCCACCGCCCCTTAGAACAGAGGCGAAGACCTCCGCTTTGGTCTCGCTCAGCGCGCCGCCAAGATCGGCGATCTCAAGCTCATATCGGAGATCCGGCTGGTCCGTTCCGTACTTCAAGAAGGCTTCTTGTTGATCGATTCGTCGGAATGGAAGCTCGAGCTCGATCCCGAGGATCTCCTTCCAGATTCGTGCGAACAGCCCCTCGACCAGGGCAAAGACATCCTCCTCCGTGCAGAACGACATCTCGAGATCGAGTTGTGTGAACTCGATCTGGCGGTCCGCCCTTAAGTCTTCATCGCGAAGACATCTCGCCATCTGGTAGTAGCGGCCCAGTCCCGCGACCATTAGCAACTGCTTCAACGTCTGCGGCGACTGAGGTAGGGCGTAGAACTTTCCCGGGTACAACCGCGAGGGGACGATGAAGTCACGAGCGCCTTCAGGGGTGGTCTTGATGAGCAACGGTGTCTCGACCTCTACAAACTCACGCTCATCCATGTACGAGTGGATTATTTTGTTCACGCGGTGTCGTAGCTCGAGGATTTGCTGCATCCTCGGGCGACGCAGATCGAGATACCGATACCTCAATCGAGTCGACTCGTCGGCCTCACTTCTGTCCTCAATTGGAAAAGGTGGGGTCCGACTTGACGAAAGTATCTCGATCTCGTCAGCTACGACTTCGACTTCCCCCGTTGCAATCTTCGGGTTGATTGCATCTCCGTCACGTCGACGAACTCGCCCAGTCACTCGTAGAACAAATTCATCTCGAATTTGAAAGGTTCGGTTGTAGGTATCGGCCCTGCTCAGGAGCTGGTTCACTACTACCTGGACCGCTCCCCAGCGGTCTCTCAAATCGATGAAGACCAACCCGCCGTGGTGTCGTCGACTGGCAACCCATCCGTAGAGCTCGACGTCGCGACCCTCGTCGGTCGCGCGCAGCGATCCGCAGTGGGGCGCGTTGAAACCGCTCACGACAGCCTGGTGGGAAGCTCAACCCAATCGAGCTCTTCCTGGGTCCCGCTGGACATCTCGCGCAGACTGGCCACGCGGCGGGCCGCCTGCGCGGCGTCGAAGAGCACGACCCACCTGGCCCCCAGCTTGTTGGCCGACCGCATCTTGGCGCGAAGGCTCCTGGGCTCGTAGTCGACGGTCGTCGGACGGACGGCGCGGCAGATGCGAGCGACCTCCGCCGCGGCGCGCTCCAGGTCGCCGTCAGGGATGACCAGCACGTCCGCCGCAGGCCCGCCAGCAACTGTCGCGCCTGCGGCCGCCATTAGATCGGTGACCCGGTCCAGGCCACTGGCGAAACCCACGGCGGGCGTGGCGGGCCAACCCTCGGCGGCGGCCAGGCCGTCGTACCGTCCCCCACCCCCGAGGGCATCTTGCTGGCCGTGAGCACCGGCCGGAAAGAACTCAAAGACCGTTCGCGTGTAGTAGTCGAGGCCGCGGACCAGGTAGGGATTGAGCACGTACTCGATCTCCGCCGCGTCCAGGAGCCGGCGCACGGAAGCCCAGTGCTCGGCGCATTCGGCG
The DNA here is from genome assembly GCA_035945895.1 of Candidatus Dormiibacterota bacterium. GTDB lineage: Bacteria > Chloroflexota > Dormibacteria > Dormibacterales > Dormibacteraceae > 40CM-4-65-16. Next base: position 5,369 of record DASYZS010000149.1, on the reverse strand, counting down.
CAGAGGTGGTCCGTGATGCGTGGAGCCCTGGCCTTGAAAGGGGCGTCCTTCTCGGCTTTGCTGTCGAGGAGTCGCAGGGGGTTGCGCTCGAGCCGCTCCTGTGACTCCGGGGACAGTTTCTCCTTGAGAGGCCGGTAGTAGTCGCGCAGGCGGTCCAGGTACGCGGGCCGGCAGCGGGCATCGCCGATCGTGTTGAGCTCGAGCCGGACTTCGCCCAGCCCGATCTCGCGCAGCCAGTCGCGCGCGATCTCTATGACCTCGGCGTCGAGGGCCGCACTCGCGCTGCCGATCGCCTCGACGTCGAGCTGATAGAACTGCCGGTAGCGACCCTTCTGCGGGCGGTCGTAGCGAAACATCGGCCCCATCAAATAAAGACGCGAGGGCTGGGCGCCCTGGTTGAGTCCGCGCTCGAAATAGGCCCGGACGACGCCCGCGGTTGCCTCCGGACGCAGGGCGAGCCTGCGGTCCCCGCGGTCGACGAAGCGGTAGAGCTCCTTGGCGAACGCGTCGCTGTCATCACCCGCGCGCTCGATCAGCTCGGCAGGCTCGAGGACGGGCGTCACGATCTCCTCGTACCCGAAACGGCGCGCCACCGCATGCGCGCCCTGCTCCGCAGCCCGCCAGAAAGGCAGCTCCGAGGGCAGGATGTCGCGGACTCCGCGGACAGCCTTGATCGGTTCGAGTCGGGGCATCGTGAGGGTCAAGTGTAAGAAGCACCCATTTGGCGGGTTAAACTCACCGGCCGGTGGCGACGGCCTACGTCCAGATCATCTCCCTCGTCCTCGCGGCGCTCGCGCTGCTGATGGGCGCCTACCTTTTGATCATCGGCAAGCGACCGTGGCGTGGGCAGGACAACACCCAGGTCGCCCCGCGCGTGCGCCTTCTGGGAGTCAGCTACATCCTCGTGTTCGGCTCAGCGATGATCCAGATCATCACCCAGCCTGCCGGGGTGGAGGGCGAAGCGCTGGGAGGGTTGATGGTGCTCGGTGGAATGATCGTGATCGTCGTCGTCTACCTCGAGTCGAGGGCGGGGCGGCGGGCGATTCACGAAGACAGGCTGGACAACCGCCTCCGCGGCTAGCCGCTAAAGGCCGTTCCGCTCTTCTCGGTTGGTCCGGTAGCCCGCAGCCGCATTCAACGCCTCGGTCAGGTCCTCGAGGTGGACCGGCTTGCTCATGTAATCGTCGAAGCCGGCGCGAAGGCAGCGCTCCTGGTCCCCTGGCCCCGCCATCGCGGTGAGCGCGATGAGTCGCGGACGGTTGCCACGCGGCCACCGCCGGCAGATCGCCTCGGCCGCCGCAAGACCATCCATCTCGGGCATGAGCACGTCCATGAGCACCGCGTCGTACGGCTGCTGAGCGACCGCGGCGACCGCCTCGCGGCCGGTGGATACCACGTCGACCGAGTGGCCGAGCTTCGCCACGAGTCTTTTGAGCAGGTTCTGGTTGAGGGCGTTGTCGTCCGCGATCAGGACACGCAGCGCTCCAGGCTCCACGGCCTGCGCGGCCTGGGGCTGCGCCCCGCGCCCGCCCACCTGGATCATGACGTCGTGCAGGGTGCGCGCGGGCACGGGCTTGGTCAGAGTCGCCTGGATCACGCCGCTGTCGGCGGCCTCAGCCTCTGCAGCACCGGGCATCGATGACGCGATGAGCACGATCGGCATCTGGTCGGGCCGGCGCATCGCGCGAAGCGAATGGGAGATGTCGAGACCATCCACCGCCGGCGGCCGGTGCTCGACCAATGCGATGTCGAAAGGCATGCCGCCCTGGAGCGCGGTCAACGATTCATCCGGAAGCACCGGCAGCGCGTTCGCGTCCCATTGCTCGACCTGAAGCGACAGCAAGCGCTTCTCGGTGGGATCCGCCGCGATGACGAGAACCCGCATTCCTTCGAGGGTCAGCTGGGTCGGTGCCAGCGCACCTGGCATCGCCTCCGCGAGGATCGTGAAGTCGAACGTCGTCCCCGCGTCGGGACCGGCTTCCACCCCACCCTGGACGACGCGCAGCTCACCATCCATGAGCTCTATGAGTTGTTTTGTCGTCCGCAGGCTGAGCACCGCCAGCCGGTCGCCCGGCTCGAGGCGGTCGTCCGGACGGGTCACGCCGTCGATCGCGCCGCGCAGGATCCTGGCCGGGATCCCGCGTCCCGTGTCGCGAATCTTGAAGTGCAGCGTCACCAGGGCGCCATGAACCTCGCAGGCCAGATCGACCCCGATTCCTCCGCGATGTGTACGGTCCACCGCCGCGTGCAGCAACGTGAGCAGGATCTGCTCGAGGCGCCGCGAGTCGCCGATGACCGCGTTGGGGACGTCGGGCGCCACCTGGAAGGAGACGTCGATGCTCTTTGCCCCGGCGCTCCCGGACACGACGGCCAGGCAGTTCTCGACCGTCGAGCGGACGTCGAATGGATGGAGCGCCAGCTCGAAATCGCCGGCCTGGATCGTCGCGGCGTCCAACCATTCGTCGATGACTCGCGCGACCTGCTCGGCGGCAGTCTCGACAATCGCAGCCAGCTCACGCTCCTCGGTTGTTTCCGCGCCGCTCGCAAGCAAGCCGGCCGCGCCCACGACGGCGTTGAGCTGGTTGCGCAGCTGGTGGCCGAGGTCGGCGAGGACCTCAGAGTCGACGTGGACGACGTGTTCGGCGTGACCGGCGGCGTCTTCAGAAGACGTTGGCGCGCCGAGCTCGCGAAACTCGTCCATCAGTAGAGCTTCTCCATCGGAGGCTGCAGGCGCATGGTGAAGATCTCGTCGGACAGCTCGACTCCATTGCTCTGGAAATGCGCGAGGAATTGGGACTTCTCGCCGGTCGCCGTGTGATATCCGACCGCGCGGCCGTCGGGGGTCATCCCTACCTGGCGGAAGGCGAATATCTCCTGCATTGCAATCTCTCCGTCCGCAATTCCTTGAACCTCGGAGATGCTCACGATCTTGCGCGAGCCACCGCGCAACCTTTCGGTCTGGACCACGACGTTGATGGCAGAGGCGATCTGCCCGCGAATGGCCCTCGATGGCAGCTCCGTGCCGGCCAGAAGGACAAGCGTCTCCAGACGGCTGATCGCATCGCGCGCGTTGTTGGCGTGGACGGTGCTCATCGATCCGTCGTGGCCGGTGTTCATGGCCTGCAGCATGTCCAGCGCCTCCCCGCCTCGAACCTCACCGACGATGATCCGATCCGGCCGCATGCGCAGCGCGTTGCGGACGAGGTCGCGGATGCTGATCTGTCCATGACCCTCCACGTTGGCCGGTTTCGACTCGAGGCTGACCACGTGGACCTGGCGCAATCGCAGCTCGGCCGCGTCCTCGCAGGTGACGATGCGCTCGTCGGGTGGGATGAAACCTGACAGCACGTTCAGCAAGGTCGTCTTGCCGGAGCCGGTGCCCCCGCTCACGATGACGTTCAGACGCGTCTGCACCGCGGCCTGCAGGTAGTCGAGGATCGCCTGGCTCGAAGCTCCGCTCGAGACTATGCGCTCTGGGGTCAAGACCTCGCGACCGAATTTCCTGATCGTCAGGCACGGCCCGTAGATGGCGACCGGCGGAATGACGACGTTGACACGCGAGCCGTCCTTCAGACGCGCATCGCACATCGGCTCGGACTCGTCGACCCGCCTCCCGATCGTCGACACGATGCGATCGATGACGCGGCGCAGGCTGGCTTCGTCTTCGAAGGCCAGGGTGGTCAGCTCGATGCGTCCGCGACGCTCGACAAAGATCTGTTCAGGCCGGTTGACCATGATCTCGGTGATGTCGGGGTCGCGCAGCGGCGCCTCGAGCGGCCCCAGTCCGATCACCTCGTCGAAGAGCACGTCGACCAGCCGCTCGCGGTCGGCGGTCGTGACGATCGCCGCCGGCGGCTTGTCCCGGAAGTGGTCTTCCGTCAGCTGCGTCAGCAGGCGCCGGATGCCCGCGCGGTTGGTGATGTCGATTGCGGCTGCGTGGCGGCGCAGGAGGTTCGCATGGATCTCGGCCTTGGCCGCTGCAAGCGCCGGGCTCAGGGTCGCCGGGGCGTCGACGGACGGCGTTGCGCCGTCGGTGCTGATCGTGTGCGAGGTGAGTGGCTCGCGCGGAGTCGAGCGCCGCTCGACAGGGGCGACGCTGGGAACGCCGTCAGGCGGTGCCGTGGGGGCGGCCTCTGCCGGTACCGGTACGGTGTCCGGCGGATCGGCCGTGGTCGTAGGCGTCTGCTGGTAGCGCCGGTCGAAACGCTCGGAGAGCTTCATCGCCGCCCTGTCACCGCCCTCTTGAGAAGCCGCTTGTAGGACCGCTGGGCGCCGTTCTGGATGTCGGGATCGGCGTCCATGTCCGCGAGGCGGTGCAGGCCATCGGCAGCCGAACGGTCGCCGATTACAGCGAGCGCCTTGCACGCGGCCAGCCGAACCTGCTTCGGCCACCTGCGATCGTGGGCGATGCCCAGCAGCGGCGCAACCCTAAGAACGTCACGGCGCAGGCCGTAGGCGAGGACCGTGGCCACCGCGATCTGCTCGCTCGCCGGGTGACGCATGAGCGCCTCGCTGTCCATGTCGGATGCCGCCTTCGAGAGTGCGATGGCCAGTCGGTGGAGCGGGATCTCGTCCGCCGACGCGGTGAGCGCCTCCACGGCGCGGCGGCCGCCAAGCTGCGCCAGCGACCGGACGGCGGCGTCGCGAACCCGAGGGCTGGGGTCGCGAACCAGGTCCGAGATCCACACCACCGACTCGCTCATCCGGGCAGCCCCGCAGATCCTCGCCGCGGCAGCGCGCGTGTCGGGGTCGGAGCTCGCCAGCGAATCCAGGAGCGGCTTGTGCAGGGCGGACCGCCGAAGCATGTCCTGGGCCTTCCAGTGGGCCGCCACGCCTGAGCCAGGCCGGTCGAGGATCGCTGCGAATATCTTCGCGACCGCCTCCGGCTCGGCAAGCAGTTCGGAGGCGGCCACGTTAAGGACGGCCGCGCGGTCGCCGCCCAGGGCGGTGTTAAGCACGCGGTCAACCCGCCCGGCCACGCGAGACCGGCCGGCCGGCGGTTTTGAAGGAATCGCCGGCCGCGTATTTGAGCCGTTGCTATGAAGCGAGGGGTCCATTTCCAGCTAGGGTCGCTACAGTATCCGCGTTTTGGACCCCCGTGAGGTTCACGAAACCTTACAGCGGGCACGGGAGGAAGAGTCACGCCAGGTGCCCCCTAGCGCAGGCGGGCCGACACCAGAGCAGGCGCCGTCCGCGATTTCGGAGCGGATGCGCATCCTGGAGATGTCGGCCGTCTTCTCGGAGCTGAACGACGGCGTTTTGCGCGCTGTGGCTCGCCGTATCCGGCCGGTCGGCCTCAAGGCGCGGGAAACGCTGCGCCTGGGCGGGCAAGGCGGCGACGCCGTCGTCTTCCTCGCCGAGGGAAAGGT
>DASYZS010000148.1:0-2790 GCA_035945895.1 Candidatus Dormiibacterota bacterium | reverse complement strand
GTCAACGCGTTCAGGTCGTAGCGCTCGAACGCCGAGACGTAGCGCTCGAGCATCGCCTTGTCGGAAGCGCTGAGTGGAGCGGCTTGCGCGTCAGGCTCGCCGCTGACCTTCGCCATCGTCGCCCGCGCTCGCTGCAGCGCGCTGTTGACCGACGCGACCGACGTTTCGAGGAGCTCCGCCACCTCAGCGGCCTGCCAATCCAGGACTTCGCGCAGGATGAGCACCGCGCGCTGGCGCGCCGGCAGACGCTGCAGCGCCGCCACGAACGCCAGCCGGATCGACTCATTGGCAACTGCCACGTCGGCGGGGTCGCGGTCGGGCGCGATGAGGCGCATCGGAATCGGTTCGAGCCAGGTCACCTCGGCCGGAATGTTCAGGTTGGATTCGATCGGCTCGGAGGACGGACCGAGGTCCATCGGACGCGCTCTTCGCTCCCTGCTCTTGAGCATGTCGAGGCAGACGTTCGTCGTGATGCGATACAGCCATGAGCGCAACGCTGAGCGCCCTTCGAAGCTCTCGCGGCTGCGCCACGCGCGGACGAACGCATCCTGCACCGCGTCTTCGGCATCGAAGGGCGAGCCGAGCATGCGGTAGCAGTACGCGGTGAGCTCACCGCGATACTGCTCGAGCTCGCCGAATTCGGATGCGGAGGTTTTGGCTGGAGACTGGACCGACACCAATCCGATTCTAAATGCCCTCTCCGGTCCAGCGATCGCGCAGCTGCCGTGTTGAAATTCAGAGGTGCGCGATCATCCAGTGCTCACGCCGGCGATGCTCGTCTACCTCGGGCTGAGCGCGATCGCCGGCGTTATCGCCTCTCCGGTGTTTGTGGCCGTGAACGCGGCGCTCCTCGCGATCTACATCGGCCTCATCACAATCGCTACCCGACGTGATGAACCAGTCGTTCCGTCGATCGTCGCGACGACCCGCCGCCGCGACCTCGGCATGGCCCTGGCGCTAGTCGCAACGCTCCTTGCCGCCGCAACCATCTTCTGGACTCCGCAGTCACTGTGGGTCTATCACCAGCTGGCCACGTTGCTGGCGCATTCGCTTCCTGAAGCCGTCGCCGGCAAGGCTGCCAACGCGGTGCTTGCAATCATTCTTCTTCTGCTGCCGACCGTTGCCCTGGTCCTCATCTTCCGCCTGCGTGCGGCAGCGATCGGCCTCCGGCCGCGGCACGTGGGTCTCGGCCTGCTGCTGGCGGCGATCGACATAGGCCTGGCAGCTGCGGGCGCTGCGGCCCACGCCCCGGTCGAGGTCCTGTGGCGAACTTATCCGTTGGGAACCGCGTTCGCGATTCTCGGCCTCCAGTCGTTGGTCAATGGGATACCGGAAGAGCTGGCGTTTCGGGGCGTCGTCACGTCGAGGCTTCTGCCGTGGCTCGGACGGCCAGGGAACGCGCTCGTCGTCTCGGCTGTCGTTTTCTCGCTCTTTCATGTGCCCTCTGCCCTCGCCAACCCGGGGGGACGCCCCGCCTGGGAGAACGTCTTCGGCGTCTTGCTGCCAGGGCTGCAGATGACGGGGCTCGTGTGGGGCTACCTCTGGTACCGCACGCGATCAATCTGGCCGGGTGTGATCTGGCATACCGCAATCAGCGGTTTCGGGGTCATGTTTGCGTGAGGGGAACAAAGCGTCGGGGTTCGCCGCCGACCGAGGTGAGGGTCGCCTTGATCGTCGAACGCATCCGCGCGATCCCCAGGGGATTCGTCCGCACATACGGCGACCTCGAGCCATCCGCACCACGGTTGGTCGGGCGGACGCTCGCCACCACCCGCGAGCGCTTGCCCTGGCATCGCGTCGTGCGCGCTGACGGGAGCGTGGCCAAGGGCTCACACCAGCTCGCCTTGCTGCGCAAGGAAGGCGTGCCCTTGATCGGCGATCGCGTGGACCTGCGGCGCGCCCGCGTGCGGGCGCATATATAGAAAGGACGGGAGCTCAGGCGCGCGCCTTGGATCGAGTGAGGAAGCTGTACGCCAGCACGACCAGTGCGAGCTGAAGCTCTAACAGCGTTCCCGCGGCGACGAACGCGTCGGGGCTGTCCTTGAAGATGAGCAGGGCGACGATCGGACCGAGCACGCCGAGCACGGTGGAGAGAAGCAGTCCCGCAAACCATGAGTGATTCGCGCGCGCGTTCACCGTCGCAACGATTCCCGTGACGGCGACCGTGATGAGGATCAAGAGCGGGACCAGGACCGAGATTGGGATGTAGGCGTCGCAGGCGGCGCCCGTGCACGCGGTCGCCAGGCCGCGGATCACGAAATAGACGGCGATCAGGACGAGGACTGCGGCCGCCAGCAGACGGACCGCCTTCACGCTAGAAGGACTTGAAGACCATCAAGAAGATGAGGATCAGGAGGCCGACTCCACCGATGGCCGCAGCGGCTGCGGGTCGCGCCTTGCTGAGGCGCTCCCCGATCGCGGCATCGTCCTTGCCTTCGCGCGCGAGGTAGTACGGTCGAGCGAGCCCACCCATGGCGACGGCGACGAGCACCAGCACAACGATCGCCGTCCAGATCCACTTCTGTCCCCACCAGCTCGCGATGAACCCCATCCACACGCCCGTGACGACCAGGAGCAACAGCCCGGGATAGGACCCAAAGTTCGCCTGCTGCGAGAGCGCGAGAAGGCGGCGGGTCTGGGCCGTGACGGGGCCCCGCACGGCGAAGGACACGGCAGCGTTGACGCCGTGCGGCATGACAAATGCCACCAGGCCGACTATGTGGAGAAATCTCAGCCAGGCGTAGAGGCTGGTCACCGCGGGCTAGATGATGCCACCCAGCCGGCGATCTG
>DASYZS010000147.1:0-13398 GCA_035945895.1 Candidatus Dormiibacterota bacterium | reverse complement strand
GGGTGCATTCTCGTGATAGTCGCGCGACGCCACCACGAACTGGTACTGGTTTTTGAAGTGGCGGATATGGCGCGAGATCATCGCGGCCACGTTCAGGCCGCCCGTCACGCCGAGGCTGCCGCCCTCGACGAAATCCACCTGGACGTCGACGATTAGGAGAGCGTTTCTCATCCCTAGACTTGGTTTGTGACCAGCGTGATAGTAGCGGGCGCGCGCACTCCTTTTGCCAAGTTCGGCAGCGTCTTCAAGGACGTTCCGGCCACGAGCCTGGGCGCGTACGCGATTCGGGCCGCGCTCGACCGCTCCGGAGTCGAGGGAGCTGACGTCGACTACGTGATCATGGGACAGGTCTTGCAGGCCGGTGCCGGCCAGATCACCGCGCGGCAGGCGGCCATCGAGGCGGGGATCCCGCAGGAGGTCCCGGCCATAACGATCAACAAGGTCTGCCTGTCGGGCCTGAACGCGATCGCGCTCGCCGACCAGCTCATCCGCTCCGGCGAGGTCGAGGTGGTGGTGGCGGGCGGCATGGAGTCGATGTCGGAAGCGCCATACCTCTTTCCCAAGGCGCGCTTTGGGGCACGCATGGGTAACACCGAGATGGTCGATTCGATGATTCACGACGGTCTGTGGTCGACCTTCACCGGCCAGCACATGGGCGCGAGCTCGGACGAGGTCAACAAGGAGCTCGAGATCTCACGCGAGGACCAGGACGCCTGGGCCGCGCGCTCGCACCAGCGCGCCGCGCGCGCCTGGTCGAATGGCGGGGTCCTGAAGGACGAGGTGGTCCCGGTGCTCAAGCTCGAGCGCGACGAGGGGATCCGGCCCGAAACCACGGTCGAGACCCTCGGCAAGCTCGCACCTGCGTTTCACAAGGACGGCACCATCACCGCAGGCAACGCTTCGCAGATCTCGGATGGAGCCGCTGCCGTCGTCGTGATGTCCAAGGAGCGTGCCGAGAGAATGGGCGTCGAGCCGCTGGTCGAAATCGTCGCCCACGGGATGAGCGCCGATCGCTATGCATGGCTGCACACCGTCCCGGCGCTGGCGCTGAGCAACGCACTGAAGAAGGCCGGGCTTGGCGTCGACGACCTCGAGCTCGTCGAGATCAATGAAGCGTTCGCTGCGGTGGCGCTGAACGTCACGCGGGTGCTCGCGCTCGACGAGGAGCGTGTCAACGTCAATGGAGGCGCGGTCGCGCTCGGCCACCCGATCGGAGCGAGCGGCGCGAGGCTAGTGCTGACGGTGGCGAACGAGCTCAAACGCCGGGGCCTACGTACTGGCGGGGCCGCTCTGTGTGGCGGCGGCGGGCAGGGCGACGCGCTCATAGTCCGCCGTCCGGTCGCGTAAGGCGCGCGCCACTATTGTTGCTTCGCGTCGGCGTGGCGGAATGGAAGACGCGCCAGCCTTAGGAGCTGGTGCCCGAAAGGGCGTGGAGGTTCAAATCCTCTCGCCGACACTTTATAGCCGAAACTTCGTTCGAATTCGGCTGACCGCACCGGCCGGAGTAGCCTAAAGTTCAGTTCTCGTGGGACAGGAAGCCCCGCATACGAACGGCTCCCGCCCGAAACCCGAGTCCAATGGTCACCAGAGCGTCGGCGGATACAGGCTGCTCCGCGAGCTCGACACCGACAGTCTCGGATCGGTCTATGAGGCGGAGCACCCGCGCCTGCACACTCGGGTGGCGCTGCGCACCATCGGCACCGGCGTCGCGCGCGACGTCAGCTTCTCGCGCCGCTTTCTTCTCGAGCTGCGCTCCTACACAGCGCTCGAGCACGAAGCGATCCCTCGCCTCTACGAGCTTGCTTACGACGGCGAGTCGCCGTACCTAGTCACCGAGCTTGTGGCCGGCAAGACGCTCGAGGGTTACCTAGGCGACGGCCAGCGGTACGAACCCCTCGGCATCATCTCGCTCCTGCGACCCATCGCCAGCGCCCTCGACTACGCGCACTCGCGCGCCACCATTCACCGCGACGTCAAGCCCGCGAACATCCTGCTGGCCAACGACGGCCGCACACTGCTTGCGGGCTTTGGGCTGGGCACCGTCGCGGCCTTTAACACCGGACCGGGCTCGAGCGGTCCGGTCGCGCCCGACTACGTCGCGCCGGAGAGGTTGGTCGGGCGTGAGGTCGACGGTCGCGCGGACGTCTACTCGCTGGCGGCCGTCATCTTCGAAGCGACGACCGGCCGACGCCCGTTCTCGAGCAAGAGCTGGATCGAGACCTTGAGCCGCCGCCTTTACGAGCCGCCGCCCAACGTGCGGGAAGTTGCACCTGAGCTGCCGGCCGCATTCGCCGCGGTGCTGCAGCAGGCGATGGACCGCGACCCGGACCGCCGCCCCTCGACCGCTGGCGAGCTGCTCGACCGCCTAGAAACCGCCATCAGAGGGTCCAACGGCACCATCGACCAGGCGCTGCGCCGTCTCAGGCCCGCCATCAAGAGCAGCGGCTTCGGGGTCAGCGCGCTGCTGGTTGTAGGGGTTGGAGCGGCCGAGGTCGCATGGGTGCTGAGAGGATCAGGGCTGTCGCTCGTTGCGCACGCCGCGCATCGACTTTTCGGAGTCGGCTAAGGACTCACGCCCCGGTGCGGCCGTCCACCATCAGCGCGGAGCTGCACGTGAACAGCCGGTCGACTATGAACCCGGGGTTCACGTTCGACGGATCCTGCCCGATGACGTTGGCGATCTGCTGCACCAGCTGCACCGCGGGCACGTTCATCCCGAAGACAGTCCCGCTCGTCGGCAGGATCTCGAACACGCCGTTGTGAGCGACGAGGACGACGGACCCGCTCCAGCCCACGCCGTTATAGGTGCCGCTCGCGGTGATGATGGCGCCCGCCACCGAGTCGGAGCTCAGGGAAAGCTTCAGGTTCGAAAGACCCGACACCTGGCCTGATTGCTGCACCGCGTTCATCAGGTCCTGGGTCGTGTAACCGCGATGTATCGCGCCGTTTTTTTCGGTGTCGTCGCTCACGCACTGCTCAACCGAGGCGACCGCGATAAACGGCTCCTCGCCATTGGTGCCCAGGTCCTTCACGCCGTCGATGACGATCGTGTAGATGCCGGCAGGCGCGTTGTCGATGCGAATGAATGGCAGCTTTCCGGTCGCTGATCTCGTCTGGCCATCTGGCGACTTGATCGTCAGCTTCATCTGGCTGCCCGGATAGCCGAGGGACGCTTCGACCCTGCTCCCGCCGGCGTAGCTGTAGGTGTAGGTCTGCTGCTCGCCGACGTGCAGCGGCGCGCCTATGAAGTCCTGCTCGGTGCCAGGCGTGGTGTCGGTGCTTACTGCATTTGACGCATCGAGCGCCGGGCCAAACGGGTCGTCGGGGTCCGGGACGATCGGCCCGGGCGTGCCCAGGGTTCCGTCGGGGCTCGCCGTCGCCTGCTCACCCGCGTGAATCTGCACTGACCCGTTGCCGTTGTGCAGCACCACCGTGCCCTGGAAGACCTTGACCGTCATCGCGCCGGTCGCGTCGATCAAGATCTCGAACTTCGTCCCACGCACGCTCGCCGTGGCGGCCTTTCCGTGGACGTCGAAGCTCGCGCCCGTCACCAGGTGCTGGACGTTGGTGAACGTCCGGCCGATCTGCTGTGTCAACGAGACGTCGTGCATCGTCCCGCTCTTGTTGAAGTGCGCACCGTCCAGCGTGATCGACGTGCTTTTGGCCAGTCGCGTCAGAGTGCCGTCGGGCAACGTGATCCCGGCCAGACCCTTCGTGTCGGTCGAGACCGTGTCGCCGGCTCGCACGGCCGCCCCTGTGGTTGCCGGGCTTGCAGCACCCCCACCGTGGGCGATGGAGGTGGTGGGCTGGTAGACGGTCAGCAGCCCTGAAGCGTCGACCTGGGCCTGGGCGGCGACGTTCAGCCAGACCAGAGCCCCCGCGATCACGAGAATCAGGATCGCCAGGACGACGAGGAATCGGCGCCCGCCGCGGCGGGGCCTTGGCGCTGGCTTGGCGGGCGCGGCCATGTCTGTGACCGCGAAATGTAGCAAGGCGCCCGGCAATTCGGGCGAGATTCAGGCTATCTGTGGCCCTCGACCACCATCAGGCCGTCGCCCGTGGCCGTGGTGCACGAGTACACGCGGTCAACGATGAACCCAGACGGGATCGTCGTGATCGAGTGGCTTCCATACGACGTGAAGGTCGAGATCACCTGGGTCGTGACATTGATCCCGTTGAAGGTCACCTGTGTGATCACCGCACCTAGGTCGGGCGTGGCCGCGTAGAAATCGATGGTCCAGGAGAGTCGGGCGCCGCCGATATCCGAGTAGTAAACGAGCCGGGCGGAGGTGGGCGAGGTGCCTGAGACGTAGAGACTCACGCCGGTCGAACCCGACTCGGCCAGCGCGCTCGAGATCTGGGAGTTGCTCAGCGTCTCGCGGACGACGGTGCCGTTGTCGATTTCGTCGGCCGCGCACGGTGCGTCCGTCGCGAAAGCAACCGAGAAGGCCTCGCCCGAGGAAGGCACGTTGACCGCGGTGACGACAGCCCTGTACAGCCCCGGCGGGCCGTTGGGAATGGTCAGAGTGACTGGCGGAGAGCCCTGCCGCGAGTACTTGGTGCCGTTCGGGTCGGTAACGGTGATGGACATCGTGCTGCCCGGGTAGCAGAGAGAGACTGTCAGCTTCCCGCCCGGGGAGTAGTAGTCGTTTTCGGCCGACTGGCCGGCGCCGAGGGGGTCGCCGTACGAGGCTGAAGACGTCCCCGCCGTGTTGCCGTTCGAGGCTGCGTTCGCGCACTGCTGGGCCATCGGAAACGGGTCGCTCGGATCGAAGGTGCTGCCGCGCACATTGCCGAGGGCGCCGTTTGCGTCGATGTCGAGCTCCTGACCCGCGGTCATGGTCACCGAGGTCTTGCCGGCGACCGCCACCTTTCCGACGAAGACCCAGATCCTGTTGGTGTGGTCCGGTCGGACCAGGATCTCGAACTGCGTGCCGCGCACGGCGGCCGTAACCCCATGCCCAGAGACGGTGAAGTTCGCGCCGTTGACGAGGTGCTGAACGTTCGTGAACGTCCGGCCAACCTTCTCAGTCAGCGCGATCGTCTGGATGTCGCCGGTCTTCTGCAGCCGCACGCTGTTGACGGTCACGGTCGTATTGGCCGCGAGCCGCATGTACGAGCCGTCGGGGAAGTCGATCGCGCCGTGACCGCTGGTGCCGGTGGCGACCGAGTCGCCGGCATGCAGCGACTGGCCGGGGGTGCCGGGATTGCCGTTGACGCTGATCGGCTGGTTGATGACCACAAGCGAGGCCGGCGCGGTCACGGCTGCTGAAGCCTGGACGACGAAGAAGAAGTAGGTGCTGCCGCCGATGAGAAGGACGACCAGGATCGCGACGAGCAAGCATCCTCCGCAGCCGCAACCGAAACACCCGCGCGATGAACCCTTGGCGGGTCGCGCAGCTCCGGTGGTTGGCTGGGGGACTACCGACGAGGGAGCAGGGGGCGGTGGCTGTAAAGCCATCGCGCGGAGATTAGCTGCTGGGGAACTGGAAATCGACCACTAACCGCGCCGGAGCGTCGAGGACGAAAACACGCATGCACGCGGGCTGGCTCAAGCCGAGGCCCCACGACACGTAACCCTCGAAGTCCTGGACCTGGCGCGCTTCTTTCAGGACCTTGTAGCCGGGCGTGGCGATGTCGGTCGATCCCGTGAAGGTCGTGGTGCCCTGCGCGGAGTGGACCGTCACCAGCACGCCTGCTGTCCCGGCGAGGGTCACGGTCTGGCCACTCGCGCCCTGCGTGAACACCGCATTGGCTTGCCGCTTCACGGTGTAGGTCGGAACGATCGGGTCGAACTGCAGGACGAAACGGTCGTAGGTGTCCTGCTCGCCGACCCGCGCGGTGATCGTGTTGGCCACGCCGGTCTTGCCGCCTGAGGCGTCGGAGCACGCGAAAGCCGGAAGGGTGGTGCCCGGCGGCAGGGGCGGCGTGATCGGCGGGTTTGAGATCCGTGGCCCAGATGCCACCCCGCTTGGTGCGTCGGCGTTCGAGGGGGAAGCGTTGGCGCTCGGAGCCAACGACGGACCACATGCGGTGAGGATCGAGATCAACAGCGCCACGAGGCCGATGCGCATCGGCCAATGGTATGGTCGAGGCCCTTTTCGAGCGCTTTTGCTAAGCCGAGGTGGCGGAACAGGCAGACGCGTCGGTCTCAAAAACCGATGTCCGCAAGGACGTGCGGGTTCGACTCCCGCTCTCGGCACCACTCAGGCTCTAACGGCGGCCTTCGGCCGCGGTTATGGAGTCGGCACGATCCCCGGAATGACGTAGGCCTCGATCATCGCCACCACGCCCACGGCGGCGGTGAGGATCAGGCTGTACCGGATAACCCGGCGGAAAATGTCGCCTTCCGATCCAACCTTGTTGACCCCGGCGGCGCCGACCGACAGGTTCTGCGGGCTGATCATCTTGCCCATCACACCGCCGGACGAGTTGGTGCCGGCGGTCAGGATCGGGCTGACGTTGTGCAGCTGCTGCGCGGTCTGGGCCTGCAGCGGTCCGAACAGCGTGTTCGACGAGGTGTCGCTGCCCGTCAGGAACACGCCGAGCCAGCCGAGGAACGCTGCGACGAACGGGAATATGAATCCCGTCTTGGACAGTGCGATGGCAAGGCTCGCGGTCATGCCCGCGTAGTTCATGAGCTGCGCGATGGCGAGGATCAGCGCGATGGTTGCGATCGGAAGGGCCAGCTGGCGGATGGTTCGCCAGTAGACCATGAAGAAGTTCAGCTTCGCCCCTGCCAGCAGCATCAACAGGTAGGCGACGACGCCGGCGTACAGCACGAGCGAGCCTGCGGCCGCGAGGAAGTTCCAGTCGAACGCCAGCGGATACGCCGTCGACTTCGAAACGATCGGCTTCTCGCGGTTGATCAATGAGACGGGCTTGCCTTTGACGATCTGGTAGGTGCCGGGCCACAGGAAGTTCCAGTCGGGGAACTTTAAGGCCTGCCGATCCTTGGCGGGGTCCGGCCCGATCCAGGGCTGCGGACACAGCGCGAACGCCGGCGAACCGCACTTCAGGTCAGCCGTGATGTTGGCGGGCGTGTGCAGCGCGGTCTTGACGTCGCCCACCGGATGCCCCGACCACCAGGGCAGGTTTCCCATCTGGCCGATCAGGATCACCACGACCAGGACGACGTACATCCCGTACGCACGCGCGATCCGCGCCGGCGAGTCGATTTTGTCGAACGCCGACACGCCGCCTTTCGCGGCCTCTCCCGGCAAGTCCGAGCTGCCGCCGGCAATGCGCCGCGGCTGACCCGAAGCAGCCGCCTCGCCCGCAAAACGCCAGGTCTCCTTCGGCTGCCAGACCCTCAGCAGCAGGGCCAGACACGCCATCGAGACCAGCGCCGCGATGATGTCGGTCAGTTCGGGACCGACGAAGTTCGAGATCAGGAACTGGACGATCGCAAACGAGATCCCGGTCACCAGAACCGCGGGGAGGATCTCGCGCATGCGGCGGAAACCGGCCAGCACGACGATGAGGTACGCCGGGATCAGGATCGAGAACAGCGGCAGCTGACGGCCGACCATCGCCGACAGCGCAAGCGTCGTGTTGGTCACAGGGTGGCCGACGATCGGTGCGATGAGGCCGCCGAGCGTGACGACCGGGATGCCGATGGAACCGAACGCGACCGGTGCGGTGTTGGCGAGCAGCGCGAGCACGGCAGCAGTGATCGGCTCGAAGCCGAGACTTGCGAGGATCGAAGCGGTGATCGCCACCGGGGCGCCGAATCCGGCGATGCCTTCGAGCAGCGCCCCGAAGGAGAAGGCAACGAGCAGCGTCTGCAGGCGGCGGTCGCTGGTGAGGCGGGTCAGGGAACGTTTGATCACGTCGAAGTCGCCGCTCGCCACCGTGAGGTTATGGAAGAAGACCGCGTTGAGCACGATCCAGCTGATCGGCCACAGGCCGAAGGCCATGCCCTCGGTGGCCGTGCCGACGCTCACCCCAAACGGCATGCCCCAGACGAGCCACCCGAGCACAAACGCGGTGAGCATGGCCGCCAGGGCGCAGAGCCACGCCGGCAGGCGGAGGATCGCAAGGGTTACAAACAGGACGTAGAGCGGAAGCCCGGCGACCAGGGCCGACAGCAGGATGCTGTCCAGCACCGGTTGATAGACCTGATGAAAGGTGAGAAAGATGCCCATGCCCCTCCCCTAGAAGACACGTGCCGGCGCCGGGGCTCAATTCAATCGGAATCGAGACCGCTTTGCAACTTGCGCCCTACCAGCTGCCGCCCCCACCTCCGCCGCCGCCACCGCCTGAAAAACCCCCGCCTCCAAACCCGCTCGACCCGCTGGCGGCCGGCGCCGACGCGATGGCGCTGGACAGGTTCGCGTTCATCGACTCGAGGCTGCTCGAGAGGAACGCCGCCTGGAGCGGTCCGCGACCCACGTACCAGCGGTTGCTGGCGCTCGTGTCCAGGCCCTCGAATGCCTTCGCCCAGAGCGAGACGCAGCCGAAGACGATCGCGTAGGGAAGGAGCTGGGTGAAGATCTCGGCCTTCTCCGCGAACTGCTGCCTGTATTTTTCGGCGGTGGTCATGTAGAGGCGAAAGCCGAGAGTGTGCTGCATCAGGTCGCGGCCCGCCGCCGTCCTGGTCGACAGCGCGCGATGGAACATGATCAGCACGAGCCCGGTCAGGATGACCGCGACCCCGATCAGTCCACCGCCGAATGTGACCCCCAGCACGTAGCTCAGTCCGCCGCCAAGCAGGATCCCCAGAACGCCAATCCCTATCGCTCCGCCCCGCACGAGGTCGGGTCGCGCTCTGAACAGCCTGCGGCCCATCGCGTCCGAGTACATCTGCCTTTCCGCGGACCGCAGCGTTACGAGGAAAGTGCCCTTGAGCTCCGAGATCTTCACTTCCTGCCGGCCCGTAAACAGACCGTCGAGGATGGTCTTTTCGAAAGGCAGCAGGGTTCCTACCGTGTTCGGCCGCCAGGTCAGCAGCCAATCCTTCTTGCCGGGGACCTCGGAGATGGTCAAGACGCCCCGCACGGCGAGGTCGACGATCGTCGCCGTGACGTCCTTGGTGTCGGCGGACTCGTCGAGGATCAATCCCAGCTGGGCGGGCCGCATCTGCTGTGGCGGCTCGAATTCGACCACTACCGGCTCGTGCGCAAACGCCGGGGCTGCTCCTTCGCGCGGATCGTTCGTCAGGTAGTACTGGGTCAGGTATTCACGGTCTCGTCCGTGCAGCCACCAGAACCAGCCGATGAGTCCGATGCCGACCAGGAGCACGGCTACGCTCAGCACGACCGTCAACGGCGTGATGTCGAACGCGTCGCCGGGAAAGGCGCGCGCGCGAGGCTCGAGGAGGGGCGGAGGGATGTTTCCGACGGCGCCTTTGCGGAGGCCTGTCACGGCAGTCAACTGCTCGCCCGATGTCAGGGACCGTGTCGACGAGAAGGTCACCGAGTGAGCCGTGTTGCCGTAGTTGCACGCCTCGCGCGACCCGGCCGGACCCTGGTAGCAGGCTGCACCCTTGAACGACCCCGCTGGGAAGCTCACCGTCGCGGATACGAATTGCTTGGGGACCGGCCACTCCGAACCGTCGACATTCCAGTACAGCTCGTCGTGGTCTTCAAAGGGATTCATTGCGCCAACCACGTGATAGGCGATGACGTAGGTGTTGCCACCGGTGACCGTGCGTTCGGGATCGCCGATCTTGATCACCCGATCGGCGCCCTGGTCGTAGGTCGCAAAGGGGATCTTGGTGAGGCCGTTGGTCACTGATGTGACGGTCAGGTCGTAGTATCGATCGCGCGTGCTGTCGTACCGGTATCGGACCGGGATGTTGCGGAAGATGCCGTGCTTGAAGAGACTTCCGAAGTCAACCTGGATGTTCTCCGCGACGTCGATGGACGAGTCCCCGTTTATGGCGATCTCGGAATGGAACGATTTGATGGTCCAGTTTTCGTCGGCCTGAACCGGCGCCGCGGACATGGAGATGGCGTGACCGGCAAGGATCGCGGCCAGCAACAGCCGGGCTTTCATCGCGAGTCCGTATATTGCCTCGCGGCGCGATGACTCAGGCCAATCTTCGGCACGACATTCGGAACGTGGCGATCGTCGCCCACGTCGACCACGGGAAGACGACGCTGGTCGACGCCTTGCTGAAGCAGAGCCACACCTTCCGCGAGAACCAGGACGTCGGCACCTTGATCATGGACAGTAACGACCTGGAGCGCGAGAAGGGCATCACGATCCTGGCCAAGAACACCTCGATCCGGCACGGCGAAGTGACCATCAACATCATCGACACGCCCGGCCATGCCGACTTCGGCGGCGAGGTCGAGCGCGTGCTCAACATGGCGGACGGCTGCCTGCTGCTCGTCGACGCCGCCGAGGGACCGATGGCGCAGACGCGATTCGTGCTCCGGAAAGCTTTCGAGGTCGGCCTTCGGATCGTGATCGTCATCAACAAGGTCGACCGCGCAAACGCCGATCCAGCGAAAACTCTCGAGCGCGTGCACGACCTCTTCCTCGAGCTTGCGGAGGACGCGGACCAGCTGGAGGCGCCGGTGATCTACGCCATCGCCAAGCAGGGTCGAGCGGGGCTCAGTCCGGATGCCATCGGCCCCGACCTCGAGCCGCTCTTCCAGGCCATCCTCAACAACGTGCCGGCGCCCGTGGCCGAGGAGGGCGGCTTCCAGATGCTCGTCGCCAACCGCGCCTACGACGAATACACGGGGACGATGGCGATAGGCCGCATCTCGCGCGGATCGATCGCGCCAGGGCAAACGGTCGCGGTGCTGGGCGCAGACGGTGAACCCCACCGGGTCAAGTTGGTGTCCGTCCTCATGTATCGAGGCCTCGAGCGGGTCGCTGTGCAATCGGCCAGTGCGGGCGACATCGTCCTGCTCACCGGGCTGGACGAGGTGACGATCGGTGACACGCTGGCCGACCCGGACTCGCCGGATCCCCTTCCGCGCATCGAGATCGAAGAGCCAACGGTGCGAATGACCTTTGGCGTCAACACCTCACCTTTCGCCGGACGAGAGGGCAAGTTCTCGACGACTCGGCAGCTGCGCGCCCGTCTGTACCGCGAGCTGGACACCAACCTCGGGCTCCACGTCGCCGACACCGGGTCTGCCGATCAGTTCCTGGTCAGCGGCCGCGGCGAGCTGCACCTCGCCGTGCTCATCGAGACGATGCGCCGCGAGGGTTATGAGTTCGAGGTGTCTCGTCCGGAGGCCATCGTCAAGGTGATCGACGGACGGCGCATGGAGCCGGTTGAGCACCTGACCGTCGACGTGCGTGAGGAGCACCTTGGCGGCGTGACGGAGGCTCTCGGCAAGCGACGGGCGGAGATGCTGGAGATCGCCTACGACAGGAAAGGCGGCGTGCGGCTCGAGTACCTGATCCCGACCCGTGGTCTGATCGGGTTCAGGAACACTTTTCTCACCATCACGGCCGGCACGGGCCTGATGGGCTCGATCGGCATCGGTTACCGGCCCTGGTTGGGGGAGTTCCGGGAGCAACGCAACGGGGCGCTGACCGCGTCGTCGGCAGGGACGTCGCTCACCTACGGACTGGCCGCGGCGCAGGAGCGCGGCACGACCTTCATCGAGCCGGGAGAGGAGGTCTACGAAGGCATGATCGTCGGCGTCCAGAAGCGACCTGGCGACATCCGCGTCAACGTGACCCGCGAGAAGAAGCAGTCCAACGTGCGTTCGTCGACCTCCGACATCTCGGTGCGGTTGACACCGGCGTCGAGGCTCAGCCTCGAGCAGTCCCTCGACTTCATCGCGGACGACGAGTTGCTCGAGGTCACGCCCCTGCACCTCCGGCTGCGCAAGCGCTATCTCACCGAGGTGGCCCAGTCTCGCGCCCGGCGGGCGGCCGAGGCCGCCGGAATAGGTTCCTAGGGATCTGGGTATACTCGTGGTAGCCGGCGGAGCGCCGGCGCTCACAGTGGGCTGCGATCTCTTTCTCGAACGGGCCTAGCTAGTTGAGTTAGACCCGCCGTTCGAGAGATAGGAGATGGAAATGCCAACAGGCACCATCAAGAAGCTGGTTTCGGACCGAGGCTTTGGTTTTATCAAGGCCGAGGACGGACAGGAGTACTTCTTCCACCGCAGTGGCACCGAAGGTGACTTCGACGGGCTGCAGGGTGGCGAGAAGGTGACGTTCGAGGTCGAGTCGAGCCCGAAAGGCCCGCGCGCCAAGAGCGTCCGCGTCGCGTAAGCGGAACCAGAATTAAGGAAGGCCCGAGCTTCGGCTCGGGCCTTTTTTCGTTGATACGCACGTTTTGCGCAAAACGGGCCTATTGCCCCCGAGTGATACGCACGTTTTGCGCAAAAGAGACCTATCGGCTGGCGACGATCTCGTCGGCGAGGGCGTAGACCGAATCGCGTAAGGCCTCGAAGCTGCGGAAGTGCTTGGGCCAAGCACGTGGCTCCCCGTAACCGCATTCGCCGAAGAAACTGGCCAGGAGCTCGGCATACTCGCCGCGCTCCGGCTCCGGGGCATCGTTCTGCAGGGCCGAGCACGCAATGATGAGCGTGAAGCCGATCCACATCGCGGCTTCGCGGTGGTGTCCGGTTTCGATCATGTCGCGAAACCCATCGACCAGGTACGGACGGAGGTGAGGTTTGAGCTTGAAATCGAGAAACGAAGGCCTTCGCTTGACCTGGACTGCTCGGTCGAATGCCCTCGCGGATTCATCGAGAAAGAAGGTGGCGCGCGCCCGCGTCAAGTCGGCCATGCCGCACACGGCGAGCGCTTCTTCCGCAAGCTCAGCCCTTCCGAGCTCCCTGAGCTGAGATCGCAGATTGACGAGAGACTTGCGGTGTGTCGGGGTTCGCAACAGTGCAACCGCAATGAGGCCTGCAAGGTTCAGAACTGCCTGTATCACGCCAGTCGCGACGTCGATGCTGCTCTGCCCAGCTCGAGCGGCTTCGTAGTGCATCGCGACGCGTCGTTTTTCGTCCACACACCGTGCCGCAACCCATCGCCGGAGGGCGAAGTCACGCGCAACGGCAGGCTGGATTTCTCGCAGCAAGCCGGTCGGGTCGTCGAGGATCGAATCGACTGCCAGGTGGTCTGCGATGTCCGGATTGGCGAGCACCGCCTCAGCGCCGCGATATTCCTCGATGCCCCGCAGGCCGGCCTCGATGGCCACGCCTCGGTGCAGTTCATCGATCGGGATCCATCCAGGAGTCGGCCCATCGATCAGCACGCTGATATCGACGTCGGAGTCCAGCGCCATCACCGATTCGTGCGGCGCGTGGGCGACGCTGCCCATGAGGTGGGCACCCCGATACTCTGGATGCTCGGACGCGTACCGCGCCACCCAATCGCGCCCGATGTCGATTGCTTCGGCGGTTTTCAGCCGCCCAAGTATGCGCGGCGCACAGCGGGGTTGTGGAGCAGGTCGGCGCCGGTGCCGCT
>DASYZS010000146.1:0-19978 GCA_035945895.1 Candidatus Dormiibacterota bacterium | reverse complement strand
TGTTATGTGCCAGGTCACGACGATGTTCTGCGCGATGGTCTTCCAGATCGGCGCGGCTGTGAGATAGCCGTCATTCAGCGTCCAATCGCGGTCCGAGCCGGGATAGTGCGGCTTGCGCACGACGACGAGCATCGTGAAGCGCGGGTGCTGCGCCGGCAAGAAGCCCACGTAGGAGGTCCACACGTCCGTCGTGTACTGTCCGTTGACCGGGATCTGCGAGCTTCCGGTTTTGCCAGTCTCGTCCTTCGCGAAGCCGGGGACGCGCGCCAGGGATCCGGACCCCTTTTGGACCACCTGCTCCATCATCGCGGTCATCTGCGCCGCGGTCTGAGGAGTGATGACCTGGCGCTGCGCCTGTAGAAGCACGGGGTTGATCTGCGAGCCGACGCGCTCGACGACGTGGGGCGGCGCGTACTTGCCGCCGTTGGCGACGACGTTGACCGCCGAAAGCATCTGGACCATGTTCACGTCGATGCCCTGACCGAACGAGGTGGTCGCGTACTGCGAGTCCGACATCTGAGAGGCCGACGGCGGCGCGACAAAGCTCTCCCCCGCAACATCGATGCCGCTCGGCTGCGTAAGTCCGAACGCCTGCAGGTTCTTGTAAAACGCGTCGTGGCCCTCAGCTTGCATCGCCTTCATGGCGCCCACGTTGAGCGAATGCGCGAGCACGTATGTGTAGTCGATGTTGCCGTGGTTGGCGTGGTCCCAGTCGTAGATCCGGTATCCGCCGACGCTGAGTACGCCAGGGTCGTTGATGACCGTGTTTGGCTCGATCACGCCGGCGTTGATGGCGCCTGAAAGCGTCACCACCTTCATCACCGAGCCCGGCTCGTAGAGATAGCTGACGACGTTGTCCTTGAAGAGGGCTGGGTCGGTGTGGTTGAAGTCGTTGGCGCTGTAGCTCGGATAATCCGCCCACGCGACGATGCCACCGGTCGATGGGTCCATGATCAGGACGCTTCCGCTCTCGGCGTTGTCCTTCTTGATGCCGTCTGCGAGGGCTTGCTCCGCGGCGTACTGGACGTTCGCGTCTAGGGACAGGACGAGATCCTGGCCGTTGACCGGGTCCTGGTGCGTGTGGGAGCCGAGCACGATCTCGTTGTTGGCCAGGTCGCGATAGCTGGAGATGTATCCGTTCGTGCCGGCGAGGAGCTTCTGGTATTTCATCTCCAGGCCGGACTGGCCGTTGCCGTCCCAGTTGACGAAACCTAGCAAGTCCGACGCGAGCGTCGTGCCGGCTTCGGCGCCCGGCAGGTAGGAGCGCTGCACCTCTTCCTCCAGCCCGACCCCGGGCAGCTTCAGCGCACGCAGCTGGTCGGCTTTGGTCTTGGAAAAACGGCGAACGATGTACGCGAACTTGCCAGTCGACTCGAGCGTCGTCATGACCTTGCCCTTGTCTACGCCGAGGACCGTGGACAGGCCGGTCGCGACCGTATCCCGCTCGTCGGCAGTGACCTGGTCGGGGGCGACGAACGCCGAGTAGACGGTGGTGTTGACGACCAGCTGAGTCAGGTTGCGGTCGAAGATCGCGCCGCGGATCGCGGGCAGCTTCACGAACTCGCGGTACTGCTCCTGCGCCGCGGTCGACAGCTGGCCGTGCTTGGCGATCTGCCAGTAGGCGAGCTTCGACCACACCGCGCCTGCGAGAACGAGCGCGATCGCGAGCATGGAAAGGACACGGAGGCGAGCCGAGCCAACGCGTTCAACTCTTCCCGGGCGCCTGGCGGAGAGCGCCCTTGTCGACATTACTTCTTGGTGGAGGCCATGACGTCGCGCGTGCCCGCGACCTCGTTGAAGACCGCGGCCATCGCCCGCTGCCACAGCGGCGTGTCGTCGGTCGCCGATGCGCCGACGGGCGCGGTCAGGTCGACCGCAACCTGCTGGCCCTGCACGTAGCTCGACGGAACGACGCGCTGCATGCCACCCTGGGCCGCCTGCTGCTGCACCTGCGCGGGGGCGTGCAGCGTCACTTCCTGGTAGCGGAGCTGATCCTGCTCGGCGATGAGCTGCCTCTGCTGCTCCTGGAGTCGCGAGATGTCATATGACGATTGCGTGATCTGCGCCGCGATGGCGAGGTAGAAGAGCAGGCAAACAACGACCGCGCCCACGCCGAAATATGCGTGCCCGAACACGTTCACGCGCAGGCGCTCCTGCGCGGCTGCGCTTGCGACCTGCACGAAGCTGCGCGTTCGCCGTCGCCGCCGGGGTGGGGCGGTGACATGCGGCGCGGCGCTCGTGCCGAGGCGCCGTCGGGCGAGTATGCGAGTCGATGTCACGACGTCTGCTCCATTGCTTGCTGGACGGTGAAAATGCCCAGCGGCCGGAGGGGTTAGGCCGGCCGCTGGGACTTGGAGGGGTCAGAGCTTTTCCGCGACCCGGAGGCGGGCGGACCGGGCGCGGGGATTGGCGGCCACCTCCTCGTCGGAGGGCCGCACGGGATGTCGGGTTATGAGGCGAAGGGTGGCCCGGTGGCCGCAGGTGCAGACTGGCTGCTGGGGTGGGCAGATGCAGTCTTTGGACTCGACGTTGAAGAATGACTTGACCAAGCGGTCTTCCAGGGAGTGGAAGCTGATCGTCGCCATACGACCACCGGGTTTGAGTGTCGTAAGAGCTGCTCTGATTCCTGACTCGATCTGACCGAGCTCGTCGTTGACCTCGATCCTGATGGCCTGGAAAGTGCGGGTCGCGACGTGAATGTCGCGGGGCCAGGCCTTGCGGGGGATCGCAGCTTCGACAGCGGCGGAAAGATCGCGCGTGGTGCGGAGCGGGCGCCGCACCACGATGAACTGGGCGATCCGGCGAGCCCAGCGCTCTTCTCCGTAGTCACGGAGGATGCGCTCGAGCTCGGCCTCGCCGTACTGATTGACAACCTTCGCCGCGGTGAGCTCCGAGGCCGGGTCCATGCGCATGTCAAGCGGGCCGTCGGCTCGGAAGCTGAAGCCCCGGACCGGGTCGTCGACCTGCGTGCTGGAGATGCCGAAGTCGAAGAGGATCATGTCGGCCGGCGCGAAACCGTGTTGAGAAGCGATCAAGCCAAGCTCGGAAAAGTCGCCGTGAACCACCACGGCTGAACTGCCAAACGAAGCCAGCGACTCCTGGCCGGCCCTGACTGCGTTCGGGTCGCGGTCGATCCCGAGCAGCCTGCCGCCAGGCGTGATCCTCTCCAGGATCTGGCGGGCGTGACCCGCCTGCCCGAGGGTGCAGTCGATCGCGACCGCGCCCTCTGTGGGCTGGAGCAGCTCTATTACCTCTTGTGAAAGTGCTGGTACGTGTGGGCTACTGCCCTGAGATGACCCTGTCAGCGAATTCGGTGAATCTTCCTTGCGCGTCGGTGCTGTAACTCTCCCATCGGGCCTCGGGCCAGATTTCCACCCGGGAGCCCATCCCTATCACCACCACGGTAGACGGGCTCTCGATCGTCGCCAGCCTCCGCTGTTCTGGCTGGAGGCTGATCCGGCCCTGGCCGTCCGGCTCGAACGGGACCGACATCGAGTACAGCGTGCGGGCCAGCGCTCGCTGGTCGGGTCCCGGTAGCGGGCTCTGGAGCTGGGCGGCCAGGGCGTTCCACAGGTCCGGCGGATAGATGGCGAGCACGGCGTCCTGGCTCACCGAGACGTAGCTTCCCTCCCGCAGCTGCTTGCGGAACTGGGCCGGGATCGCCACTCGCCCTTTGTCGTCCACCCTCACCCGATGCGCTCCAGTGAACAAGGCTCATCGGGCCTCCCAGTACTGCAGGCGGCGGCGCTGTGAGCGGGCGCACAGGCTGCAGCCGCAGCCATGGAGCTCGAGCGGAAGGCGGTTGCCGTGCTTGTCGAAACGGTGGTTGAGACCGACGTCCTCGCCTTCATCGCGGCCGGGGGGAGAAGTGGCGTAGAGGAGGTGTATGGCGTGCCTTACCTGGACGTAGGGTGCGACGTATGGATCCATGTCTGCTGGGTTCACCACTTCTCCCCACTGATCACCGCGATTCGCCGCGAACCGTAACAATCCCCGTTAAGACTGTCAATACCTTTACCACAAGATCTAGAGGGACCCAAACGGGTGGTCAGCCTCGAAGCCATACATGTAGTGGCTCGCGCTGATGGTGGCCCTAGATACGGGGTCGAAAGCTGATATTACCGAACATCAGTTTGGTATCGGCGAAATCGGCTCTTATGGGTCGCTTACTTCTCTTTACCCGCTGCGCTTCAGCAAACCGAGCCGCTTGGCGCGTCTTTCAGCCCATGTGAACACGGCAAAACCGACCGGTATCAGAACAGCTCCCATGGCCAGCAGAATGGCCACCGGGCCAAGCTCGTCCTTCGGCCCGGCGCCCTGCAACAGGCTGCGCCGGATCCCGGCCAGCGCGTACGTGAGCGGGCTGACCTCTCCCGCGAGCTGAAGCGGCAAGGGCAGCACGGTCAGCGGGTAGTAGACGCCCGAGACGAGCAGCAGGACACCCTGCACGGCGAACGACATCTGCTCGCCCTTCTGTGGCGACAGCAGCGGCAGCACAGAGGTGAGCATCGACAGGCCGATAAGCGGAGCCGTCGCCGCAGCCAGCACTACGGCTGCCCCGCCGAGATTGGCCTTGGAGAAGTCCAGGTGGAAGAGCGCCACCGCGGCCCCAAACATGATCAGGGTCCGCACCAGCCCGTAGCCGATGGCGAACAGCGAGATGCCCATGAGGTGCGTGATGCGCCTGACCGGCGCCATGAACGTGTACTCGATGGTCCCCTCCCATCGCTCCCACGCGATGTTGTAGGCGGCCTCCATGAACACAAGCGAGAGATAGGCCCACAGCAGCGCCCCCACGAGCAGGTAGAGCTGAGCCTTGTGCAGGTCGAACCCGGCGCCGGCGCCCAGGTTGCCAAGGCCCGAGGCCAGGTAGCCGATCGAAAGAACGGTCACGATGCTGTAGAAGAGCCAGGCCAGCTCCCAGACCCAATAGCGCTTGTAGATGTAGAGCTGGCGCTCGGCAAAGCCGAAGAGCGCGCCCAGCTCGTTCAGCCTGCGCGTACCGATAATCACGTCGCGACCTCCGCCGGCTCTTCCTCTTCCTCGAGCCTCTTGCCCGTGAGGTGCATGAACACGTCCTCGAGCGACGTCGCCTCGTACTCCATTCGCAGGTCGGCCGGGCTGCCGTCGGCAAGCACGTGGCCGCCGTCCATCATCAGGACGCGGTCACACAGCGCGGTGGCCTCGTCCATGTCGTGCGTGCACAGCAGCACCGTGATCTCGCTCGCGGCGCGCAGCGTGTCGAGCACCGCCTGCGCCTCTTTTTTCGACCGCGGATCGAGGCCGGTCGTGGGCTCGTCCATCAAAAGGAGGGAAGGCGCCGTCAGGAAGCTGCGAGCAATGGCAACCTTCTGCTGCTGCCCCCGCGACAGCTGCTTCATCGGTTGGTCGATGACGTCGCGTGACAGGCCGAGCATCTCGAGGATCTCGACCACGCGCTTGCGTGTGCCGCCCTCGCTGCCGTACAGCCGGGCCGCGTAGACCATGTTCTCCCAAGGGCTCAACTCCTTGAAGAAGGCAGCCTCGACCGAAACTCGGTTGACGTGGCGGCGCACCTCGAGCGCGTCGGTGACGACGTCCCACCCGAAGACGCGGGCCGTGCCTCTGTCCGGCGTGAGCAAGGTCCCGAGGATGCGAATGAGCGTGGACTTGCCGCTCCCGTTGGGGCCGAGGATGCCGGTGACGCCACCGCGCTCGACCACCAGGTCGAGCTCGTGGAGCGCGACCTTTTCCTTCCATCCACGCCGCCACCAGGGCGCGCCGGACTCGCGCTCGCGGACGCGGAACGCCTTCCTCACGCCGTGGATCTCGATTGCCGGGGTACTCATCGGTGACTCCTAAAAACCAGGTGGACAAAAAGAAAAGGACCGTCGCGGTGCCCAACCACCGCACGGTCCTTGCTTGAGGTTCTGGTTTCTAGTCGGGGACCAGACTCAACGGTGTGCGGATGGGCGCACTTCACCCTCGACGGTGAAGCGTGTTTTGCCGATTTCGCCCATTAGCGCACTCCTGAATTCCATTTGATGGACACACCCGGATGGGTGTAGCAACCGACCTAGACTACCCGCGTCCGGCTCGTCAGTCAAGAGCCAGCTGCGAGATGAGGAACGCCATGACGAAAGCCTCCTCGCGCCACGACTCATATCGACCCGAGGGGCCCATGTGCCCCGAGCCCATCTGGGTCTGAAGCAGCACCGGCCGGCGGCCCTGGTTGAGGGTCCGCAGCCTGGCGACCCACTTGGCGGGCTCCCAGTAAGAGACGCGCGGGTCGTTCAAGCCGCCCATGACGAGCATCGCGGGGTAGGCGGTCTCGTGCACGTTTTCGTAGGGCGAGTAGCTCTTGATGTAGCGGTAGTACTCGAGCTCCCGCGGGTCGCCCCACTCGTCGTACTCATTGACCGTTAGAGGGAGCTTGTCGTCAAGCATCGTCGTCAGCGCATCGACGAACGGCACCTGCGCCACGGCGCATGCGAAAAGGTCGGGGCGCATGTTGAGCACCGACCCGATCAGGAGTCCGCCGGCGCTGCGACCCCGAATCGCCAGTCGTTCTGGCGTCGTGTAGCCGTCGCCGACCAGGTGCTCAGCGCAAGCGACGAAGTCTTCGAATGTGTTGCGCTTGTGCAGCAGACGCCCGTTCTCGTACCACTCCCTCCCCATCTCGCCGCCACCGCGGACGTGAGCGATCGCGAAGACGAATCCGCGATCGAGGAGGCTGAGGCGGTTGGAATCGAACATCGGGTCACTCGAGAGCTCGTAGGCGCCGTAGCCGTAGAGCAGCAGCGGTGACGGCCTGCGATTGACGTCCCGCCGATACACCAGCGAGATCGGCACGCGCACTCCGTCGTGCGACGTGGCCCAGACGCGCTCCGATTGGTAGTCATCGCGGTTGTAACCGCCGCGAACCGGCTGTTCCTTGACGACGGTCCGCTCGCTCGACTCCATGTCGTAGTCGACCGCCGACCAGGGCGCTGTCAGTGACGTGTAGAAGAAGCGCATCACGCGACTTCCGTAATCGGGGCTCGATCCGGGAAAGGCGGTGTATGCAGCGTCTGGCTGCGCGACCAGGTGCAGCGCGCCGGTCGCGGCATCGAGGACCTCGAGGCGCTGCAGTCCATCCGAGCGCTGTCCGAGGACCGCGTGGCCGCGGTGGACGTCGACAAAGTTGAGCCGCACACTCGCTCGCTCCGGCACGACCTCGGTCCACGAAGCCCTGCCGGGAGCGCCCACAGACGCAGCCATCAGGCGAAAGTTGGTCGCGCCGTCGTTGGTCAGGACCAGGAATCGATCTTCCTGGTGCTCGATCGAATACTCGATTCCCGCGCGTCGCGGCTCGACCACGACCGGCTCCGAATCGGGCTGGTCACTGCGCACGAAGCGCCACTCGCTGGTGACCTGGCTTGCGCTCGAAATCAGGACGTACGCCTCGCTTTTGGAGAGCTCGACGTTGAGCTCGAACCGCTGGTCGTCTTCCTGGAACACGAGGGCGTCTTCATCCACGGGCCGTCCCAGCCGGTGGCGCCAGACCTGGTACGGCCGCATTGACGAGTCGGGGCGGATGTAGAAGAAGGTGCGGCTGTCGGATGACCACGCCGCGCCGTAGTACACCCCGTGGATCACGTCGTCGAGGTCCCGACCGTCCGACAGGACCCGAAACCGCAATTCGTGCAGCTCCGAGCCATTCAGGTCGGCGGCGTAAGCGACGAGGTTCTCGTCAGGTGATCGCTCGACGTACCCGAGCTCGAAGTAGTCGTGGCCATTGGCGAGCTCGTTGGCGTCGAGGATGACCTGCTCCGGCGCGTCCATGGAGCCTGGCCGCCTGCAGTAGATCTCGTAGTCGAGGCCCTCGACGGTCCGGGTGTAGCTCCACCAGCCTTTATGGAACACAGGGGCCGAATAATCGGTCTCCTGCACCCGGTCGACGACCTCTCGGTAAAGCCTCCTCTCGAGCTCGCCGAGACCTGACATGACAGCTTCGGTGTAGGCGTTTTCGGCCTGGAGGTAGGCGATCACGTCGGGATCCTGCCTGTCCCGCAGCCAGTAATAAGGGTCGATCCGCCGGTCGCCGTTGGCTTCCAGGACGTGCGGCCTCTGAGGTGCCGCGGGTGGTAGGGCGGGTTTCACCCGCCCTACTCTAGGTCGCCAGCTCGAACGCCTTGCGCACCATCCGCTTGACCTCCGGCTTCCTTGCGTCGGCGGGCGAATTCAGGCGGATGAAGCGCATCTGCTTGCCGCCACCCTCCAGCAGCCCGCTGCCGTCGTCCAGGTCGGTGCCGCGATAGAAAAAGATCATCGAATGGCCGGTCAGCGTCCCGACCCCGGCCACGTTTTCGCCCCCGACGGCGTAGCGCACGAGCTTCCAGACGGTCGACTTCGAACGCGGAGGGGCCGAGTCATACGAGATCACCTCGGCTCTAGGCGCGACCTCGTGGATCGTCGCCATCGCCGCTTCGACGATCGCCTTGACCGCCGGCGGCAGCCGGTTCACGTGTAGAGCAGCTCCCCCCACTCCTCGCCGGTGAGCACGAGGTCGATGTGTTTCCTGCGCCTTCCACGGGCGGTCAAAAGCAGGCCGGCCGGCAACCGGCGCGCTGCCATCGGGTCGATGAGGAACTGTGTTCCGCCGGCTCCGGTGGTTCTGACGTACCCGTCCCGGCGATCGGTGACACCCAGCTCGATCTCTTGCGGCTCCATTGGATTCACTTGTGCTCGGGGACCTTGCGCCCAACGCTCCAGAGGAAAAACCAGGTGCCGGAGTCGCCCATATACGCGAAGTCCTTGTGCAATGCCTTCTTGGTCGAATCGAAATCGCCGAGCGAATCGAGATAGCCCTTGAAACCCTTGTACTCGGTGTCGAGCTCGACCATGCGCCCGGCGTTGGAGGCGATTGCTTCGAGCTTCCTGCGGTTTCGGATGACCCGCGTGTCGCCCATCAGTTTGTCGATGTCCTTCGTCGTGAGCCTGGAGGTGCGCTTGGGGTCGAAGCCTTTGAACGCCGCCTGGATGCCGGGCCACCTCGCCTCAACGACCCTCCAGCTGATCCCCGTCTGGAACATGACACGCGCCATCGCGTCGAGGTAGCCGGAGAGCTCTTTGGGAGGCCGCGGCTGCTTGCCGAAATCGGGCATGGCGGTGGCTTGATCTTATGCCTGTTCGACCGGCTGAGCCGACCCGACCCCGACCAGCAGCAGCCAGGCGCCGGTCACCATGAAGACGAAGGACGACAGCATCCCCAGACCGACGACGTAAAGGCCCCACACTGCGCCGAAGAAGAACAGCAGGGCGCCCACCTGCTCGGTCAGCAGGCACGCAAAGCTCCCAACGCTGCGAAGGATGACGCCCATGTCGGCGGACGCAAGTGCTTCGCGGAGACTGCGGTAGAGGATTACCTCGACCACCAACAGGACCCCGATCAACTCGACCGCGATCGCCTGCCGCGATTGGCCACCCATCAACACGAGGCCACACCGCAAGAACACCGCGGTCAGTCCGGTCAGGATCGTCCGCGCGCGGTGGCGGTGGACCGGGTGACCGACTATGTCGTCGAGGTGAAGGGTCATCGCCACGAACACAAGGCCGGTCAAGGCCGCGGCGCCGCCTCCGACCATCACGAAGTAGTCGCGCCAGATCGATGGGTCGTACACCCCTACATAGGCGGCGCGGCGGGTTTTGATCCCGCCGCGCTTGGACCGCTACTGTCTATGCCGACTCCGACTGGGCTCCAGCGCCAACTTCCTGGGCCGCGGTCGGGTCCGACTCGAAGATGCCGAAGACGTTGCCCTCGGTGTCGGTGCAGTACGCGAAGTAGCCCTGGCCGGGAACCGCCGTCTTCTCCTGCAGGACCTTGCCGCCCGCACTCTTGACCGCCTCGGCGCCCTTCTCCCATTTGTCGACGCCGATCGTGTTGATCACCGCTTGCTTGTGGTCACTCCGATCCATGATCGCGCCGTCGATGCCAACCTCGTCCTTGTCGCCGGTGGTGGCGAGCAAGTAGGTGAAGGGGCCTCCCCAGTCCTGAAACTTCCAACCGAACGCCTTCTCGTAGAAGGCCGCCGCGCGCTTCGGGTCGTCGGCCGTGATTTCGAAGTGGTTGACTCGTCCCATGGTCTTCCTCCCTGGAATGTGGCGGGCCCAGGAGAGGAAGCCTACGCCGACCTGCACCACGCGTACAGAGCGTCGTAGAGGCCCATCTCGGCTTCGAGCTTTTCCTGGTCGCGGTCGCCGTAAATGCGGCGGAACCCCATCGCGATCGCCTTCAGACCGCCTGCCTCGGGCGTCTGAGCGATGTCCTTTTCGATGTCGGCACCGTGCACGATGCGCGCCATACGCGCCAGCCCCGGATCGTCGAGACCGTACTTGACGAGGATCGACTCGAACGAGCAGCGCCCGCCCACGTGGCCGAGTTCAGCGCCCTCCGTGTCGAACGGGATTGCATTCTGCTCCCGGACGGCGGTTTCGACGCTGGCGGGGTCGACGTAGAGAAACTCTGCCTCGGCGTCGATGAAACGCCGGATCAACCAGGGACACGCGATGCGATCGACGGCTGCGTTTTTCCGCGTCACCCACCTCATCCTTCCTTTCTCCTTTCCCGGCGCGCAACCCTCAGGGCACGCTCGGCACCGGTCCGTCCAGCCGATGCGAAATGATCGCGCTGCACGATCCGGGCAAATCCGCGTTCGAGAGCAGACAGCTCGCGTTCGCTGGACGTGGGGCCGAGCGTCTCGGCCGCCTCTCGGAGCCGGCTGTATTCGTCCTTGCGGTCATCGCGCATTCGCTTGCGGATCACCTCCTCGTCCGCCTCGGGCAGCTCGGTGACCGGAAGAACGTAGGCATCACCACCGCGCTGGACGATGTCCTCGGCGATCCACGACAGCTGTTCCAGCAGGTGTTCGCTGTAGGGCACGATCGCGGCTCCTGGCGTCAGGGTCACCGCTCCGACGCGCTGAAGGCTGCGCCACGCCGCCACCCGTGGCGTGCTCGATGCGGCCGGCAGCCGCCACGTCAGCACCAGCCAGGTCGGTGTGGTCATGCCGCCGCCGTTGCCGCGCGCGGTCCCAGCGATTGTGCGAGGCTCCCGGTGCCGGCGGCAGCCACAAGGCAGACCGCCGCACACACTGCGGGAAGAGCCAGCGGTTGCGCGGACAGAATCGCCCCACCCGCAGTCGGCCCGATGAGGAAACCCGTCTGCCAGGCGAGGCCCATCGCGCCAAGGTACCTCCCGCGCAGGTGGTCGGGCGCAAGAGCCGCGGCGGTGGGAAGCATCACCGCCGTGTACAGGCATTCGCCGAGCGCATACAGCACAGCCGCTGCGCCGATGATCGCCGCCGCGCCAAGTCCTTGCAGCCAGGCGCCCGCGCCCAGAGCCACCAACCAGAAAGCGACCCAGAGCAGCGAGCCGGTCCGCAATACATGCATCCGGTCGCGTGACTGGGCAAAGCGCGTCAGCGGCAGCTGCGCCACGACGATCGTGAAGGTGTTCGCCGCGTAGATGGCCCCGATCGCCTGCGTGCTGATGTGCGCCTGACTCTTCGCGTATGCCGCAAGCAGCAGCAGCATGGGCGCGATGCCGGCGGAGACGAGCGCAATGTTGATTGCAACCAGGCGGACGAAGACGCGATCGCGGAGCACGGCGACGTATCCCCCCGACGCGCTCTGGGCTGTCGACGTCCCTCGGCCCGCCGGAAGCAAAAGCGCGACAGCCGCAAACAGAAGGAACGTCACCGCGTCGAGAACGAGGAGTTGCAGGTACCCGTGGAGGCCGCCGGCTGCCACGAAACCGCCGACGACGCCTCCGACTCCGAGTCCGACGATCGCGGTGACGCGGTTCTGGGCGAACGCGGCCGACCGGTTTTCCCTGGCCACCATCGAAGCGGTCAGGGCTTGCGAAGTCGGCCCGTACGTCCCCGTTCCGACGCCGACAAGGAGACCAACAAGAAATGCGTGCCACGGAACCGTCACTTGCGTATAGAGCAGGTAGGCGGTGGCGTTGCAGACCATCGCCGCCACGAGGATGTTGCGGGGCCCGACTCGGTCGGCCAGCGAGCCGGCCGCCAGCCCCGACGTGACTGCGGTCACCCCTCCCAGAGACACGGCGGCTGCGGCCAGGCCGACCGGGATGTGGCGACCGTAGTGCAGGTAGAGGATCAGGTAAGGGGCCACCATCCCGTTGCCGAGGAAGTTGATGAGAACCCCGAGCTGGAGCAGCCACACCATGCGCGGCAGACCTGGGTTGAAGGCCCGCACGAGATTCCGCATTGATCTGCAACATACATTACATGCAACGTATGTTGCAAGCGAGACGGGCTGGGGCCTACGATCAGGTCTCAGCGTGCACTACGTAACCCGAGAGCGGATCCACGTCGACCGCATCGCGACCGCCTGGGCTATCCGGCGGTTCGTCGACCCTGGTGCCACCTTTGAGTTCGTGGCATGGACGCGTGATCCACTGCACGTCGAAGGCATCCCTTTCGATATGCGAGGCGCCGAGCTCGGGCACCGCGACGGTCGATGCACCTTCGAGAGCCTGCTGGAGAAATACGAGCTACGAGATCGCGCGCTGACCAAGATGGCCGCGATCATCCGCGGGGCCGACCTGCCTCAGGAAGAAGGATCCCCAACCGAGTCGGTTGGAGTGGCCGCGGTCTTTGACGGGATCAGAGATACCGCGACGAGCGACGAGGAGCGACTCGAGCGTGGTGCCGCGATCTGCGACGCGCTGTATGCGTACTGCGGGGCGAGCTAGGCCGCGACCGCAAATCCTCTGACGATGAGCCAGGTGGCGAAGACCAGCTCCCAGAGGATGATCGGGATGACAAGCAGCTGGCCTGGCTGAAAGCCGCGAGTCGGGTCGCCGACGCCAATCAGGAGACCGAGCGCAAGCAGCGCGACTCCGAGAAGTCCCACCAGGGAGATGAATCGCGGGACCAGCCTGGACCGATACAGCACAAGGTTCAGGATCGGCGTGGCCACGAGGTAGGCGAGCGTGGCCAAGCGCGAAGCCCAGAACTGCTGCGCGAGCGTCGTTTCGGCAATCGCCTGGAACGACTTGGCGTCCGGCGTACCGGTCGCGAGGTACCGCTGGCTCAGCGCAATGAGCGAGAGCAGCGCGGCGGCGGACACGAGCAGCAAGATCGCCTCGACGACCTTGAACGCGACGTAAGCGAGCGCCATCGATTCGCTGAACTGCTTGAGTACGGGGAACAGCAAGACCGCATATCCGATGATCGCCGCATCGTTGATGTGCGCGATCAACGTCCCTACCACCTCTGAAGTTGCGTGCGGATACATCGTCGTGAGGGCGTCGTGGCCGTTCGGAATCGCGCCCGTGACCACGCCGCCGATCAACGTCGTCAGGTTGCTGATCCAGAACAGGGCTCCGACGACCACGGCTGTCCGTCTCAGAGGGGTCCAGCGTTGCACTATGCGTCCGGTGATCGTATAGCGCGCAGTCTTTGTATAGATTTGGACCGGATGGGCATCACCGATTGGCTCATGGACTCGGACCCGGCCATGCGCTGGCAGGTGATGCGTGACCTCATCGATGCTGCCCCCGACCAGATCGCGGCTGAGCGCAGCCGGGTAGCGCGGGAGGGTTGGGGCGCACGCCTGCTCGCGCTCCAGCTGCCGAACGGCCAATGGGATGGCGGGATTCCCAAGTTCGAACATCCGGCGGCCGCCGAGTGGTGGCAGTCGCTCCCGCCCGAAAGAAAGGGCACCTTGTTTCCTAACTGGACGGCCACCACATGGAGCCTGGCGCTGCTTCGGACATTCGGACTCGATCCGGCGAGCCCGGAGGCGCGTCAGGCGGTCGGCCTCGTTCGGGAACACTGCGCATGGGAGCACGACGGGGAGCCTTTCTTCGCCGGCGAGGTAGAGCCTTGCATCAACGGTCGGGTGGTCGCGCTTGGAGCCTACTTTGGCGAGGACGTAAAACGGGTCGTCGACCGGCTCCTCACCGAGCAGATGGCGGACGGCGGATGGAACTGTGAACAAGAGAACGGATCGACGCGCGGCTCGTTCCACACCACGATCGAGGTACTGGAAGGCCTGCTGGAGTTCGAACGGGCGGTTGGAGGTGGACCCGAAGTAAGGGCCGCGCGACTCCGCGGTGAGGACTACCTCCTCGAGCGGAGGATGATGCGCCGGCGTTCGACCGGAGAGCTGATCATCCACGACCGAACTACCGAGCGCGATGGGACCTGGTCGCAGTTCTCGTTCCCGACGTACTGGCACTACGACGTGCTTCGCGGCCTGGACTATTTGCGCGACGCCGAGGTCGAACCAGACGAGCGGGTGGCCGAAGCGCTCGAGCTGGTCGCGTCAAAGCGCGATGTCGATGGCCAGTGGCCGCTCGAGAACACGCATCCAGGCGTGGTCCATTTCCCGATGGACGTAGGCGACGGCAGACCGAGCCGCTGGAACACGCTGCGGGCGATGCGAGTGCTCCGCTGGGGCAAGCTCGCCGGCGATCAGCGGTGAGTCAACGAAACAGCCGCTACATCCAGCGGTGGCGGCCGCCGTAAATCTCCACGACTGGGCCGCGAGGTCGCCGCCGGCGGTATGCGCGAAACTGCGCCAGCAAGCGCAGATAGCGACGATTCGAGGACCGCAGTCTGCGGTGCGGAAGCTCGAGGAGATAGTTCTCCACTTTCCAGACGTTGGTCAGAGACAGGCGCCAGTCGTACTTGCCCAGCACGCGCAGGTCCACGAGCTGGTAGCCGGTGATTCGGCCGGTGTAGTCCACGTACGGATCGAAATAGCTCCAGACAAGATCGCGAATGCTGCGGAACACCGGTTTTCGGCCATGCAAGCCCGCATCCCGGGACCGGGCGACCGCGCCCCACCGACCTCTGCGGCGAAACACGAAGATCACGTGATCCACGCCGTCTTTCGACTCGAAGCTGACCACAAGCGGCGGGTAGCCGTGTTGCTCCAGGATCACCGCGGCAACGAGCGCCGCCTCCAGACAGTGAGCGGTGTTGCGGGCGACGACCTGCCGAAAGGTACGTAGAGTGTCACCGCCCTGCTCCCAGTTGTAGGGCAGCCTGCGTAGGAACTGCTGGACCTGTTCAGGCGTACGGTGCCGCTGGATGATTCGCCACTCTTTGGGTGTGAACCCGTCCTGAGCTCGCGGAGGCTGGGCCATGGGCAGGTTATTTTGCGACGCTTTGTCGCGCGCGTTATTTCGGCGTCGGGGAATCGAGCGGCAGGAAGGCGAGGTCGGTGCTCACGATTCGGTTCGAGTAGATGAGCGGGTCTCCGCCTACGAAGCAGTCGATCTCAGCGACATCCTTCGGCTCCAGCGCGGGGAAAATCGAGTCACAGGTGGCGCTGATCAGCTCGTCGCTGTCCTTGGGATGGTATTGCAGGATCAGCTCGCCCACTCCGCCATAACCGGGCCCACCATCGTTCTGGATCTGCGCATGTAGAGAGCAAAAGCCCTGGCCGATGTTCGGCGGGGCTTGATAGCACGAGGCCCTGACCAACCCCGTCACCCGGTAGAGCGGCGGCGCCGGCGGCGAGGGCGACGGCGAAGGAGACGGCGGTGGCGTCGGGTTGCATGCAACGACAGCGATGCCGCACGCCAGCGCCAGAAGGACTCTGAGGCTCAGCGGCCCCATGGCGCGGCGTAGCGTAGCCGCTGCGATGTCGCGCCGCGAGGTGGTCAGCGGGACCGGCCTCTTCCTCTCGGTCCTCGCCGCCGGCCTCCTGTTCACGCGCGGTGCTCCCGAAAGCTACGACGCGCAGATCATGTATCAGGTCACCCAGAGCATGGTCGACCACGCGAATTTCGTGGTCCACCACGACGTCTTCGCGATAAACCTTCCCTACTCGATCTGGGGCATCGGGATGTCGCTGCTCATGGCGGTCCCGTACTTCGTGGCCGAACATCTGCACCTGGATCAGGCGGCATCGGTGATGACTGTCAACGCGTTGGTGGTCGCATCGATCGCGCTCGTGATCTACAGGCTTGGACTGGCGCTGGGCGCGCCCGCGGGCCAGTCGCTGGCCGCCGCCGCGATCACCGCGTTTGGAACGCTGCTTTTTGCCTATGTGGCCACAGGTTTCTCGGAACCCTCCGTGGCGCTCGGAATCGCCCTCGGTCTGCTGGGGATGCAGACGCGTCGTCCGGTGTTGGTGGGAGCCGGCGCTGGCCTGGCGTTAGTGATGCGGATCGACTCAGCACTCCTCGTTGTGCCCATCCTCGCTGTCGGAGTGTGGATCGTTTGCGGACGCACGCCTGGAGCCGGCCTGCGCTTCTGCGTGGGTCTCCTGCCCGCGATCCTCGTCGTCGGCGCATACGACACGGTGCGATTCGGTGCACCGTGGCGGGTTGGTTACGCGTTCGCAACTTTCAACCACCCGCTCCTGGCCGGGCTCTACGGTCTGCTGGCGTCACCCGCGGCGGGTCTGTTCTTGTACGTTCCCCTGCTGCCACTGGCGCTGATCGGCATCTGGCTCACGCTCCATCGGCTGCCGGTGCTGGGCGCGACCGCGCTCGCGATTCTGCTGATCCGGATTCCGTTCTACGCAACGTGGTTCGCGTGGCAGGCCTACTACGTGTGGGGACCCCGGTTCCTCGTGCCCGCAATGCCTGTGCTCGCTCTCGGATTGCTGGAGATTTTTCGGCGGTGGTCAGGAATGCGCCTTGGTATCAAGGCGGCCGTCGTGACGGTGGTTGCGGTCAGTTGCGCGGTCCAGTTGGTGGGTGCCGGAGTGGAATACGAGCACGCCCGGATGTTTGCTGCGCTGCAACGGGCTCACGCGGCGCCTCAAGGTGCTGCCTTCATAAAGGACGAGGCGACCCCGGGCACTGAGGCGATCTACGACTCGGTCGACTTCGACTGGTCGCTGTGGCCAATCCCAAATGAGGCGAGCGATCTGGTGCTCGGACGCTACTTGACGAGCCACTGGCTCTCTCCGATGCGAAACCTTGGCGCGGTGGCAGCCTTGATCGGCGTGGCGTTCGCAGCCATGGCCGTGAGCATTGCGTCGGCCGTCGAATTGGCAGTTCACGGTGCCAACCCGCCGAGCAGTCCGCGCAGTGCCTCCGTGTAGGCGTCGAGTGCTGCTCGACCGCCCTTAGTCAACCAACCGGGGGCGGCGCTGCGAATTCTCCGTCGAAGGTGCCCGGAGTCCGCCGCTAAGACTCCTCGCGCTAAGTAGAGTGCGAGGCAGTGGACGCGTCCGATCTCACTGCGCGGTGCGATCGTCTGGCGGCGCTCGCGGGCCAGCGCCTGCAGTTTGAAACCGCGAACCCCGCGGCCGAGGCGCGCGCCCGGCAGCTGCACGACCACCTCGCCGGCTTCATCCGTCCCCGCGTCGCCGACATCGACGCACCTCTGCTCGTCCTGCTCGTCGGACCAACCGGCGCCGGCAAGTCGTCGCTGCTGAACACGATCGCCGGCACGGAGGTGAGCCACGCGGGTGTGCTCCGGCCGACGACGAAGGACGCAATCCTCTACGCGAGTGAGAGCGATGCCAAGCTGATCCTCGCAAGCGGTCGTCTCGCCGCCATCGCCAAAGAGAGGCTGCGGCTGGCGACTCCAGCGACCACCGACGGCGTCGCCGTCATCGATGCACCGGACATCGACTCCGTCGAGCGGAACAACCGCGAGCTGGCGGACGTGCTGGTGGAGGCCGGCGACCTCTGCTTCTTCGTTACGACCGCGACCCGCTACGCCGACCTCGTCCCCTGGGACGTACTTCGTCGTGTGCGCGAGCGCGGTCTTCCGCTTGTGGTCGTGTTGAATCGCGTGCCGGCCGATGAAGACGACCATGCGTCCGTCGTTGCCGATGCGGGACGGCTGCTCCGCCAGACCGGGAAAGAAGAGATGAGCGACCTGATCGTGGTCGACGAGGGCGATATCGATCCTGCCGTCAACGGGCTTGCCCGCGAAAAGGTACGTCCCGTTCTCGACCATATCGCACGTCTTGCCGCCGAGGCGGACGAGCGTCGCGTCGTTGCGACGAGGGCGCTGGCCGGCGCGCTTGTCGGTCTCGCGCCGCTCACGCACTCGATTGCCGACGACCTCGAGCACGAGGCCATCGACGCCGACGCGCTGCGGCGGATCGCCACGTCGACTTACTCGGAAGAGCTCGCCTCGCTCATCAGGGAGCTGCAAGGCGGACTTATCCTGCGCGAGGAGGTGCTGCGCCGATGGAACGAGTTCGTCGGCGCAGACCAGGTAGCAAGATTCATCTCCTCAGGGATCGGCAGGCTCCGCGCGATGGTCGCGACCGCATTCCGCGGAACGAGGGCGGCCCCGATTACAGCGGTCGAGGCGGAGATGACAGGCACGTTGGAGGCGCTCGGCCGACTTCGCGCGACCGCAGCCGCGCGGCGGACGGCGCTGGCATGGTCCGAGCGATCGGATGCCGCGGCGCTCGTCGCTCGCAATCCTGCTCTCTGGTCTGCGTCCGAACGCTTCGGCGCGGCGTTCGAGCAGGGCCTCGGTGAGTGGATGCGCGCGATCGGCGACGACGTTCGCTCACACGCAGGGCGTAAGCGCACTGTCGCGCAGGTCGCTGCGCTCGGCGTCAACGCGGTCAGCGTCGCCGTGATGCTGGCGGTCTTCGTGCACACGGCCGGCCTCACCGGAACCGAGGTGGGAATAGCCGCGGGAACGGCCGTCCTCAACCAGAAGCTCCTCGAAGCGATATTCGGCGAGCGCGCCATGGCCGAGCTCATCGCCAGGGCGCGGGAGCGCCTCACTGAGCTGCTGACCTCGCTCTTCGCAGCCGAGCGCAACCGCTTCGACGACCTCGTACCCGCGCCGCAAGGGCTGCGCGATCTTGCGGCCGAGCTCCGCACGGCGGTCGATGGCATGGCGCCGTGAGCGTCGAGCGCTGTCTCGCGAATCTTGACGAAGCCATCGAGTCCGCGAAGGCGCTCGGCCTCGACACCGGCGTCGCCGAAGCGACGCGGGAAACGACCCGCGCGCGGCTAGGTTTCCCGAGCACCACATACGTACTGGCGCTGGCCGGTGGCACCGGCGTAGGCAAGTCCACCCTGTTGAATGCCATCGCGGGCGAGAACGTGAGCGCCGCAAGCGCGCGCCGACCGACGACATCGGAGGCGGTCGCGTGGATTCCTTCGAGTCGCCGGCGCGAGCTGGCGGAACTGCTGCAGTGGCTCGGCATCACCGAGCTGCGAGAGCACTCAGGAGGCGCGCACGCTGACGTAGCCGTGGTCGACCTTCCCGACTTCGACTCCATAGCTCGCGAGCACCGCGAACGCGTGGACGCCTTGCTTCCGCGCGTCGACGCGGTCGCGTGGGTCGTGGACCCAGAGAAGTACATGGATGACGTGATGCACCGCGGCTATCTGAAGGAGTTCGCGCCGCGCATCCGCCGTGAGGTCGTCGTGCTCAACCGTAGCGACCTGCTGAGCGGGACGGACGCGGACCGGATTGCAGACGACATGCGGAAGCAGCTGCGTCGTGACGGCGCCGGCGACATCGAGGTCGTCTTGACGCGCGCGCGCGAAGGCGCAGCAGGCATCGGCGGGCTGCGCGAATGGCTCGAGTCCGGTGTCGAGGCGAAGCGCGTGGTCGCCGATCGCGTCGGCGCCGAGGCGCGCCAGGCAGTGCGTGACCTCGCGGCCACCGCGGGTGTGCTGGAGACCATTTCCCCGCTGATCGAGAAGGCGCGGCGCGACCGCGCCGTCTCGTCTGTCGCGCGAAGTGCGCTCGGTCTCATCGACATCGCGGGCCTCGAGCGGCAGGCCGTCTCGGCGACGCGCCTCGCGGCGCGGCGGCGTGGCGCGGGACCGCTCGCCTACATCACGAGCGCGATCTACCGGATCACCGGCCGGGTGCGTGCCTCAGCGGATCCGGCCGGATTCCTCAGACGCTGGGAGCTGCGCGGCTCGCTTGCGCCAGTGGTCGAACCGCTGCGCGAGGTAGTGACGTCGACCCTCGGTTCAGTGCCGCCGCCGCTACGCGGCGCGCTGGCGGCGCTGACCGCGCCCGGACCGCTC